>JAILFM010000038.1 GCA_024697575.1 Clostridiales bacterium
ACAACAGAAGGTTTATCCTCTTTGTAAGTTACGCCGAACCATCTGTCGCCGCTTGTCAAAACTGTGCATTTAACGCCACTCTTGATTAGTCCGTCAACGACGGTTGGCAGAAGAAATTCATCCTTGAGAGGATTTTTAAGATGTTGAAGAAACTCCGGCAGACCTTCTCTGACAACATTCATAAATTCAGCCGGCAGGCACCAGAAATTCATTGATACAAGGCATTCGGGGTCAATCGATTTACCTTCGCTTTCAGCGCCGGTTTCTGTTTTGACAATATTGTGCGTTTCATCAACGGATTTGAGTTCGCCGTTTATTACACTGCAAACTCCCCTTGACACGCCGCCGTTATCGGAAAGCGTGTTTTTGAGAATATAGCCGACCATGCCGTAGTCATTCTTTTCAAGGTATTCGCTTGCTTTTACAAAGCCCACTTTGCCGTAATAATCGTCCGCGTTGATAACGGCAAAAGCTTCGTTGACTATGCCTTCACAGCATGCGACGGCGTGAGCAGTTCCCCACGGCTTTGTTCTGCCTTCTCTGAGTTCGGCGGGAATATTGTCAGTATTCTGGAAAGCGTAGCAGACTTCAACATTGAGGTCTTTTGCGGTTTTTTCAATCCTGTCACCGATTATTTCTTTAAAATCTTTTTCAATATCCTTGCGGATGATGAAAACAATTTTGTTAAAACCCGCTTCAATTGCGTCGTGAATTGAATAATCTATTATTATTTCACCGTTTGGTCCCACGGGCTCAAGCTGTTTTATTCCGCCGCCGAATCTGGAGCCTATACCTGCGGCAAGGATAACAAGTGTTTTTTTCATAAATCTGCCTCTTATTCAACGGTTACCGTGCCGTCTTCGTCAACTGTTATCTGCATATCGTCTTTGACATAGTCAAGAAATTCCTGACCAAGGCAGTCAACGGTAACAATCGGTTCCTCACACCAGTTGGCTGCAAGCACTGCGCCTGCGCACGCGAGCGAATCGATGTGCTCTGAGAAGAGAAGGCAACTCGGGCACTTACCGAGTGATTTTGCGCAAAACAGAATCATACCGCCGGTTGTGGAGCCAATCGTCTGCGGAAGGCAGAGAGCTTTGTTGAGCATAGGTTTGCGGTAAAGGTCTTTATTATTCTGGTCGTCACATTCGGTCTGTTTGTATTTATTGCCGATTATCGGAAGATCGCCGAACTGCAATGCGCCCTGAAAGGAAGCAAGGGTGTTGAACCCGCCGTGTGAAACAAGCGCCTGCGCCGTGCATTTGCCGGCAACAACCGGGCGTCCTTTAAATTGTTTCATCTTATTTGGCCTCCTTTGTGATAATCTCAAGAATTTCATCGCCTGTGTAATAACGGGCGGTGGTGTATGTGCGAAGCTTGTTGCTGTTTGTAATTACAGGCATTGATTTTGAGAGGGGATTGTTCATATACATCAGCGGACAGATATAGCTGAGGATTACGCCGGTTTCTTCAAGAATTTTCGCTTTGGGTGTTTTTTCAAATTCATCTTTAACACCGGGAGCGCAGGTGAATACGGTGGGCACGCTGACTTTTTTTAGCCCGCTCTTTTTCAGACCGGTAACAAGGTTATCTGTCCATTCGTTAAGCTGCGCGAGAGAAAGGTGAGGGCAGCCGACAAAGCAAAGTTTCGGAGCAGCGTCTTTATTTTTCCATATAACGGGATAGTTATTTTTAACACGCTCGAGCTCTGCGTCGTCAATAACATAGACTTGCGCATTTTCAGCTATAATGCTTTCGCCCAGTTCTTTAGCTTCCGGTGTAAGGTTTGCGATGTGATAAAGACCGACTGCGCCGTTTGATGCGCTCGCTGCGCCGAAATCCTTAAGATATGCGCACACATCGTCAGTAAGCTCGGTGCCGAGCCACTCGTTCATGCCTTTGATATATGGAACATCTTCCATAACCTTCATACCGATTGCGCTGCCGAGAATCTGCGCTTCCGGCTTTTTGGTTGTTTTAACTTCTATTATCCAGGTGGCTTTTCTGCCTTCGTCTGTCAAGAGGCCGAAATAGGGGACACAGCCTACTATTGAGCCAAACAGCTCGATAATGCCGCTGTTGCGGTTGCACTTTGCGCCGAGCACGCTGTTTGCATAAACAACAGCCGAGGATTCTGCCCATGAAAGAATGTCGCCTTTCTTGGGCTTGTTGCCGACTTCGTCCATATAGCAGGTGCAGGAATATGCGTTTTTGTCAAGAAGACCGAGCTTTTTCAGCTGTGAATCATACTCGTTCTGAACGGAGTACATAAATTTCTTGAAAACAAAATTCTGAAGAAAACTTGAAGGAACCTTCGGGTCAAGGGGCTTCGGGTCAACTGAAAACTTCTGCTGTGATATTGCGCCGCCGTCAATGAGCTTGTCAAGAAGTTCATAAACCGGTTTCATAACACCGAGACCGAATGAAGTTACAAGGTGACCCATTTCGCTTGTAACGGGGACCATTTTTGTTGCGCCGAACGCTTCGCCGTACATGACAAGGGTTTTCATTACCTTCGCCATCGCTTCACCATTAGCGCCGTCAAGAATTGCCTGCTGTTCCGGGGTCAGTTGCATTTTATAGTCCATATGGAAACAGTCCTTTCTTCACGGAAAAGTTATTTCAATATATATTTCCGTTAATTTATTTGATTATATCATTGCCTGTATTTCAAGTCAATTATATTTTCTTAAACGAAATCCCCTTGCAAACAGTATCAGAATGGGAATTATTTCAAGCCTGCCAATAAGCATATCCAAAATCAGAACAATCTTTGAAAGCGCGGAAAAAGAAGAAAAATTGCCCGACGGACCGCACCAGCCGAAACCCGGACCTACATTTGAGGCGCAAGCGACAACAGAACTGATGGTTTCCGTGAAATCATAGCCGTCAAGAGATATTATGAAAACCGAGACAAACAAGATAGCAAACAAGTTTGATACATAAAGAGCAACACTTTTAACAAGGTTTTCATCAACGGGTTCATCGTCAACTTTGACAGATTGAACCAATTTCGGGTTTATGGCGTTTTTTATTGAACGGATACCGCTTTTAATTGCAATTATAACCCGATTGACTTTAAGACCGCCTCCGGTCGAACCCCCCATACCGCCGATGAACATAAGTATAAAAAGAGTGGTTTTTGAAATCTGAGGCCATTTGTCAAAATCAGCCGTTGAAAAC
Organism: Clostridiales bacterium; assembly: GCA_024697575.1. Classification (GTDB taxonomy): domain Bacteria; phylum Bacillota; class Clostridia; order Oscillospirales; family Acutalibacteraceae; genus CAG-177. The sequence goes on from JAILFM010000038.1 coordinate 3,184, forward strand.
CCGGTTGTTGAGATAATGGAAGCAACCTGGAAAAAAGCATATCTGAAAGAATCATCGAGCCAGTGCTCTGTGCTGAACAGGTTGATGGTTATAACGGCGGTTGCAAAGGCGATAAAGCCTAAATACCAGTGCAGTTCTTCGTTTTTTAATGCAAGGCCGATTTTTTTTCTGATAATCAAATAATAAAGATTGAAGTTTGTGCCGAACAGTATCATAAATACTGCTATTACCATTTCACAGTAATAACTGTTATAACCGGCAATACTGCTGTTTAAAAGACCGAAGCCGCCTGTGCCGGCTGTTGCAAAAGCATTGCAAAAGCTGTCAAAAACAGGCATACCGCCGATAATAAGAAGAATTACCAGAACCAGTGTCATCCCGCAGTAAATACCGTAGAGAATTGTCGCGGTTGCGCGTATTTTTGAAACAAGCTTGCCGACAGTCGGGCCGGGAACCTCTGCTCGCATAATGTGCATATCGCCGCCGTCATCTGATTTAGGCATAACGGCAAGTGCAAAAACCAGTATACCCATACCGCCGATAAAATGAGTAAAAGAGCGCCAGAAAAGAATACTTTTCGGAAGAACTTCAATATCATCCAGAATTGTTGAACCCGTTGTTGTGAAGCCGGATACTGTTTCAAACAGTGCGTTGATGTAGTTGGGTATACAGCCGCTTATGAAAAACGGAAGCGCTCCGAACGCTGACATTAAAATCCAGGCGAGGCCTACAATAACATACCCTTCACGCGCGTGAATTGCTCCGGTTTCAGGCTTGATTTTAATGCAGAGAATGCCTGCTACGGCAAGCAAGGCTATAGTAAACGCAAAGGACAAAAATGCTTTTTCCCGAAAATAAATTGATAAACCTGCCGGAATACCGAGCAGCAGCGCTTCGATGAGCAGTATATTGCCCAGGTATGAAGATATTTTTTTTCTGTTCATTTTATTCTCTTTCAGGCAAAAATATCACTCAGATCTTCAATGATTCTGCCCGCGGTGACAACAATAACGCTGTCCCGAGCTTTCATATAATCATCGCCTTGCGGGAAAATCAGTTTATTGTTTCTGATTATACAAACAACAAGTGTGTTAGGCAGAATTGAAAGACTTTTAAACGGAACATTTTCGTATGCGGTGTCTTCCGGAACAATAAATTCGCTTGCCTCTATTTTACCGTCAAGAAGGCGGTACAGGGTCTGAACACGAGCGCTTCCGGATGAGTTCTGAATGGCTCGAACATATCTTGTTACAATATCAGCCGCAACATCCTGCGGCGAGACAACTGTATCAAGACCGAGTTTTTCCATAAATAAAAGCGAACGCCTGTCGATTTTTGTAATGACTTTGCGAAGATTTTTTGAACCGGCATACATTGAAACAATTATGTTTTCTTCGTCAATGCCGGTCAAAGCAACAAGCGCATCCTGGCTTTCGATTCCCTGTTCATCAAGTACTTCTTTATCTGTTCCATCGGCATTTATAACAGTTACATCGGTTAGAGAATTGCTCAGCCACACCGCTTTTTCACGGTTATTTTCAATCAGCTTTACATTTCTCCCGACTTCTGTCAGAAGTATTGAGAGGTAATATCCTATGCGGCCGCCTCCGATAATCATGACATCCTGAATTTTTCCTTTTTTTGCCGAACCCGTTTGTCGGATAAAAGCGGACAGCTCTGAATTGGAGCCTGTTACGCTTATTGTATCACCGGAGAGCAATATAAAGTCACCGGAGGGAATGGTCACATTTTCGCCTCTTTTTACGGCGCATATAAGAACCTTAGCTTTGCACTTTTTCTTCAGGTCACAAAGGGCAAGGCCGTCAAGAACGCTGCCCGGCTGTATTTTAATGCTTGCAATTTCAACTTTTCCTTTGGCAAAAGTATCAAGGTTTGATGCAAACGGAAACCGAAGAGACCTTGAAATATACCTTGCCGTTTCATACTCTGGATTAACTATCATGCTGATGCCTATTTTGTCACGCAAAAAGCCTGCCTGATGTGCGTAATCCGGATTTCTGACACGGGCTACGGTGTTTTCTGCACCGAGCTTTTTTGCAAACATACAGCATAGTATATTCAGCTCGTCCGAAGAAGTCATTGCCATGCAGAGCTTTGCCTTGGCTACACCCGCCTCTTTAAGAATTTCGCAGTTGGCGCCGTTGCCGCAAATGCCCATAACATCATATTGATCAACTATGTTTGTTACATTGTCGTTATTAATGTCAATAACAACAATATCGTGTCCTTCTTTTATCAGCTGGCGTGTTAATGTAGTTCCGAACTTTCCCTGACCTATGATTAAGATATGCATTAAAATAACCTCATAGTCGGTGAATTATTTATTGCGTGTGTTTTTTACATACTTGACAGCGGCAACTGCGCCGGCTAAACCGGCGGCGCTGCCCAGAGCTTTCAAACCCAAATGAATAAGAAGGCTTTGCCTGTCCGTTATTCTTTTGAAAACAGGGCCGAGTGATTCGCTGACTAATCCGAATTCTTTAAAATGTTTGAGTTCCTGCTTAAAATGCGTGGGTCTATCTTCATATATGGTCACAAGTCTCACACAGCTTTGACATCCGTCTGTATAAGCCCTAAAGCCGGCTGTTTTATGCTGAGCCATAAAAACTCCGTCATACCAGCCGGAAAAATCGTTCAGATGATCATGACCGAAGAATGCGGCGACAACATTGCCGACTTTTTTCCAAGACGCAAACTGACCGTTGTTTATATCGGGTGAACACGGACCTTCGCCGAGATACCCCTCGGCATTGTCACCGAGAACATAAAGTTTATTTCTTTTTGAGTCAAAGCCGCGAACACATTTCGGTATTTCAAATAATTTAGCTTTTCTCAAAAGCTTGTACTCTTCGGGGACGGGAATATGCTGAAAAATATATGAGGGCAAAGCACAGCAGTTTGGTGATTTCAGCTCATCACTTTTATCCTCAAACCACTTTATCTGACAGTCGTGAACATAGTCGTAAGTTGAAAGTGAGCGGTCTGAACACAGATTGTTTGAATCAATAAACCAAAGGTTAACCAGTGGAGTTTTGCCGTCGGAAGAATAAACCTGATCGACATAATCGCAGTATTTGCCGTCCTGCGGATGATCGTTTCGCATTACAACACCGTCAATACTCTGATAAGCTTCAAGAACTTCTTCGTCAATGCCGGGGTCATGCTCATGATTACCCATTATACAATAAGCAGGTATGTTCCTTTTTGTAATCGGTTCGGTAACGGCTGAAAGCATTTTTTTGAAATGTTCGGGGTTGTTTTTTAAAACCGGTGTCTCGCAATTGTCGCCGAGCAGAACGCAGATATCCGGCTGATATCCGTCGAGCGCTTTTATCATGAGCTTTTGCATATCTCTGAATTTCGGGCTCGTTTCAAAATCTCCACTTTCATGTATATCACCGAAAAGAAGGATTTTAAATTTTCCGTTATTGAATTTCAGCATATTCGATTGCTCCTTGAACTTTATATTTTTTGTGATATACTGTTTAAAAATTTACAGTATATTGTTTTCAAAGTGAGATATTTATGAAAGCTGCATTTTATACCCTTGGCTGCAAAGTTAATCAATATGAAACACAGGCAATGGCACAACTGCTTGAAAGAAACGGCATTGAAACAGTCGATTTCAATCAACCGGCTGATATTTATGTTATAAATTCCTGCACCGTAACGGCAGAAAGCGACCGTAAAAGCCGTTCAATGGTTCGCTCGATTAAATCGAAGCACCCTGACAGCATTGTGGTTCTGACAGGCTGTATGACGCAGGCGATGCCTTCGACAGGTGAAAGTTTGAGTGAGGCTGATATTATCATCGGTAACGGTAACAATGAGCAGCTATTTGATATGATTTCAAGGTATAAAACCGGCGACAGAATTGTCAATATTGTTTCTCACACAAAGAGCGAAAAATATCACGGTAACACAATTTCGGATTTTTACGGCAGAACAAGGGCTGAGATAAAAATCGAAGACGGTTGCAACCGCTTTTGCACATATTGTCTTATTCCTTATGCCAGAGGTTTTGTAAGATCGAAACCCCTTGAAACCATCAAAGAAGAATGTTCACTCCTTGCTTCAAAAGGTTTTAAAGAAATTGTTTTGGTCGGTATCAATCTTTCCGCCTACGGCACGGAAAGCGGGGAGGGACTTTCAATAGTTGACGCTGTTAAGTGCTGCGCTGAAACACCCGGCGTTTTAAGAGTGAGGCTCGGTTCACTTGAACCCGACCATATAACGGACGAAATAATTGAAAAACTGTCAAAAATACCTCAGCTTTGCCCTCAGTTTCATATTTCACTGCAGAGCGGATGTGATAAAACGCTCAAAAAAATGAACAGGCATTATACCGCGAAGGAGTATTATGACCTGTGTCTGAAGCTTCGCAACATTTTTAAAGGCGCAAGTATAACAACAGATATAATGGTCGGCTTCCCCGGTGAGACAGAAGAGGATTTTTTGCAGTCGGTTGAATTTGTTAAAAAAATAGGGTTTGAAAAAGTTCATATCTTCCCTTATTCAAGAAGACCGGGAACACCTGCCGCTTCTTATCCGGATCAGGTGACAAATTCTGTCAAAAGCCGGCGCGCTTGTGAAATGGCGTCGGTTTGCGAAAAAACAAGAAAAGAGAGAATGTCTGCTCTCATAGGGCGAACGGTTGAAGTCTTAACCGAGGAAAGCGACGGTTTAACCGGGCACGGATACACAAAAGCGTATATTCCGGTTAAGTTCAAAGGTGAATGCGACGCCGGTATCCCGGTTAAAATCAAAATAACCGGTATCGATGAAGACAGCTGTACCGGTGAATTATCGGTATGATATCGGCGTTTGCTTAGTCATCAACCGAGTCAAGTATATTTTTATATATTTTTGTCGGGTTCTCTATAAACCTTTCTTTTATTTGCAGCGCCTGTTCGGAATCTGCGGCAAAAATATTAAGTTCCATCAGTGTTGTCTGACCTGCATTTATTTTGCATTTGACCATATAGCCCTGACCGTATGGTTCAGTTGTGACACGGGTGGATTTTTCGTTCTTATATTTTTCGGCGGTGGTGTTTGCTTTTGCAAGCGCCGCTTCTTTTATTGTGACGGGAATAATGCTGTTAAGTTCACTCAAGGCAGTTCTGCCTTTTACGGTGATTGAAGCCTCCTGATTTTCGTTGACCGTGATATTGCCGTCTTCTCTCAGGTCTGAAAGAGCCTGTGCGACGGCAAAATAATTTGCAATGCCGCTGTCACTGAGAGTTTCGATAAGACCGGTCAATGTAAGTATGCCGTCAACATTTTCAATCAAAAAGCACAGCAGTATTTTAATCTGAATGTCGTTTCTTAATCCTCCGGGCAGTACTCCGGCGTCAAAAGTATTGTTTTCCGTTTCAAAACTGTTCATCGCTTTTATAAACTCTCTTAACTTTCATTGTGTCGCTGCCGTCAAATTCGCCTATTCCCAGGAATACGCCGGTGCGGTTATATACACGGCAATATCCTCTGTCCAATGTCATTGAAAGCCTTTCGGTGAATAATTCACCGCCGTTTTTGAATCTTACGCTCTGGTTATCCGTTACGATTATTTCCGGGTAATCCTTAAGAGCCTGATCTATCGGCAAAAGATATTCGGAAACGATTCCCTTTTCTGCGGCATCCTTAAGTGTTTCAAGTGAATTGCAGTCCGTTATATCAAAACCGTTGGCTTTAGTCCGCCTCAGAGATGTTAACACCGCGCCGCATCCGAGGCTGTTCCCCAAATCACTTATCAAAGAACGAATATAGGTTCCGCTTGAACATGCGACTCTGATTTTATATTCGTTACTGTTTTCATCACCGGCGAGTAAATCGGTGTTATAAATATTTACGATTCTTGGTTTTCTTTCTATTTCAATGCCTTTACGCGCAAGTTCATAGAGCCTTTCACCGCCGACACTTACAGCGGAGTACATCGGTGGCACCTGTACAATTTCACCTGTGAAATTATTTAATGCGTTTTCAACATCCAGCGTTTTGACATTAACTTTTTTTTCGCTGATAACTCTGCCGGTAATGTCAAGGGTGTCTGTTTCAATTCCGAGACTGAAAGAGGCAATATACTCCTTGTCTGTATCGGGCAAAAGCAAACAAAATCTGGTGCAGTTACCGCATAAAACCGTCATAACTCCGGTTGCCATCGGGTCAAGAGTCCCGCAGTGACCTATTTTTTTTTCGTTTAAAATGCGCCTCAGCTTTGCAATAACGCCGAATGACGTTATACCTTTGGGTTTATCTACCGTTAAAATACCGTTCATTTCAGCTTATTATTTTTCGCTTATTTCCTTCATCATGTTGAACAGGTTCTCAAATGTGCCTAAATCAAGGTCATCCTCATTGTATGAAAGCACATATTGCCCGTCTTTTGTCAGCCAGTGAACGAGAGCTGTGTTTTTATCTGTGAAAACCTGAACGCCGCCATTGTTGTCAAAAGGTTCTTTTCCGTTGATAATATAGCCCGAAATGTCAGTGCCGGTGTACTTTGAAAATCTGACACTGCAGGTATATTTTTCTGTTTTGAAAATATACTCTCCCGTTGCTGCTTTTTCTTCATTAATGATATTGAATTCTTCGCTTACTATGCCTTCAACATCGGGGGTGCTGAGTTTTGAACCTGTTTGTTCATTCAGTTCATCAAAAGATGCAACAGCCTGGCTTTGAACCTTTTCGGTTTTTATAAGAGTGTCGGGCTGCGAAACCGTCGTATTTTCAGCCACTTCAGTGCTGCTGCTTGTCTGAGCCTGAGAAGAAAATACAGACGATGACTGTGCGGTTTGCAATGCCGTCGTTTCCGTTTTTGCATTATCGCCTTTGCCGCATGATGACAGTGAAAGGACCGCTGCCGAACAAATCAGAAAACAAACAAGTTTTTTCATTTTGCTTATCCCCTTGTATCAGTCTGCTGTAAGATTAAGCTTTTCAACGGACTGCTCTTTCATCTTGTATTTGAGAATTTTGCCTGCGGCATTCATCGGGAACTGTTTAACAAAAAGGAAGTATCTCGGAACCTTGTGGCGGGCTATGGAAGCAAGACCGAATTCGGTCATTTCTTTTTCATCCGCTGTTTCTCCGTCGTGAAGAATTATCCATGCGCACGCTTCTTCACCGTAACGTTTATCGGGTACGCCTATAACCTGAACGTCTTTTATTTTCGGGTTTGTCAGATAAAATTCTTCAATTTCGCGAGGATAAATATTTTCACCGCCGCGTATTATCATATCTTTCAGCCTGCCGGTTACCTTGTAATAGCCTTCGGGTGTTCTCATACAGATATCGCCCGTGTGAAGCCATCCGTTTTTATCAATTGTCTGCGCTGTGGCTTCCGGCATCTTATAGTAGCCCTTCATGATATTGTAGCCTCTTGCCACAAACTCTCCGTTTTCGCCGTCGGGCAGGTCAAGACCGGTTTCAGGGTCGATTATCTTACACTCAACACCGGGGAATGCCGAACCGACAGTTTCGGTTCTGAGCTCCAGGGTCTCATTCACTTCACCCATGGTACATCCGGGCGAAGATTCTGTCTGACCGTAAACGGATATGATTTCGCGCATGTTCATATCTACGCTGGCCTGTTTCATCAGCTCTGCAGGGCAGTTTGAGCCCGCCATGATACCGGTGCGCATATATGAGAAATCTGTTTTGCTGAAATCCTCATGATTGAACATTGCTATAAACATTGTCGGAACGCCGTTAAAACAGGTGATTTTTTCACGGTGAACACAGGCAAGCGATGATTTCGGTGAAAAATACGGCATCGGGCACATGGTGGTTCCGTGTGTGAATGAGCTTGTCATTGACAAGACCATGCCGAAGCAGTGGAACATAGGCACCTGAATCATCATTCTGTCAGCAGTTGACAGGTCCATTCTGTCGCCGATTGTTTTGCCGTTGTTGACAATATTGTTGTGAGTGAGCATAACACCTTTGGGGAATCCCGTTGTTCCGCTTGTGTATTGCATATTGCACACATCGTCCGGTTTTACGAGCGAGGACCTGCGCCTGACTTCCTGAACAGGAACGTTTTTGCCTCTTTCAAACATCTCTTCCCATGTCATACAGCCTTCCATCGAAAAACCGACGGTAACAATGTTCCTTAAAAAGGGAAGCCTTTCGGAATACAGTTCTTTGCCTTTTTGAAGGCCTTTAAGTTCCGGGCAAAGCTCCTGCATAATCTGTTTGTAGTTGGCGTCCTTGGTATACTCTATCATCACGAGAGTGTGAGTATCGGACTGTTTAAGAAGATACTCTACTTCATGAATTTTATATGCAGTGTTGACGGTAACCAGTACTGCGCCTATCCTTGTTGCAGCCCAGAATGTGAGATACCAGGCGGGGACATTAGTTGCCCAGATCGCAACATGATAACCGGGTTTAACACCCATATCAATGAGGGCGGCGGCAACTCTGTCAACATCTTTTCTGAATTGTGAATAAGTCCTTGTGTAGTCAAGAGTGGTGTATTTAAAGCAATACTGGTCGGGGTATGTATGAGCCAAATCGTCAAGAACCTGACCGAAGGTTTTATTCAAAACAGAATATTTAGGCCATGGGTGTGTGCCGGTTCCGGCTCTGTTTGAAGGCAAAGCGGGGCTATGCTCTTTTTCAACGGATAAGCCCTTCATATACGCAATAAAACGGGTGAGAACAATATCCGGGTTGCTGATTTCTTCGTTGCCGTGAACGCAAACAAATCCGTCGTAATTTAGTGACTTAAGAGCATTAAGGCAGCTCTTTACCGGCAGTTCTCCTTCGCCGATAATAACATTAACCCCGTCTTTTCTGTCGCCTATTTTAACATATTCAATGTAAGCGCCGAGGGTTTTAATCGTTGTTTCGGCGCTTTCTCCTGCGTCAAAATATGTTGCCCTGATGTCCCATGCGGCAGCAATATTCACACTGTGCAGTGAATGAATTAGTTCAATCAGCTTTGCAGTGTCTGAAAGCGGACCGCTTGTCAAAAACAGTATTCTGATACCCGCTTTTTCGGCTTTCAGTTTTGCCGGAGCAAGAATGCTGTTTATGTGCGCTTGGTCAATTGTATTTTCGATGGAAACGACTATTTTATCTACGCCCGAAATTGATGCAAATTCAACATATTTTGAAATAAGTTTTGAAGAACATTCCGGGTTGTCAAGCGCAGTAGGGCATATAAGCGCGCTGATTTCAAGCCTGCGGTTAAAAAGCTTGCGTTTGGCATCTGCAACCTTATCGCTTTTTAACACTGAATCGCTGTGAATTTTTCTTTCTTTTACGGCGTCATATAGTTCAAACCCGTCATAGCCGTAATCAAATGCGGTTTTGCATTGCTCCAGAAAAGAGGGCATCAGATATTCTTTTGACGAAAATGAAAATTTCATAAATCAATTCTTTCTGAAGGTGTCAGCCTTCATCGTTAATAACCTTGTTTAATGCATTAATATACGCTCTTATCCCTGCGGCAAGAATATCGGCTGAAATGCCGTTACCCGAATAAAGCTTGTTGCCGCTGCGAATTTTAACAAGCGCGCTTCCCAACGCCTCTTTGCCTTCAGTTACGGCTGCAATCTGAAAATCTTCGAGCTCATAGCTGTGACCGATCGCCTGTTCAATTGCCTTGAACAGCGAGTCAATCGGACCGTCTCCGCTTGAAACGCCCGTAAAAACTTCGCCGTTTGATGAGAGCGTAATCTGGGATACCGAAGCCGTACCGCTGCCGGTTGTGGTAAGATAATTTTCAATGTGATATGTTGACGGTGCCTGCATTGCGTAGGTCGCGATTATCGCTTCAAGCTCTTTAGCGCCTATTGATGAACGGTCCTGGCAAAGCTTTTTAACGGCTGTATGTACTTTCCCGTAGTCATCGCCGGAAAGATCGTAACCGAGTGATTTAATAATCGGGCGAAGTTCGGAAAGGTTTGTTTCTTCCGTAATGACTATCGTATCATTCCCGGATGAAGATGCATTACCCGCCGGCGAAGTCATACTCTTTAAGATTCCCTTTATGTCTGTATGAATCTCGGTGTCAACGATGTCTGTGACAATGCCGAGGTCAAGACCTCTGTTTTTGATTATAAGGTCGAATTTATCGGCTCTGAGAATGCCGCTGCCGAAAACACCTGCCTTAAGTCCGTCTGCGCCTGCGGTTACTGCGCTTATGGCGCAAGCCGGGGCAAGCCCCAAAGCATCACTGACTTTGACATAAACCGGAATACCAACGGCAGATTTAACCTGTTTTACGACAGACGAAACTTCATCCGGTATCCAAAGACCGGCGTCATCCGAAAGGGTGATGAAGTCTGCGCCGTTATTTGTTGCCGTTTTACAAGCTTCTATAAGATATTCTGTTTCGCACCTTGAAGCGTCTTTGGCAATAAATTCAACTATGCATTCCTTTTGTTTTGCGGCAGAGCAAAGTTCGGCGATTTTTAAAAGCATTTTGTCGGATTTAACATGATATGTATACTCCATGCAAACCGTTGACATAGGCAGCGAAACCTGCAGGCAAGGCTTTTTTGCGTATTTGACGCATTTGAATGCGTTTTCAAGTTCATCCAAAGAGAATCCGACCGGAATGCTGACACCGGCTTTTTTAACGCTTTCGCAAATGGTTTTCGCAACAATTCTGTCGTCTTTAAGATTTGTTACAGGAGGAAGTTCGATGAATGAAGCCCCGTAATTATCTGCGCATGAAGCTATTGTGCATTTTTCTCTGAATAACAGGCTGGTTTTATTTTCTGCGGCAACGCTTAATGTACAGTCCGCCATTTTTATTTGTCTCATAACAATACCTCCGAATTAATGTTTTTGATATTAAACCAATTCTTAAGCTATGTCAAGAAATTAGAGGTAAAATAAAGAAATAATATTAAAAAGGGTTGACACTGATTTTACAGGGTGCTAAAATTGACGAAAAATCGGTTATTAACAACCCGTATACGGAGGTTTTATTATGTGTGAAGAAATCAAAATCACTTTAACGTCGTCACCGAAAGAAAAGCCCGTTGACGAAACGAAGCTCGGCTTTGGTAAAATATTCACCGACCACATGTTTATGATGGATTATTCGGCGGATAAAGGCTGGTTTGACGCAAGAATAGTGCCTTTTGCTCCGATTCCGGTTCACCCGGCATCAACCGTTTTTCACTACGGCACAGAAATCTTTGAGGGCTTAAAAGCATACAGAACCGTTAACGGCGAAATCCGTATGTTCAGACCCATGGAAAACATCAGAAGAATGAACAACAGCGCAGAGCGTCTTTGCCTGCCCCAGCTCGATGAAGATTTTGCTCTTAAGATTCTTGATACTATCGTTGAGCTTGAAAAGGACTGGGTTCCTCATTCAGACGGAACATCGCTTTATCTTCGTCCCTTTATGTATGGTAACGACCCTCATCTCGGTGTTCATGCGGTTCATAATGCTACATTTGTCGTTATTTGTTCACCTGTTGGCGCATACTATGCCGAGGGTATTAATCCCGTTAAAATCGCCATTGAGAGCGAAGATGTCAGGGCTGTTAAAGGCGGCACCGGCTATGCAAAATGCGGCGGCAACTACGCCGCTTCGCTCCGTGCCGGAGAAAAAGCGGAGAAAAAAGGCTTTACCCAGGTTCTCTGGCTTGACGGCGTTCACAGAAAATATATTGAAGAAGTCGGCTCAATGAACGTTATGTTCAAAATTGACGGCGAAATCGTAACTCCCGAGCTTACCGGTTCCGTTCTTCCCGGTATTACAAGAAAGAGCTGTGTTGAGCTTCTTAAGAGCAAAGGCTATAAAGTTTCCGAAAGACTTATCAGCATTGACGAACTTGAAGAGGCGGCAAAGAGCGGAAAGCTTGAAGAAGCCTGGGGCACGGGTACTGCCGCGGTTGTTTCTCCCATCGGCTGGCTCAGCTACAAAGGTCAGGAGTTTACCGTTAATAACGGAGTAATAGGCGCCGTAACTCAGGAGCTTTACGATACCCTTACCGGTATTCAGTGGGGTAAAACGGAGGATACTTTGGGCTGGTGCCATAAAGTATGCTGAATCCAAAAAGGATAACTATTTTTTGCGGTCATTACGGCAGCGGAAAAACGAACATTGCCGTAAATTATGCTTTGTGGCTAAGGTCATTAGGTAAGGACGTTGCAATAGGTGACCTCGATATAGTTAATCCCTATTTCCGGACTAAAGACAGTGAACGGCTTTTGACTTCGTACGGTGTAAAGGTTATTTCTTTACAGTTTGCCAACAGCA
>JAILFM010000064.1 GCA_024697575.1 Clostridiales bacterium
GGCACGAATCAAGGCGTATTGACAATCAGTTAAGAGGCCGTTCGGGCCGTCAGGGCGATCCCGGCGCGAGCAGATTTTATCTTTCGCTTGAGGACGACCTTATGAGGCTTTTCGGCGGCGAAAGAATTTCGAGCGTTATGAACGCACTTAAAGCGGATGAGGATTTGCCGATTGAAGCAAAGATGGTTTCAAACACCATTGAAAGCGCTCAAAAGAAGATTGAAGGCAAAAACTTTGCAATAAGAAAAAGCGTTCTTCAATATGACGATGTTATGAACCGCCAGCGCGAGCTGATTTACAAACAGCGCAATCAGGTTCTTGAGGATGATAACATCAAACCTGTTATTGTCAAAATGATTGAGGGCACAATCAACGAAGCTGTTGACAGCTATTGTGATGACAAGCTTAAGAAGGCGGACTGGAATATTGACGCTTTGAGGGATAAATTCAAGGGCTGGCTCACAAAAGATGAGGACTGGACCGAAGGCGGGTTTGATAAAGAAGAAGCGAGGCAAATGCTTATTGACAGAGCCAACGCACTGTATGACAGCAGGGAAAAGATGTTCGGCGAAAGCGGCGCCGGAGTACCGGTTATGCGTGAACTTGAAAAGCAGATTCTTCTTCACAATGTTGACTCAAAATGGATGGATCATATCGACGCTATGGATCAGCTTCGCCGCGGAATAGGGCTCAGAGCTTATGCCAACACAGACCCCGTTGTCGCTTACCGTGAAGTCGGCAGTGAAATGTTTGACTGTATGAATGAAGAAATCCGCGAGGAAACAGCGCGCCAGATTTTGACAGTTGTTATCAGGTCAGAGGCGGACACAAAGCGCGAGCAGACGGCTAAGATAACCGCAACCAGCGGAGCGTCTGACGGAACAGAAAAGAAAAGACCGGTCAGAAATACCGAAAAGAAAATCGGGCCTAACGAGCCGTGTCCCTGCGGCAGCGGTAAAAAATACAAGAACTGCTGCGGAAATGTAAGAAAATAATAAAGAAAATGCTGTCGCAAATGAGTAAATCAAATGCGGCAGCATTCTTTTTTCAGCGTTGCCTAATCCAGTGCAAATTCAATATATGAGTTTGGTATGTCTTTATTAACATATTCGCCGTCACCGAAAACTCTGGCTCTCATAACGATACGGTCGCTGTAAACGGAGATTATATACCCCTGCCCGTTTTTTGAAAAATTGCCGTGATTTAAAACCCCGACTGTCGGGAGGGAAAGGGATTTGTATGCTCCGTAATCCTCAAAGTTATATCTACTCACGCCGTAGTGCAGGTGGCCGGTGATGAATATAACATTCTTATGCTTTTCAAAAACAGCTTTGATTTTATCCGAACTCCTGCCTACCGAACCGCGCCAGCTGCCTTTACCAAGCCAGGTGACCGGCAGACCGTTTGTGCGTTTAAGAGTCTGGTGGTTAAGCACAAACACGGGTTTTCCGCCGCATGAGGCAATCTCTGTGTCGAGCCATTCAATCTGCCTGTCGCTTATGTGAGAGCTTTCAAAAGCCGCAGAATCCGAGCCCATCATAATGAATTTATATGAGTTAATTTCTGTTGAAAAATAATAACGGGTATCCGGCCCGGCTATACCTCCCACAACGCTTTTTATAAAGCGGTTGAAGCGCTCAAGCTGGGATTTATAATCTTTTAGTCTTATATCGTGGTTGCCGGAAACAGCGAGAAAATGCTCATATTTATCGCTCACTTCGTTAATAATCCCGGCTGTCATGCGAAATTCCGCCTCTTTGCCGAATTCACAAATATCACCCAGGAGCATCAGCACATCTGCCTTACCCTGCATATTTGCTATGTCGCGGCAGGCGCCCGAAAGGCGCGAAGAACGAAGGGGAGAAACGGAAGAAATCTGCGGGTCGCCCCATGCGATAATATTCAGCTTTGCGCTTTCGTCAAGTACGATGGGATCTTTATCCGACGGTGTAGGTATGCCGACCGCGCTGAGCGCCGAGCGCATCTTATTCAATGTTTTGTCTGATTGCATTTTTTGGAGTAATCTCCTTCTCTATTGGCTTATAATGCATAACCTGATAGTTTTTTCCGTCTGCGGCAGTTGTTCGGAATTTCCGAACAGTTGCTTCTTCCGTCAGTTCACCTTCTTCAAGAATATGCTTGATATGCTCGCTGATGTTGGATTTACTGCTTTGATAAAGCTCGATAGATATGATTCCCGGAGCAGCTTCAGCGCATCGAGGTTGTCACCCTCGATGTACAGCAAATTAAAAGCTCGCAGAGCGTTATATAACCCTGCGAGTTTTTTGGTTTCTCTTTGTCTTTTTTGCTTTTTGCTTAAATGCGACAGCCCCACAGGTGGTGATTCACATTTTTGTGCAGGCTTCTTTAAGCGCCTGCATTTCTTCATCCGTGAGAGTTACACCTTTGCCCATTCTGTCATGCTCAGGCGACCACTGGCGAATGTCATATTTAGGCGCTCCGCCGCTCCAGCTGACAAGATTAAGTTCCTTTGTCCAGCCCTTTTGATTCTCTGAAAGTTTGGCAACGGTTTTAACGATTTCATAGGTGAATTCAGGCATTTCTTCTCTCCTCTTCACAATGTTTATTCAATATCCGTGTCAAGTATATTATGAAATTTTTATTTTGTAAATACTTTTTATAAAATATTTTTATTTTTCCAAAAAACAATTAAATGTCTGCTTTAATGTCATTAATATCATAAGGCGTTGTCTGGTACACAAAATAGTTAAGCCAGTTGGAATAAAGAAGATTTGCGTGGGAACGCCAGGTGACTTTCGGCGGATTATCGGGGTTATCATCGGGGTAATAATTAACCGGAACGGCGATTTCTTTACCCTGCGATAAATCGCGTCTGTATTCTTTATCAAGGGTGTACTGGTCATATTCGGAGTGACCGGTGACAAAAATCTGCCTGCCTTCTTTAATCATCATAACGGCGGGACCTGCTTCGACAGAAGAAGCGACAATTTTAATTTCGGGATGCTTTTCTATATCTTCTCTCAGAACAGATGTATGTCTTGAGTGAGGGATGTAAAAACTGTCGTCAAATCCCCTGAGCAGGATTGAGGTTTTATAATCGGCGGTATGTTCAAAAATGCCGAACAGCTTTTTTTCAAGGGAATGCTTGGGAATTCCGAAGTGATAGTACAGTGCTGCCTGTGCACCCCAACAGATATGAAATGTGCTGTGAACATGCGTTTTGCTCCATTCCATAATCTCACAAAGCTCGTCCCAGTATTCCACCTGTTCAAAATCAAGATGTTCGACAGGCGCGCCTGTGATTATCATTCCGTCAAAATATTTGTCTTTGACATCGTCAAACACCTGATAGAATGCGAGCATATGCTCTTGGGAAGTGTTTTTTGAAAAGTGAGAGGTTGTGTGCAGAAGCGTCAGCTCAACCTGAAGGGGAGTGTTCCCCAAAAGCCTTGAAAGCTGGGTTTCTGTGTCAATTTTAGTCGGCATCAGGTTCAAAAGCAATATTTTAAGCGGTCTTATATCCTGTGTCATTGCCCTTGTTTCGGTCATGACAAAAATATTTTCGTTTGTTAAAACCTGAGTTGCCGGCAATTCATTAGGAATTTTAATCGGCATGGATAATTACCCTGAAATCAGTTATTTTGTCAGATTTGATTGAGCGCCTGTGCTATATCTTCAATCAAATCATCTTTATTTTCAAGTCCGCAGGAAAAACGAACAAGGTCTGCTGAAACACCGCAGGCGGCAAGTTCCTCGTCGCTGAGCTGTCTGTGAGTGGCGGAAGCCGGGTGGAGGCAGCAGGTTCTCGCGTCTGCTACATGAGTTTCGATGGCAGCGGTTTTAAGATTCTTCATAAATTTTTCCGCGTTTTTTCTGCCGCCTTTTATCCCAAAGGACACAACGCCGCATGTGCCGTTAGGCATGTATTTTTTCGCTGTTTCATAGTAAGGGCTTGACGGCAGACCTGCATAGGTGACAAAAGCGATTTTTTCGTGTTTTTCAAGGAATTCGGCAACCGCCTGCGCATTTTCGCAGTGCCTTGCCATTCTTACAGGCAGGCTTTCAAGCCCGAGTCCGAGGATAAATGCGCTCTGCGGAGACTGAACACAGCCGAAATCTCTCATCAGCTGTGCTACACATTTATTGATAAACGCTCCCTCGATGCCGAACATTTCGGCGTATGTTATGCCGTGATAGCTTTCATCCGGTGTGCAAAGTCCCGGAAACTTATCTTTATGAGCCATCCAGTCGAATTTGCCGGAGTCTACGATAGCTCCGCCGACGCATGAACCGTGACCGTCCATATATTTTGTTGTGGAATGAGTTACAATATCGGCGCCCCATTCTATCGGACGGCAGTTAACCGGCGTTGCAAAAGTGTTGTCAATAATGAAGGGAACGCCGTGCTCATGAGCGGCTGCGGCAAATTTTTCAATGTCAAGAACCGTCAGCGCGGGGTTTGCGATTGTTTCGCCGAAAAGAGCCTTTGTGTTGGGCATGAAGGCCGAATCAAGCTCCTCTTTGGTGCAGTCCGGCGAAACGAATGTAAAGTCAATGCCCATCTTCTTCATCGTTACGGAGAACAGGTTGAAGGTGCCGCCGTAAATTGCGGATGAAGCCACAACATGATCCCCCGCGTTTGCAATGTTGAAAACGGCAAAGAAGTTCGCCGCCTGACCGGAGGAAGTGAGCATACCCATGCTGCCGCCTTCAAGCTCACAAATTCTCTTGGCAATTGTGTCGCAGGTGGGGTTAGCGAGCCTTGAATAAAAATATCCGCTTGCTTCAAGGTCAAAAAGTTTGCCCATATCTTCGCTGGTGTCATATTTAAATGTTGTTGACTGTATAATCGGGACCTGCCTGGGTTCGCCGTTTTTCGGTGTGTAACCGCCCTGAACGCAGATGGTTTCTATTCTTTTGTTCATAACTTACCTCTTTCCGGACTTGTTCGTCCTTATTGATTTTTAATGTATTTTTCTATACCGTTGACGGTTGCCTGCGCTAAAGAATACCGTACGGTTGAGTTTTGTAAAAGGGAGCACTCTCTCAGATTGGATACAAAACCGTATTCAATAAGAACGCTCGGGCATTCCTCCACTCTCTCAACTCTGAAAGCGTAAAATGATGTGCCTTTTGAGATTGCCGAATCGTTTGACCCGTAAATATTTGCTTTATAAGTGTTTACGAGCGAGGAGTGAATGGATTTAGCCAGCGGTTGTGAATATGCTCTGTAATAATACGCCGATGTTCCTCTTGATGAAGACGAAGAAGCCGAATCACAATGAATGGAGATAAAGAGATCGGGATTATACTTGTGACACATTTCCGTTCTTTCTGTCAGAGAAACAAATTTGTCGCTTGTGCGCGTCATTATTACGCTTGCGCCCTTATCCTCAAGAATTGACTTCACGGTTTTCGCGATTGCAAGGTTAATATCTTTTTCACCCTTAAATGCCGAAGAAGTTGCAACGCAAACTGCGCCGGAGTCTCCGCCACCGTGACCGGGGTCGAGCATCACAACTGCGCCTTTGAGTGAAGCGGGTTTTTTCTTGAATGATAGTATAAGATACCCGTCTTTATCGTATTCGTAGTGATAGCCGTAAAACCTGCCGGCGGCTTTAAAGCCGATTGACAGTGTCGCTGTTTTGTTTTTAACGGAAAATGAAGCGTTTCTTATAACCGTGTCGGTGAATGAAAAACTGCCTTTTGCGCTGACAGTGTCATAAAAAACAATCTGAAGACCTGTTGCGTTACTTTCGCTCACGGCAACTTTTCTGCCGACCTTGTAATCGGAGTAAGACTGACCCGTAAGGCGGGCAATGAACGGGACTTTTCTGTTAAGGTCGAATTTCATTACGGCTTCACCGTCATTGCTTTCACAGCTTACAAGCCTGATTGTGTTGGGAGGCATTATGTAACCTTCTGTTATTGCAACATCGGTGACTTTTGTTTTTGACCCTTTTCCGTTATTATCTTCATAACTCAGAGGAACCTTAGCTCCGCAGGAAAGAATGTAATATGTGTCGCCGTCATATTTCGCAATCCCCGTCACATAGTCCTGGGTGTCCTTAACGAGCGGGGAATAATCC
>JAILFM010000084.1 GCA_024697575.1 Clostridiales bacterium
CGGCGATGAATCGGATTTACCGGTCGGCTGCGGCAGATATAAATTTGTTAAATCCGGTGAAGAAATCGGGCTTGAAGTCAATTCCCTATATAAGAATTATTCTCCGAATATCGGCAATGTGACTCTTGTTCCGATTAAAGATGTTGATTCAATGCAGTCAAGCCTTTCAATCGGCAACACTGTTTTCAGCTTTGACGATTTATCAAAAGGCGAGTACCTTCGCCTGAGCGCAAAAAATGTCAATGTTACTTTAAATCACCTTATCTTTATCGGTATAAACGGCGCTAATTCCTATTTTTCATCATCTTTTTTGCGCAGAGCTGTTAATGCTGCAGTTGACCGTGAAAACATTGCTCTTTCAGCCTTCAGGGGATATGCAAAAACGGCTTATTCGCCCTTTAACCCCGATTGGTATCAGCTTCTTTCACGCGACCTTGTTTTTCAGCCCGATGTCGAAACCGCTGAAGACTTTGTTATTTCAAGCGGTGTTGATGTTAAGAACCGCTATATAAATCTTATTGTTTTTGAAGATAACGCGTTTAAGTGCGAAGCCGCCGGGCTTATTGAAGAATCGCTTGAAAAAATCGGTTTTGCCGTCAATGTCAAGGAGTGCAGTGAAGAGGAATACAGAAATCTTATTGAAATCGGCGGCTATGATTTATATATCGGAGAAGTCGCTTTGACTGAAAATATGGACCTTAACTGCTTTTTTGCCCCTGAAAATACCTTCGGTGTTGACGGTGAGGGTCAGTCGGCTCTGAGATATTTTGAACTTATGAGCGGCAACTGCGAAATTATGGACTTTATAAATACTTTTAATGAAGATATTCCGTTTGTCCCTCTTTGCTATCGATGCGCTGTCGCTTCATACACAAACTCGCTCAAGGCGGATTTTACGCCGAATTCGTTTGATGTTTTTTCTGATTTTGAAAGCTGGAAGTTAAACTGATGCTGCTGAAATTAAATACCGCCATTAAATTCGTCAAAGGTGTCGGTGAAAACCGGGCTCAAAAGTATGTAAAGCTCGGTATTTTCACCGTCGGTGACCTTTTGCGTTTTTATCCAATAAGATTTGAGGACTGGTCAGCGGTTGTTCCCGTTTCAAGTGTAAATGACGGCGAAGTCGCCTGCGTTCGCGGCGTTGTTGCTTCACCCCCGCGCGAATATATCAAAAGACCGGGGCTTAAGATATACTATGTTGAAATAAGCGATTCAAGGGATATTTTTGAAGCGTCCTTTTTCAATCAGTCCTATGTTATGGATCAATTTAAAGTCGGTGAGGAATATTATTTTCTCGGTAAAATGACAATTCTCAGCCGCGGACAATACGGTTCAAACGCTTTAAGATACCTCAATTCTCCTCAGTATATCCGCACCGATAAACTGCCTTCGGGGCTCACCCCCGTTTATCGCCAGACCGCGGGTCTTTCTTCAAAGATCATTCAGTCCGCCGTCAAAAATGCTTTTGATTCTCTTGATGATATCGAAGAGCCGCTTCCGGAAGAGATTGTCAGAAAATACTCCTTTATCTCAAAAAAGAACGCCCTTTACTGTATGCATTTCCCAAAGGATGATTCTCAGCTTGAAAGGGCAAAAAAACGCCTTGCCTATGAAGAACTGTTTTTACTTCAGATTGGTCTTATTCGCCTTAAAGCCAAGAACCTTAAAAGCACCTCGTATGTTTTTAATGTTGACTATACGCCTGAATTTTGTTCCAGACTGCCTTTTGAGTTGACCGGCGCACAGAAAAGAGCCATATCAGAATGCGTTAAAGATATGAAGAGCGCTTCGCCAATGAACAGGCTTCTTCAGGGTGATGTAGGCAGCGGCAAAACCGCCGTAGCCGCCGCGCTGATATACAATGCCGTTAAAAACGGCTGTCAGGCGGCTCTTATGGCGCCGACTGAAGTGCTTGCCGTTCAGCATTATAACACCATGTCAAAGTTTTTTTTCGGTCAGGGTATCAATATCCGTCTGCTTACAGGCTCTGTCAAAGCCAAAGAAAAGCGGTTAATCAAAGAAGAACTGAAAAACGGGGAATGCGACCTTGTTATCGGCACTCACGCCGTTATCCAAAAAGATGTTGTGTGCCGAAATGTGGGGCTTGTGATTACCGATGAACAGCACCGCTTCGGCGTTAATCAGCGCGGCGAACTTTCATCTCTGGGTAAAAATCCGCATACCCTTGTTATGTCCGCAACGCCCATTCCGCGAACTCTCTCTTTCATTATTTTCGGTGACCTTGATTTGAGCGTTCTTGACGAGATGCCGGCGGGCAGGCAAAGGGTTGAAACCTACCTTGTATCATCCGATAAGCGAGAAAGAGCCTACTCCTATGTCAAAAAACACCTTGTAGCCGGCAGACAGGGCTACCTCGTTTGCCCTCTGGTTGAAAACAAAGAGGACGATGCGTCGCTCGAAATGAAATCCGCAACCGAAAGGTTTGATGAGCTTTCAGCCGGCTTTTTCAGGGGCTTTCGCCTCGGGCTTTTATACGGTAAGATGAATCCTGCGGAAAAAAAACGGGTTATGGCGGCTTTTGCGGCGGGTGAAATTGACCTTCTGATTTCTACAACTGTTATTGAGGTTGGCGTTGATGTGCCTAACGCCGTTATTATGGTTATTGAAAACGCGGAGCGTTTCGGGCTTTCGCAGTTACACCAGCTTCGCGGGCGCGTCGGCAGGGGGCAGAATAAATCAACCTGTATTCTTATTTCAGACAATCAAAACCCCGATACCATTGAAAGGCTCAGAATAATGACAAAAACTTCGGATGGCTTTAAAATTGCGGATGAAGACCTGCGCCTTCGCGGGCCTGGCGACTTTTTCGGCTCAAGGCAGCACGGCCTGCCGGATATCAAAACCGCCAATCTGCTTGCGGATACCGCCCTTGTCGCTAAATCCAATGCGGATGCCGTCAATCTTCTGTCCCTTGACCCTGAGCTTAAAGATGATAAATATGACCCTCTTAAAGCCGCCGTTAACCGTATGTTTTCACACGGATTAGTTGTCAACTGAATTTTCTGAACTTTCTCAATAATCTGTTCACATTTTTTTCACATTATATTGACTGAAAAAAATTGATAATATATAATATTTATTTAGTCAGGGCAAAACGGTTTGCCGCCCTGAAATATTATTTTAATTAATTCGGGAGGAATTTTATGAATCTGGCGTATGGTGTTACTGACAGACCCAAGTTCGGTAGGCTCATTGTTTTTGCTTTTCAGCAGCTGCTTGCAATCCTTGCGGCGACAATTGCCGTGCCTTCAATCATCGGCAACGGTATGAGCCAGTCCGCCGCTCTTTTCGGCGCGGGTGTCGGCACAATCGTTTACCTTCTTTTTACTCAGTTCAAGAGCCCTGTTTTCCTCGGTTCTTCGTTCGCGTTCATCGGCTCAATGTTCGCGGCTTTTGCCGGCGGCGTTTCGGCTGCAAGGGGCTTTGCCGGTCTTATTCTCGGCGCTGTTTTTGCGGGTCTTGTTTATGTTGTTATCGCCCTTGTTGTTAAGTTTGCAGGCGTTAAGTGGATTGACAAGCTTATGCCCGCCGTTGTTATCGGCCCCACGGTCGCTATTATCGGGCTTTCACTTGCCGGCAACGCTGTCGGTGACGCTCTTAAATACGCCGCCAACGAGGGCTCAGGTTATATCATGGGTCTTAAGGGCTGGCTCGGCTTTATCTGCGCCCTTGTCACTCTTTTCACTGTTATTCTTTGCTCTGTTTACGGCAAAAAGATGACAAAGCTTATTCCTTTCATTATCGGTATTCTTGCCGGTTATGTTGTTGCTCTCATCTTCACCCTTATCGGCAAAAAGGCAGGTAATGACGCCTTTATTATTCTTGATTTCTCCGCTTTTTCATCCCTTCAGTGGATACCCGATTTTTCGTTCATTAAAGCCGGCGTTTCCGGTTTTAAAGAGATTGACGCTTCTTATGTAGGCACAATCGCCGTTGCTTATGTTCCCGTTGCGTTTGTTGTTTTTGCCGAGCATATTGCGGACCATAAAAACCTTTCTTCCGTCATCGGCTCTGAGCTTCTTGAAGACCCCGGTCTTCACAGAACCCTTTTGGGCGACGGTATCGGCTCAATGGTCGGCGCGTTTTTCGGCGGTTGCCCCAACACTACATACGGCGAATCCGTCGGCTGTGTTGCCATCACCGGCAATGCCTCTGTTGTCACAATCCTTGCGACTGCTATTCTCGCTGTCGTTGCTTCGTTCTTTGCTCCGTTTGTAGCCTTTTTGTCAACCATTCCTTCGTGCGTTATGGGCGGCGTTTGCATCACCCTTTACGGCTTTATCGCTGTCAGCGGTCTTAAGATGATTCAGGGTGTTGACCTTAACGATAACAGAAATCTCTTTGTTGTCGCTACTATTCTTATCTGCGGTATCGGCTCAATGACCCTCAACATCGGCAGCGTTACCGTTACCGAAATTGCCGCGGCTCTTATCCTCGGCATTATCGTCAACATCGCTGTTTCAAGGGGCAAGAAAGAAGAAGCCTGACAATAGTTTAATATTCAACAAGCCATAATGCCGACCTCAAGGGGTCGGCTCTTTTATTGTCTGTTGTTTGATAAAGATAGCGTTTCACAAAATATGAATTTTCGGGGTATTGTATTATGGAAATTACAGGGGATAGTATTCAAGCTTTTAAACACTGGCTCATTAATGAAGAAAAAAGAGCCGCCACCATTCAGAAATATGTGCGTATTATTAAAAATCTTATGCTATTTCTCAGCGGCAGAGAGATTTGCAAAGAGCTGATTCTCGAATGGAAAGACAGCCTTATAACATCTGCCGGTCTGTCGCCCAAAACCGTCAACAGCTATATAGCGGCGTTTGAAGCCTATTGCCGCTTTGCGGAAATTAATATCAGGCTTAAGTATCACCGCGTACAGAAAAAAATGTTTAATGACGAAAGTAAAAATATTACGAAGGAGGAGTATAACCGCCTGATAAAAGCCGCTGTGAAAGATGAAAGAACTGCGCTTGTGATTGAAACCATCGGCGCAACGGGCATCAGGGTATCGGAGCTTAAATTCATAACTTTTGACGCCGCGTTAAGAGGCAGCGCCGTTATTAATCTCAAGGGTAAGGTGCGAACCGTTCTTATCCCCGGCAA
Organism: Clostridiales bacterium; assembly: GCA_024697575.1. Taxonomy (GTDB): domain Bacteria; phylum Bacillota; class Clostridia; order Oscillospirales; family Acutalibacteraceae; genus CAG-177. The sequence continues at coordinate 5,128 of JAILFM010000084.1, forward strand.
ACTTTGCAGAAAGCTCATTAAATATGCCAAAAGGCATTCGATAACCGGTGAGATTTTTGTTACAAAAAGCGGTAAATCACTTTCAAGAAAATATATCTGGCAAAAGATGAAGACCCTTTGTAAAAAAGCCGGCGTTGATAAAACCAAGGTATTTCCTCATAATCTGCGTCATCTATTCGCGCGCCTTTTTTATAAAACCACGCGGAATTTAGCCTACCTTGCCGATATCCTCGGGCATTCGTCCATTGAAACAACGCGTATCTATCTTGTCACCGGCATTCAGGAACATGCAAAAATGATTGAATCCATGGGAATGGTGTAGCCGGCTGTACCTTACGAAGATGAATTCCTTTACCGAAGAGTTCCGTCATAAAATCAGAGAATATCTTATAAACCACGGGGTAAAATCGGATAATATAATCAGCTTTGAGCTTGACAAAGTCAAGGATTTATTTTACAGAAATCCGCTTGAGCTTGCTTTGGATGTAAGAAAACGGGTTGAAAATAAAAATGAAGAATTCTATCTCTTTATTGATGAAATTCAGATGTCGGACGAAGTTCCGAATCCATATAATCCCGAGGGCAGGAATGTAACATTTAATGACGCTCTTAATGATTTAAAATCGCTTCCTAATCTTGACATTTATGTTACCGGCAGTAACTCAAAAATTCGGGTAACTTTGTTCCGGTTGCGAGAGAGATTGATTTTATTTCGACTAAAGGTGCCAAAAAGATATACATTCAGTCCGCCTACGCTGTGCAGACCGATGAAAAAATCGCAATGGAAAGCAAACCGCTCGGCTTAAACGGTGATTCATTCCCGAAGATAAGGCAATACCGCACAATTCAGGTATGCGGATTGCGAAGTAAGATTTTTCGTCAGATGATACAAAAATCGAAGTTGATACTTTGTGTATTGACTGAGATTTTTGTGAAATATGACGGAATAATATTCGCGCAAGAAGCGTGCCGCGTATTGTGCGGTATTGCCTTAATACATCCCCGTCTGCATTTTTAAAACATGAAGCTGAAAAAGATATAACCGATTTTGCGTTTAAAGCTCATCTTTTTAAAAGCAAGCTTTGTTGACGATTTGAGTTTTTCAATAACAAAATCATACTCGTCTTTTGTGAAATCCGGACCGTAAAGAACCTTCTCAATTTTTTCACAAAATCCGCCTGCGGCTATGCCTTCAAGGCAGTGCAATGACTCCATCTTGTCGGAAAGCTCCCTTACCGACGCATTTTTAAAAGATTGTTTATCATAATAAACCGCGGTTTCATAAAGGTGAGAATACCTTGCAAAGGCGTTTTTTCTGTCGTCATTTGAATTAAAGCTTAAATGCCGCGGCAAAACCCTTTTAAGCATCAGGAAAAGGTAGAAAGCGAAGGCGATAGAAACAAGCGTTAACGCCAAAGCGCCGAAAACGGTTTTATCTTCATCGCTGTCCCGCCCGTCACCTGTCAACGAGTCTGACGAAACGGTTTCACTGCCGGAATAATCTTCCATAAGCGACAGCGAGCCGAAAAGTCTTGAGAGCAATCCGCCGCCCTGTGAAGAAGACGCGCCGCCGTCATCGACAGCCATTGCGAGGGTGGCTTCAACAGTACGCCAGCCTATCTGATTGTCAAACACCTCAACCCAGGCGTGCCGCTTAGAGTCCGGCACTGAGACGGTCTTGACAACGCTGTCCGTAACATAATCGGCATCAATCCATTCCGACGCGTCTTCACCGGAAACAGTTTGAGCGGAAAGAAACTCGATTGAATCCACGGCATAGCCTTCCGCATACCTTGCAGGTATACCGAGGTATCTGAATATCATAACGGCGGCGGAAGCGTAGTGCTGACAATAACCCTTCTTATTCTCAGTTAAAAAATAGCTGATGTAGTTCCTGTCAGGGGGCATTTTGCCGGGTCTCAGGGTATATTCATAGTTTTCTTCAAGCGCGGCGACAACGGCATTGATAACGCCGGGATCGTCTTTATTTATCCCGTATTCTTTGCAGAAAGCTTCAATATCCGGCTTAATCTCATCCGGAACATACAGCGCATTTGAATAAGCGTCTTCAATAACGGCAACGCTCGTCACAGCGTCCGGGGTGACCATCGCTTCACCCGGCTGCGTTTCTTCATCGAGCGTATAGACGGTGTAATATACCGTGTCATCATTATCGTAAACGGACCTTAGCGAATACTGTGCTTCGCCCGAACCGATGCAGCGGAAATTGCCGTCAAGCAGAGAATAATAAGGCACATTCAGCGGCGTTCCTATGAGCCTTGAATCCGCAATTCTCACGCCGATTTTATGCTTGCTCTTACAAAGGTTCCTTTCGCCTTCAAAATCGTTCTTTAAAAGGTTTGCCGTGAACATAAACTGACTTTTTCCGTCAATGGAAATATCACCGCGCTGCCAGCGAAGTCCGGCATTGTCAAATGTATAGCCGACAAAGCTTCTTAAATACATTCTGTCAACCTTATAATTGACAAGGGTTACCTTCAGGTCGGGCTTTCCGTCAAATGAAATCGAGTCCGAATCCGACAACCTTCCCGCTTCATTGGAAAGACCGTCGCTTTTTCTGAAAGCGTCAAAGCCGTATGAAAGAAAGTTCTTGACCTGCCTTTCGCTCGACGCTTTCAGGGCGCTTTGAGCAAAGCGGGAATCAAAGCTTTCGCTTGATACCGTTAAAAAAGTCAGGGCTGAAATCGCAAAGATAAAAACAAGCCAAAGAACGGCAATTTTTGAAACATTCACCGAATCGGTTACGAAGCCGTAGCTGTGACGGTGTTTTTTGATTGAAGAGGTTGACTGCATACTGCTTGTCAGCCCGTTATAAGCGCCGGTGAATTTGATTATCAGAACAAGACCCCAGCTTGTGGCGAGCATAACCATGCCCGCTGTCGACGCCTTAAGCCCGAAATACATACCGGACTGCGAAATTGTCCCCGTTATAAGGCACAGCATAACGAGTTTCATTTTTTCGGAGACAAATATGTTGACAATCAGCATTGTAGCAGCAGCGACAATGCAAAGAGAAACCGTCATTGCTGTGCCGGTATCCTCATAAAAAACCGGAAACTCTCTTAAAAAGGGCAGAGAACTTACAGAGTCTATCTTTTTTAAACAACTGTTGAGAACTGCCGAAAGACCGCTGTTGATAATCACAAAATATCTCAGACCCCCGGCGATAATCGAAACAAGCACCAAAAGATATGTGATTATTTTCGCGGGATTTGCGATATACATAAACGAAAAAATCATTGAAAAAGCAGCGCAGGTTATAAGCAAAGGCGTTTTGCCGACATTTAAAGAAAATGACGTTACAACGCACAGATATGTGCCGAAAACCGAAAAAAACAGAATAAGGGCGTTGACGGCATATTTAAGGTAAGGGAACGAAGCGTCCGCGCCTTCGATCTGCTGCGAAAATGCTATCCCTGTTTTTTTTGAAAGCTCGTTTCTGTAAGCCTCAATTTTCTTTTCACGGCGGCTTGTCTTTTTCTTTTTTGATTTTAAAGCCATATCAGTTTAACCCGCCCTTCAAAAACCGTGACCGTGTTCTCCCCTATATCACTGCCGGCGATATACGGTGTAAAATAAAGCGTTGTGTCGTCCGGTCTGTGCTCGCTTTCGTTATAAAAATCAAGAGCTTTTGAACCCTGATAGCTTTTCATAAGGAAAACTTCTTCCATAACGGCGTCAAGATTATCGGTTTCTTCAACAAATTCCGCTCTGAATGCGCCGTTTTCACTGTCATACCACTGTATTCTGAAGCGGTATTCCATATCAATGAGCCTGATTGCCGCGGAATAAACAGCCGTTATAATTTCATCAAGGCTGCCGACATCGCCGCTGTCATACTGAATTTCAAAAAGAAGGGTAAGCGTTCTGCTGAACTCGCGTTCAAACTCTTTAACATATATATCGTCATGTTTTGCGCTTATCTTCCAATTCACCCGGCTCATACGGTCACCTGGGCGGTAAGGGCGAAACTCCTTGACCTTTGTCACATCTTCGGTTGAATTTAAAGAATCCGCCGTCTGCTCTTCCCCGCCGGAGAAAAGAGTTTCAACATGCTGCATAAGAAAATCGGAAGGCTTGGGGAACACATTCACACCGGCTTCAATACCGGCTTCTTTTTCAAACCGGAAAATACGCAAAAAATCGTCCGTGACAATTTTGTCACAGCTGACAATCACTCTGCCGGCATATACGGAGCCGATACTCCATGAATAGTAACACTCGCCGCGCCTTAACGGCAGCGTCATAACCTGCACTTCATCATTCGGATAAAAATTGTTCCGAACAGTGTATTCAAACCGAACGGCGCTCATTGGGAAAAGTGAAGAGTTTTTCACTTTAAACTCAACCGGTATATCGCTGCCCGTGCCCACCTGAACGCATTTAGCAGCAATGTCAAATTCACACCTGTTCATAACATACTTTGCCGCCGTAAAACTCAGAACAGGCAGCAAAAGTGAAATAAGAAAAACATAAAAAAAGAAAAACGAGCGAAAGAAGAAGAACAAAAAAGCGGTTACCAAAAGAACCGCTGAATATCTTAAAACACCTTTAAAATTCATAATTATTCTTTAATTGCGGACTTGCCGCTGCTTTTCGGCATAGCAACTCTATTAATCGCCGCCATGACAACATCATTCTCGGTTTTACCTTCCGCCCTTGCCTTTGCGCTTAATGTAATTCTGTGACAGCAGGCAACGGGAACAACATCGATAATATCCTCCGGCACAACATATTTTCGCCCTGAAAGGAACGCCTTTGAGCGAGCAAGGCGAAGAACAGCCTTGCCGCCCCTTGGGCTTACACCCGTTCTCAGCATTGGGTCATTTCTTGTTTCAAGAAGGAAGAGAGAAATATAGTCATAAATTGCATCGTCAACATAAATATCGTTTATGATTGACTGCATCTGAACAATTTCATCAAGTGAAACAACCGGTTCAATACTATCAATGCCGCCCTTATTCTCATTTTTAAGTATCAAAGCTTCGCTCTTGACATCCGGATAGCCCATGCTGAGCTTTGTCATAAATCTGTCAAGCTGGGACTCCGGCATTTTCTGCGTTCCGGCTGAACCGAGAGGATTCATAGTGGCGATAACAAAAAAGGGTTTAGGCACGGTGTAGCTTACGCTGTCAACGGTTACCCTGCCCTCTTCCATAACCTCAAGCAGAGCGGACTGCGTCTTGGGCGAGGTTCTGTTAATCTCATCCGCGAGGAAAAGGTTACACATAACGGCGCCCTCGTGAAAGACAAATTCACCCTTGTTTTTATCAAACATCGAAAAGCCGGTTACATCCGCAGGCAAAACATCCGGTGTAAACTGCATACGCTTATATGACAGCGAAAGAGTTTTTGAAAAAGCCAGGGCAAGAGTCGTCTTACCCACGCCGGGAATATCCTCTAAAATAGTATGACCGCCGGAAAGAATCGTCGTGAGCACGGCATCAATAACATCGTCCTTACCGATAACAACCTTTTTAACCTCGGCTCTGACTTTATCAAGTTTTTCAAGAAGCAATTTCATTTGTTCCATTTTCGCACTAACCTCCACAGGAAAAAACGCCGATAAAACAAAAAAGGCTGTGAAAACAAAAATTTCCACAGCCCGCAGATTAAACAGTTTTATTTCGCCACAAACAAAACAATAAGGGTCGCCGCCAGGGAAAGGACAAAGAAAACGCCGGCAAGCGCCTTTGTTATCTTAACAAGCTTTTGCTCCATAGTTCTGCCCTTGTTTTTGCCGAAAAATGTTTCCGCACCGCCGGCAATAACACCCGACAAACCGTCAGAACGACCTTCCTGCATCAATACTATAACAATGAGCGCTATTGAAGTGACAATAAGAACAGCACCCAAAACGATTTCATACCAAGCCATAAAAGAAGAAACCTCCAATAAAAATTACAAGTGATTTTAGCACAGATGTTTTGATAATGCAAGTGCTTTTTTATTTTTTCGTATGTATCTGTCCAATATTTTTATTAAGTATTGACAAATATTTTGTTTACCCTTAAACTGTGGAAAATCGTGTTTTCAACAGGGGGAGTTTTTTATGTCGCTGATGATAAAAGCCGGAATGCTGATTCTGTTTTTTGCCGCCATGGTGGGCGTGGGCATTTATTGCAGAAAGCATTCAACCGATGTCAACGGATTTGTTCTGGGCGGGCGTAATGTCGGCCCGTGGCTAACCGCTTTTGCCTACGGAACGTCTTATTTTTCCGCGGTCGTCTTTGTCGGTTATGCCGGTCAGTTCGGCTGGAAATACGGCATCGCGTCATCCTGGATAGGGCTTACAAATGCATTTCTCGGTTCGCTCCTTGCCTGGGCGGTGCTCGGCAGAAGAACAAGAGTTATGACACAGCACCTTTCCAGCGCAACAATGCCGCAGTTTTTCGGCGAAAGGTTTGACTCAAAGGGACTTAAAACAATCTCTTCGGCAGTTATCTTCATTTTTCTCATCCCCTACACAGCGTCTCTTTATAACGGTCTGAGCCGCCTGTTCGGCATGGCGTTCAACATTGACTACACCGTATGCGTTGTCGCAATGGCGGCGCTGACGGCGGTTTATGTCATTGTCGGCGGATATATGGCAACGGCGATAAACGACTTTATCCAGGGCATTATCATGATTTTCGGAATTATCGCTATTGTTGCGGCGGTTCTTAAAAGCCACGGCGGGTTCATTGCATCGCTTGATTCACTTGCTCAGGTATCGGACAGCACCGTGTCATCAACACCGGGTATTTTTGCTTCTTTCTTCGGACCCGACCCGCTCAACCTGCTCGGCGTTATGATCCTCACCTCGCTCGGAACATGGGGCCTGCCTCAGATGGTTCAGAAATTTTATGCCATAAAGAGTGAAGACTCAATAAACAAGGGAATGATTATTTCAACTGTTTTTGCCGTTATTGTCGCCGGCGGATGCTACTTCCTGGGCGGATTCGGCAGACTCTTTGACGGCAAGATTGACATAACAAAAGAGGGCTATGACGCAATTATTCCGGCTATGCTTTCAACGCTGCCCGATATTCTTATTGCGCTTGTTGTTATCCTTGTTCTGTCCGCGTCGATGTCAACCCTTTCCTCGCTTGTTCTTACATCGTCGTCAACCCTGACCCTTGATTTTATAAAGCCGTCAATGAAGGGCAAAATGAAAGAAAAATCACAGCTTCTTTCAATGCGTATTCTTATTGCGGTGTTCATTGCTATCTCAGCCGCAATTGCGGTTTATCAATACAAGAAAGGCGCTACATTCATAGCGCAGATGATGGGCATTTCGTGGGGCGCGCTCGCGGGTGCCTTCCTCGCTCCGTTCCTCTACGGTCTATACTGGAAAAAAACAACAAAGGCATCGTGTGTTGTCTGCTTTGCTTTTTCGGCAATCGTCATGATTTTGAACATCTTCTTCAGGCCTTCATTCCCCACCCTTCTTCAGTCACCGATTAACTGCGGCGCATTCTGCATGATTGCGGGTATGGTTATTGTTCCGCTGATTTCGCTTATCACAAAAGCGCCGGACAAAGAGAGAATCGACAGTATTTTTGCCTGTTACGACAAAAAGGTCCTTGTTTCTGTGAAGGATTCAATCGGCGGCGGCGAAGAAGCGTAAAAGCCGAATGTTTAATATGACACGTAACATTGTTATAAAACCTATATTTAAGAAGACAGCCGCGGCATTAACTGCGGCTGTTATTCTCATATGTTCCCTGCCGCTTCATGTCACGGGCAGTTATGAGGGCAGGCAGATTTCATTCGGCTCATATCCGCAAAGCCTTGTTACAGATTCCGCTTTGACTTCATCCCTTGAAATTGAAGCGGATAAACACGAATTTGAGTATCTGAAATCATTTTCGGGCGATTCATTTTCACGCGGAAGCGCACAGGAACAAAAGCTGACAAAGTACTGTGATTTTGAATACGAAGGCGAAAAATACCGCTGTATTGTGCTCAAAAAATACACCCCGTATGAAACATTTCTTCTGCCGCAAAGCGAAAATTCATCACAGTGTGACTGCGGCTATGAACTGAGCAAAAAATATTTCTTTTTGTTTGAAAGCATCACCTGGAATGTAATTAACGGAAAAACAGGACTTTGCCTCAGTGAAAAAACTCTTGACGCCGCGGCTTTCTGCCCGGTTCTGTTCGGAAAAGATGTTAACGGTGACGGAGAAATCACCGACAGCCTTGACGGAACAAGCGAATATTTCGCAAATGAAAATCTCGATTTGCCGAATACTTATCAAGTAAGTTTTTCAAGATATTTTTTGACAAACAGTTTCGCCACTGTTGCTTTTTCCGGCAGCGAAGCAGAAAAGCTGATAAAAAAAGACGGCGACGCTGTATATTACCTTTCAGAAGGCGAAATTGAAAACAGTGAAAACTTTCCTTCACCGTTAAGCCGCGTTGCCGGCAAAGAACTTACGGACTACGCAAAATGCATGGGCGTTGACGGCGAAATATACTCCATGAACACGTGCTCCGCCGGCAGCGCAAAAATGTATAACATTCAGGTGAACGAGAAAGGAGAACTGAAAAACAGCAAAAAGAATGTTCAGTGTTTAACAAGGGTAATCCCGGCGTGCCGCATCGCCGACGCCGTTGAATGCATAAATCATGTCGCAGGCGAATGGGAATACACCGGAAACGGCAATTTCTCTGTGTTTTGCTCTGTCTGCCGGAAAAAACTTGAAAGCCGCTTTGTAAACCTCGGTTTTGAAGATGAAAAAATCGAAATCGAAAACGGTAAAGAAATTAAGCCTGCGGTTTTAACCGACAGTGATTTTTTACCGATGGTTGTTTTTTCATCCGATAATGAGAATATATGCACCGTCAGTCAAAACGGAATTGTCAACACGGTTAATCCCGGGCAATGCAATATCACCGCAGAAATTACGGGCAGTGATATAAAAGCCGATTTACCCGTAACCGTCAAAGCGCGGCTGTTTTCACTGACATACAAATACTTCGGCGAGAGCGAAACTGTTTTTGTGTATGAAGGTGAAAAAATCCCGGTTAAAAATCCGCCGGAATATCCCGGTTATATTTTCAAAAGCTGGAGCATGGATTTGCCGGAAAATATGCCGCCGCAAAACCTTGAAATTGAAGGAATATTTGAAGCCGAATCATACACGGCTGTTTTTACCCTTAACGGGGACATAATCGCTGAAAAAAACTATTTCTACGGTCAGAAATCAATCTCAATGCCGGACACATCCGGATTTAGTAAAACCGGTTATGAAATCGTCTGGCAACCGTATTCGCTTAAGCCGGGCGGAACACAGATAAATGCCGAATACTCTCCCATTGTATATCATGCAAATTTCGTAGCCGACGGCAAATTGGTTCTTTCCGTTCCTTACACTGTTGAAACAAATTCAATAACCGAGCCCCATGTTCCCGAAAAAGCGGGATACTCCGGCAAATGGAGTAAATACAAGTTAAGCCCCGGCGGCTTTGAAATTCACGCTCAATACACGCTGATTTCAAAGCTGTCAATCAAAAATAACCCGCCTTCAAAAGAAACAAGCGTCTCATACCGTGAGGGTATAAAAATAACCGCCTCATATTCCGATTTGCCAAACGGCTGTACTCTGAAATGGGACGACGGCAGTTCGGTCATTTACGGACCGGTTTATGAAAGAAAGAACATACGCCAAAGCTTCACCCTGACCCTGAGCGCAGTTGACAAAAACGGGAACGAAGTAAAGACCGAAACGGGAAAAATCTTAGGCGAAAGCGAAAAAATCAATGTCAGGGTATCTTTTTTCATAAAGCTCTCGGCGTTTTTTAAGTACCTTTTAGGTTCGATGAAAACAAACATACAGTAGCCGCTTTTTATTTCGGATTGACTTATAATCTTTAATGTTGTAGTATTAAAAAAGCAGTTACAATAACATAAAAAAATAAACAGGGAAGTGATTCAGTGGTTAAAGAGTTTTTAGGCAAAGATTTTCTTATTGAAAACACGCCTGCTCAGAAGATGTTTGAAAAAGCCGAAAAAATGCCGATTTTTGACTGGCACTGCCATTTGTCACCGAAGGAAATATTTGAAAACAGACAGCCCGAAGATATAACATCACTGTGGCTCGGCGCAGACCATTACAAATGGCGCTGTATGCGCTCATGCGGTGTGAGTGAAAAATACATCACGGGCGACGCAACAAGCGAAGAAAAATTTCGTGCCTTTGCTTCCTGTATGCCGTACCTCATAGGCAACCCCATGTATCACTGGTGTCATCTTGAGCTTCGCCGTTATTTCGGTATTGAAGAAATACTTTCACCCGATACGGCGGATAAAATCCATAAAAAAGCCAATGACCTTATTGCAAACGGAGGTTACACACCGAGGGAACTGATAACGAGCTCAAATGTCACTCACCTTTGCACAACCGACGACCCGGCGGACAAGCTTGAATACCACAAGATGATAAAAAGGGATATAAACTTCGGTTGCAAAATACTGCCGGCTTTTCGCCCCGACAAGGCGCTGGGAATCGACCTGCCCGGTTTTAAGGGATGGATAAGCGATATGGAGAGAACTGCCGGCACCTCAATCGACAGCTACGAAAAGCTTTGTGAAGTGCTCGCCGACAGGATTGACTTTTTTGAAACAATGGACTGCAAAGCAAGCGACCACGCATTTTCATACATTCCGTTTGAAAAAGCAAACAAAGAAGAGCTTGAAAGAATTTTTGTTGCGGGCAAAGCCGGCGAACAGCTTTCGGTAAGAGACGCCGACAAATACAAAACCGGTCTTCTCACCTTCCTTGCGGGCGAATATTCAAAGCGCAACTGGGTCATGGAACTGCATATCGGTCCCATGCGTAACAACAACACACTTATGTTCAGGCTCATAGGCGCAGACACCGGCTTTGATTCGATTGACGACAGACAGATTGCTGTTAAACTTTCGGCTTTTCTTGATAACCTTGCGGTCAATAACAACCTGCCTAAGACAGTCCTGTTCACTCTCAACCCCAAGGACAATTATGTAATCGGTTCAATGCTCGGCAACTTCCAGACAGACGAGGCGGAGAGCAAAATCCAGTTCGGCTCCGCATGGTGGTTCAACGATAACATTGACGGTATGCGCGAACAGATGAAAGCGCTGGGCAATCTCGGCGCACTCGGAAAATTTGTGGGCATGGTAACAGACTCGCGTTCATTCCTTTCGTATCCAAGGCACGAATACTTCAGAAGGATTCTGTCAAACCTTTTGGGCGAAATGGTTGAAAAGGGGCTTTATCCTTTTGACGAAGCGGTTCTGAGCAAAACAGTTTGCGATATTTCATATAACAACGCCGTTAAATATTTCGGTATTGAATAAACGGAGGAAAATCAATGGAAGAATATGTTCTCGCTCTTGATCAGGGCACAACAAGCTCGCGCGCAATTCTTTTTGACAAAAAAGGCAACATAATTTCAAAAGCTCAAAACGAATTCGAGCAGATTTATCCCAAAGCCGGCTGGGTTGAGCATGACCCGCTTTCAATTCTCTACAGCCAGTTCCAGTCGGTTTCAAACTGCATAGCCCGCGCAGGTATCAAGCCCGGGCAAATCATATCAATCGGTATCACAAATCAGCGTGAAACAACCATCCTCTGGGACCGTCAGACAGGCAAGCCGGTTTACAACGCCATCGTCTGGCAATGCCGCAGAACAGCCGACCTTTGTGAGCAGCTCAAAGCGCAGGGTCTTGGCGAATATATTAAAGAAAAAACCGGACTTTTGATTGACGCCTATTTTTCCGGCACAAAAATCAAGTGGATTCTTGATAATGTTCCCGAAGCGAGAAAACTCGCAAACGAAGGCAGGCTTCTTTTCGGCACGGTTGAAACATGGCTTATCTGGAACCTGACAGGCGGCAGTGTGCATGTTACGGACTATTCAAACGCATCAAGAACAATGCTGTTTGACGTTGATAACCTGTGCTGGGACAAGTATTTATGCGAAAAGCTTGACATTCCGGTGTCAATTTTGCCAGAACCCATGCCTTCAAGCAAGATTTACGGCAGAGTGGCAAAAGGCATTATCGGTCTTGAAGCGATTGAGGGCGTGCCCATAAGCGGCGCTATCGGTGACCAGCCGGCGGCACTTTTCGGCCAGGGCTGTTTTGAACCCGGTCAAGCCAAAAACACCTACGGCACAGGATGCTTCCTTTTGATGAACACCGGCAGCAGAAGAGTTAACTCCAAAAACAATCTTCTCACGGGCGTTGCGTGGGGAATCGGCGATAAGGTCGAATATGACATTGAAGGCTCCGCCTTTAACGCCGGCTCCGTTATCAAATGGCTTCGCGATGAAGTTCACCTTATCGACAACGCCGCCCGCTGTGACGAGCTTGCGGAAAGTGTTAAGGACGCGAACGGAATCTATTTTGTGCCTGCGTTCACAGGTCTCGGTGCGCCGTATTGGGATATGTACGCAAGGGGAACAATAGTCGGCCTTACAAGAGGCGTTAACAGAGCGCACATTGCAAGGAGCGTGCTTGAAGCCATCGCCTATCAGATGACTGACCTTCTCGAAGCGATGAAAGCGGATTCCGGCATTGACTTTACTGACCTTCGCGTTGACGGCGGCGCATCGGTAAGCAACATAATGCTCCAGATTCAGGCAGACCTGATAAGATGCGATGTTGACAGACCGAAGACAATTGAAACAACCGCTCTGGGTGCAGCATACATGGCCGGTCTTGCCGTCGGCTACTGGAAAGACAAAGCGGAAATTCTCGAAAACCGCCAGGTTGACAGAATTTTCAAGCCGCAGATTTCCAAAGCCGAAAGAGACAGCCTTTACGCAGGCTGGAAAAGAGCCGTTGAACTTTCAAAGGGTTGGGCAAAAGACTGATAAGCATTTGAGGTGAAATAATTGAACTACATGGAAGAATCCCTGAAGCTGCACTATGAGTGGAAGGGAAAAATCGAAACAAAAACGAGAGTAGGCGCAAAATCAAAAGACAGCCTTTCACTTGCCTATACACCCGGCGTTGCGGCGGCATGCCTTGAAATCAACAAAGATATTTCAAAAAGCTTCGATTTGACAAGGCGCTGGAATACAGTGGCGGTTATCACGGACGGTACGGCGGTGCTCGGGCTTGGCGATATAGGTCCCGAAGCCGGTATGCCAGTTATGGAGGGCAAATGCCTTCTTTTCAAAGAATACGGCGACGTTGACGCAGTGCCCATTTGCATAAAATCCAAGGACACAGATGAAATTGTCAGAACAATTCAGCTTATTTCCGGTTCATTCGGCGGCATTAACCTTGAAGATATCGCTGCGCCAAGGTGCTTTGAGATTGAAGAAAAGCTGAAAGAAATTTGCGACATTCCAATTTTCCATGACGACCAGCATGGCACGGCGGTTGTTGTCACTGCCGGCGTAATCAACGCTCTTAAAGTTGTCGGAAAGAAAATCGAAAATGTTAAAACAGTAATCAGCGGAGCGGGCGCCGCAGGATGCGCAATTGGCAAGCTGTTAACAAAAATCGGCGCAGGAAACATTCTTATATGCGATCGCAAGGGTATAATATGCGATGGTGACGATTTAACCCCCGCGAAACAGATGATAGCCGACTTCACCAACAAAAACCGTGAACGCGGTTCTTTGGCGGACGCTCTTGTCGACGCGGATATCTTTATCGGCGTATCCGCCCCGGGGATTGTCACCAAAGAAATGGTTAAATCAATGGCTGACGGTGCTATTGTACTCGCTATGGCAAACCCCGTACCGGAAATAATGCCTCAGGACGCTCTTGAAGCCGGCGCAGCGGTTGTCGGCACGGGCAGAAGCGACTTCCCAAACCAGATCAACAATGTTATCGCCTTCCCCGGGATTTTCAGAGGCGCCTTTGACGTAAGGGCGAAAGATATAAACGAAGAAATGCAGATTGCCGCCGCATATGCTATTGCATCACTGGCGGACAACGGCAATCTGAGCTCAGAGTATATTATCCCCACCCCGTTCGATGACAGGATTGCGCCCTGCGTCGCCGCCGCCGTCTCAAAAGCGGCGATTGAGAGCAAGGTTGCCCAAAAATTATTATAAAAAACTTGCTTTATCATATCTTTTGTGATTTAATTAACATATTATTTACGGGAGGTATTTTTAATGTCCGCGTTTAAAAAAATTATCAGCTTAACGCTCTGTGCGCTGGTGCTGATGACAACTTTTGCTGTCAGCTCATTTGCCGCTACAGGTGAAGAAGCGACAGCCGCATTCTACTACTACAACTTCATCACAGGTCAGGTTGAATGTTTTAAAGAAGTTACGGGACTTACAACAAACGACCTTGTGAAAGACACTCTCATTTCGCTTCACAATGAGATTTATCAAAACACAAACAACATTCTGAAGTTCCCCGAGGGCACGGAATACACAACTGCTAACGGCAACTACAAACTCGGCAGTACCGCATCAGACAGGCTCAATGCCGATGCCTTTGTTGCCGGCGAGTTCTACACAATAAACGGCAATGCAAATGCGACCGCAATCAAGGCGACATGGAAGTCAATCGCCGCCCCGACAACATCGTATGTCAAAACCGTTAAATTCGTTGCCGGTCAGAATCTTTTCTTTATCAACGCAACTCCCACACTTTCATACACGGTTAAGTATTTTGATTTCGGTGAGACCGAGCCCACTGAGACAACGTATGATGTTACGATGCAGACAAACCTTGCTTCGCTTACCAACAATGATAAAACCGGTATCCCTTCATCATTTGCAATCACGAAGCTTAACAGCAAAACAGTTACATACCCCACATTCACCGGCAGTGACGCAAACCTTTATTGCTATGAGCTCTTCCTTGCCGACGGCACATCGCTCGGCATCAACGCCACAATTCCCACATCATTCAAAGATACAGCCGAACTTGCTTCTTATAACAACTCTGAAATTAAAACTATCGGTAAAACCTTTAATCTGAGAATCAAGCTTCTTGACCCGAACGCAGGCGGCAGTAACGATGTCACCGTAACATGCGATGAGACCTTCTCAATCGGTTCACAGATTGATATTTCAGCTAACACATACTCATCCAAAACGCAAAAGAATATTGCTTTTTCGGCCTTTGTTGCCGATGCCGGCGCAGTCGGCGGAGACATTTTCAGAGGCTATGAAATTGAGCAGCTTTATTTCGTTGCCGATGAAGAAAAAACAAACCTTATTGAAAAGGATGAATTCACATTCACACCGACCGGCGAAGATTTTGCCGACTACATGGACGCATCCGGTTCCTTCTTCTCGCTTGAGGCCAAGGTTAAACCCAGAAAGTGCGATGTAACCATATACTATGCGCCCGCCGGTGCAACTATTGAAGCGGCAGAGGGCAAAATCACATCTTCAGGCAAAAACGATACCTACAAGGTTCTTGTTACGAAAACAGTTGATTTCAGCAGCCAGGCAATATCGGTAAGCACAATTCTTTCGCAGGATGACCTTGAAAAAATCAACACCGATATTCCCGCAGGCTGGGATCTTGACCCGACCTGCATCGATAAAAAAATAAATGTTGATCCCGACAATGTTACGGAAGTCATCATCACATATTCAATGCAGGAAATCCCGGTGTTTGTTGACTATAATAACGGTAAGGATTTTGAAAGCGTCTACAGGCAGGCAAAACTCGGCACCGCTTACAAAGGTTATGAACTCATTGACGAGAGCGAAGACGCCGATGCAAACAAAGCTATTATTACTGCAAAGCTCAAAGGCTTTTCATCTATCACAACCTGCAATGTTACGGAAGACAGCGACCCGAAGGCAGATGACCAGTATAAACCCTCAAGAGACTGGGAATATGTCGGCTATGAAGTTTATCATGTCAATGTAACGGGCAAAGTTAACGACATCAGTGACCTTGACGGTATGGAATTCCTTAATGGCGTAAACAACAGCGGAACAAATGCCGCTGAGCCGGGCACGGTTGTTGTTGTTAAAATAATTTGGAAAAACGACGCAGACTTCCTTCTCAAAATCTACAATACCAATAATGACCTTGCAATAGCTGTTGGCAAAAACCTTAAAATCTATTATTGGGCTAACAACAAACCCTGCAAGAGAAAAGAAATAATCAAAGTCAACGACCCTGATACAAACTATGTCGTTATGCTTTGGCCAGCTATGGAAACCGTTAACGCAGATGTTGACAATCCTTCAAAGGTGTTCACACTCAGGATGCTCGCAGGCACAAGAAGCAACCTTAATATGGATGTCAGAATTGCTTTCTACAAAACACTTATTGAGACCATCAAGGGCTTAACCTGATAATAGTAAAAGGAGGAAAGCGAAATGAAAAAAATTATTGCAGTTTTGCTGGCTGTTTTAACAGTCTGCTCACTTGGCGTAACAGCTTTTGCTTATGACGCCGGTCCTTACGCCAACGACGGCGCTATACTGAATGACCAGATGAAATTCGGCTTCGGCGGCAGATTTTGGTTCTGTGACACCGAAGGCAAAACCTATTCGGAAAAGGTCAATATGGGCAGAGGAACCTGTGCATATTGCGGCAAAGAAGACCCCGAAAACGGTCACGACAGCGTTTTGATTTATTACGCAGCCAAATGCCCTGAGTGCAAAGCTTATAACTGCGCATGGAATGTTAACGACTTTTTTGCAAGCTATGATTCCACAAAACAGTACACCGCTCCGGACGGGACAAAGATGAACGAATGCTCCGTTTGCGGTTATCTTTTCAAAGAAAAGGATCTGAGAACAACCGTTATTGACCAAGAAGCTATAGAAGAAACGGAAGAAACAGAAGCTGTTCCCGCCGTTACCCACATCGAGTTCAACTGCTACATGGTCTATGACGGCAGTGACGAAACTTTCAATGCTATCAAAGGTGAAAATGACACCATTTATCTCGGCGACTTGAGCCTGAGTGCCTATGAAAAAGCGGCGAAAAACAAGGTCGTCAGCTACCTTCTTTTCCCCCTTCTTAAGATTTATCATGCTATCACTTCCATTCCCGGTCTTGCGCTTGACAGTCTTCTTGCGATTCTCGGCGTTATCGCACCCGATATTATCAGCAAATTCCTTTAATAAATAATCCGTAAACTAACCAATAAGGAGGTTTGTAAAATGGCATACATCATCAGTGACGACTGCATCTCCTGCGGCGCTTGCGCAGCAGGTTGCCCCGTTGAAGCAATCAGCGAAGGCGACGGCAAATTTGTTATTGATGCCGGCGCATGCATTGAATGCGGCGCTTGCGCAGATACCTGCCCTGTCGGTGCACCCAGTCAGGAATAATTTCCTTTCTTTAATCGGAAAGCACATCCGGTTCCTGCATTAATGTTTAAATACAATAATAAGTGTTTCAATGTTAATGTCAGATAATCCGGCAAAAACGGCATATGTTCCATCACCTTGATGTGAGCATAAGCCGTTTTTTATATTTATACCTGTATTCTTCAGTTTATTTTTCTATTATTGTAGAAAAGTTTTTATTTTTGTTATATAATGAATCGATATTAACAGAAATAAAAGGTAAAGCTTATGGAACGGTTTTTTACGACATCGGCACCCGGTTTTGAAAAAGCAATTTTTGAAAACAATTCAATAAGGCTCACGATGATAACCCCGCGGATTCTGAGAGTCGAATATTCGCCGGAAGGTAAATTCAGCGACAAAAAAACACAAATGGTTGTCTGCCGTGATTTTTGCCCTGTCAATATTCAGGTTGAAATCAAAAACAATTTTATTGTCATCAAAGCACAAAACGGAGCGTTCAGAGTCAACACAGATAATCTCAGGGTTGAGGCGGCAATCAACGGAAAATGGGTCTACCCTTCAAATGAAAGCAATCTCGGCGGCACGGCAAGAACGCTCGACGGAACATTCGGCGTAGTCGGCACCTGGAAGGGCAAAAAAGAAAGGCGCGATCATTTTGGGCTTTGCCACATCAGAAAAGGCATTTTTTCCGAAAACGGCGTTGCGGAAATTGACGACAGTGATTCCTTCTTATATTGCGAAGACGGCGGAGTTGCACTGCCGGATAAAAATCATAAAGACAAATATGTTTTTGCTTTCGGCGACGATTACTTTGGAGGTCTCAGGGAATTTTATTCATTGTGCGGCAAGATACCCGTTTTGCCTAAATATGCCCTTGGCAACTGGTGGAGCCGCTATCATGCCTACACGCAAAAAGAATATACGGATTTGATGACAAAATTCCATGATCTGCACATTCCGTTCACAGTCGCGACAATTGACATGGACTGGCATATTGTTAAAAATGTTCCAAAGGATGTCAAAGCGACCGTTATACAAGGCGCCGGATGGACGGGATATACTTTTGAAAAAGCTCTTTTCCCCGACTATAAACAGTTTTTTTCCGATCTTAAAAAACTGGGGCTTGCCATTACAATGAACCTTCACCCGCATGACGGCGTGAGATACTTTGAAAGTCAATATGACGAAATGTGCAAGGCTGTCGGCAAATCACCGAAAGACAAGAAACCCGTCAAATTCAACCTGACCGATAAAAAATTCATACCCGCTTATTTTGATATTTTGCATCATCCTTATGAAGAAAGCGGTGTTGACTTCTGGTGGATTGACTGGCAGCAGGGAACAAAGTCAAAAGATATGATGGGACTTGACCCGTTGCCTCTGCTTAACCACTATCACTACATTGACTCATGCCGAAACAACAAAGCGGGGCTTATTCTTTCAAGATATGCCAGCCTTGGCTCGCACAGGTATCCGGTAGGTTTTTCAGGCGACACATATGTCCTTTGGGCATCTCTGAAGCTTCAGCCGTGGTTCACTTCAATGGCGGCAAACGCAGGATATACATGGTGGAGCCATGACATAGGCGGCCATGTTATGAACAGCGGCAATAATGAGCTTTATTTACGCTGGGTTCAATACGGAGTTTTTTCACCGATAAACCGTCTTCATTCAAACAACACATCAATTTCAAAAGAGCCCTGGAACTTTCCGAAAACCGCAAAAATCGCAGTTGAATACCTGCGTTTCCGTCACAGGCTTATTCCGTATTTATACACTGCAAATGTTGAAAACAGCGAAAACGGGACACCGCTCATCTGCCCGATGTATTACCGTGATAAGTCACCTATGGCGTATTCCGAAAAGTATAAAAATCAGTACTGGTTTGGTGAAAATATAATAGTTGCGCCCGTTGTTTCACCGATAAAAGGTTCAAAGCCGAATGTCAGCTTTTATCTGCCTGACGGCGAATGGTACAATATTTTCACCGGTAAAAAATATGAAAGCGGCGAATACAGTATTCAGTGTCCGCTCGACGAATACCCCGTTTTTGCAAAAAAAGGAGCAATCATTCCCCTCCTGGCAGACCGTTTCGGTAACAGTATGGAATATACCGAACTCGAGGTGCTGGCTGTCAGCGGCGACGGTGAATATACCCTAAGGGACGAAGGAAACGGTGACATCCACTTTACACTGACAGACGATGTCTTATCAGCGGATAGAATTAATAATAATTCGGTTAATAAAATATCCGTCAGATTTATTGATTTAAATAAAGAAGAAACAATATTTATCAAATAAAAAGTGAGGTTTCAGTATGATTAAAATTGGTATCGCTGGCACAAGAGGTCTTTCAACACTGATGGGTCTTAAGGCAATTGAAGATGTTCAGATAGCGGCAATGTGCGACCTTGATGAGGCGCATCTCAATGAAGCCGCTGAAAAAATCGGCGGAGATATAAAAAAATACCGTGTATTTGATGATATGATTGAATCCGATATTGACGCTGTTATTATTTCAACACCAATGCAGTGCCATGTTCCTCAGGCAATCGCCGCCCTTGAAGCCGGCAAACATGTTATGAGTGAAGTTACCGCAGGGGTAACAATTGACGAACTGTTCTGGCTGACAGAGGTTGTTGAAAAATACGGCAAAATATATATGTACGGTGAAAACTACATATATGACCCCAGAGTTCAGCAGATCAAGGAAATGGTAAAACAGGGTGTTTTCGGCGACACATATTATGCCGAAGGCATGTACCTTCATAATATCGGCAATCTCTTTGTCTATCCCAACGGCAAAACATCCTGGCGTTCATTCTGGCAATGCGGCATAAGGGGTAATTTTTACCCCACACACAGCGTCGGACCTGTTATGCAGTGGTTCCCCGGCGAAAGAATAACCGAAATCTCAACTTATTCACCGGGAATATACAACGAACTCGGTCTTAAACAGGACAGCGGCACAACAACCATGTGCAAAACCGCCACAGGCAAGCTGCTTCAGATAAGAGTTGACTGCATGTCACCCCGTCCGCATTGCATGGACTATTATCACCTTCAAGGTACCAAAGGTTGCTTCAACTCAAGGTCTCACAAAGACGATATAGACAGAGTCTCTTTTATCGGCGAAGACAGTCCTCTGCATGAAATGAAATGGCAAAAACTTGATAATTTCGAAATATATATGCCGGACAGATACAAAAACGCAACGCAGGAGCAAAAAGCGGCAGGACATAACGGCGGCGACTTCTTCATTGTTGAAGATTTTATCAACGCAATCCGTGATAATAAACAGCCGGAACTTGATGTTTATAAAGCCTGCGAATGGACAGCCGTCGGCCTTTTATCTTCACTTTCCGTTACCAACGGCTCACGCACAATGCAAATGCCGGATTTCAGAAAGAATATGCCTGTTGAAGAAAAGAGAATAACACTTTGAAGAAACTGCAGAATTTAATATCTCTGCGCCTTGTCGGTTTGGTTGCGGCGATAATCTGCCTGACAGCGTCAATATTCGTTTCTTTCACCGGCTCCTTTGATGACTTTGAAAAGGAAATGACAAAGTATCCCCTTGAATACTCAATCAGCACATATAACCCATATATGCAGCAATTTGATGCTTTTCACAAGCATCAGCTGCACTTGGATGTTATACCCGATGAGAGGCTTTCTAACCTTGATAATCCCTATTCGCCGGAAGAAAGGGAAGGCATTGATTACCTTTGGGACAGAGCATATTACAACGGCAGGTATTACTCTTATTTCGGCATTGCGCCAATCATAATCTTTTATGAACCGTTTTATATTTTGACGGGAAAACTGCCGACAACAGCGACGGCAATCGGTTTTTTTGCCGCAATTGCGTCAATCTTTTTGCCGCTGACAATCAGCAATACAGCTGAAATAATAAGCAAAAAAAGTTCAAAAGTTCTTACATTTATTTTGGCTTTGATTGCGCCGTCATGCTCGTTGCTGTTTCTTATTCAGCGGGGCGTCAGCAGGTTTTACTATTTAGCTACCGTAAGCGCGCTCGCTTTTACCGGACTTTTTTTGTTTTTGTTAACAAGTGCGTTCACTGCAAAAAAGCGTTTTGTAAGAACGGCGCTGTTTATTCTTTCCGGTATTTCATATTCGCTGATTTTTCTGTCTCGGTTTAATCAAGCGATTTTGCCGGGTATGGCGGCGCTTTTGTTTGTTATAAAGCTTATTATTGAAAAACAAAAAGAAGGTAAACTTGCCTCAGCTTTTGTCAACTGCGCATTTTTGGCTTTTCCTGTTTTGTGCGCTGTTGTTTTTACTCTTATTTATAACAGCCTGAGATTCGGTTCTCCCTTCGAATTCGGCACAACATATCAGCTTACCGTAGCGGATGTCTCAACCTACCGTTTATCTGCAAAAGCTTTTTTGCCGGCGATTTGTCACTATTTTTTACAACCGTTTTTAATTGTAAGCGATTTCCCGTTTTTAAGGTTTAAATCCGACTTTATAATCCCGGATGAGCCGGCGTTTTACATTGACCAATGTATCGGAGTTTTTTCCCATCCGTTTATCATTCTTTTCCTTTTGGCTCCGTTTGCCGCCGCAAAAAAGAAAACACTGCCTTTTGAAAGGGCTATTTTGGCAACACTGTTTATCTTCCCTGTTTTACTGGCGTTTATTGACTACTGCTTCGGCGGAGTTATTTTCAGATACACGGCTGATTTTGCTTTCTTCTGTTTTCTTTGTGCGGCAGTCACGGTACTAATTATTTCAAGAGACTGCAAAAACGCCTTTTCAAAAGGGTTTCTTATGTCAACCGTTTGCTGGTTATCGCTGACTACAGCTGTAATTTCATTTTTGACCGTATTTATGAAAAGCGGCAATCTGTCTGAAGTTAACCCGGATATTCTACAAAAGGTGAGTGAAATATTATGCCTGCAATAATTGAATTTTGTAAAAAACATAAAGAAATAATTCTCACTGTTTTTGCCGCGGTTTTTATGCTGTTTTCGGTCAGCATTGTCATTTTTTATACAACCGGTCCTTCAATTGCGTTTTTCCACTCCGATTGCGCCGATTCTCTCTATTGGGCAAGCGCCAGTCGTGACAGCAAATCGCTTTTTAACAAAGATTTCGGCTATGCCGCTTTTTTGCCGTTCGGCGGTACAACAATAATGTATCTGCTTGAGCCGTTTTTCGGTCAGGGCATTACAACGCACAGGGTGGGCATGGCTGTATTTGTTTTGATAATGCTTTTTGCCGTATTTTTTTTGCTTTTGCAAAGCGATAAAAGCAAGCCGTTTTCCCTTTTTTCAACGGGGTTACTTGCTCTGACACTTTTTTCAAGTTCAAAGATGCGCGAAATCTTTTTTGAACATACGATTTATTACTCCATTTCGTGCGTCGGTATCACAATACTGCTGCTTCTTTATTTTAAACTCGGTGACATTGATTTAAGTATAAAAAAGCACCGCATAAAAGCCGCTGTAGCAGCTTCATTCACTGCGTTATATTCATTCCTGTTGGGAATGGACGGCTTTCAGATTGTGGCATCGGCGGTTTTCCCGGTTATATTCGCCGTTATATTCAATGTCATAAGAGAAAACAAACCGCTGAAAGATAAAAGCAATATTTTGCCCGCCGCTTTTTCGGCAGTAACCGGTATATTGTCACTTTTGGGCGTTTTTGTTGTTAAATATGCATTTAAGGCATTTTCGGGCTATGCATCGGCTTACAGCACATATTCAAACACTTCGGACTGGGTCAATAATGCAAGAAAACTGCCCGAACACTGGTTTTACCTTTTCGGTATTGATTTTGAAATAAGGCACATTGACCTTTTCGGTGTTGACAGTATAAAAATCGGGATAAGAATTGTTGCTTCTCTTGTTATTGCGCTCGTTCCGGTTGTCGCTTTGTTCTTTATAAAAAAGTTAAAACAAAGAACCTGTTTGATTTTGTTTTCACATTTCGGTACTGCAGCAGTAATCCTTTTCGGCTATATAATGGGTACACTTTCGTCGGCGGCATGGCGCCTTTCTCCGCTGATTTTCACGGGATTGATTTCAACGCTCTGTGTTATAAATGATTTAAGACTTTCAATAACCTTGAAGCGTTTAGGCGCAATCTCCCTCGCTTTTGTAATAGCGTTGGGCATTGTGAACATAGGTACTTTCAATCAAATCAAAAACTACGGCATTACAGAAAATTCTAAATTTGAACTTTTAAATGAACTCAGCAACAACAATCTTGATTTTGGCTACGCAACATTCTGGTCAAGCCAGACAGTAACGGTGCTTTCAGACGCAAAAATCCGGTGCGTTAATGTTAATATTAACGAAAACGGCGTTGAAGCGTGCCCATATCAATCCGACAAACGCTGGTTTAACGAGAATGCTTCCAAAACCGGCAAATATTTTTTGGCGCTTACAAAAAACGAAGTTGACACATTGAAAGAAAGTGAAGAATACAGCCGAATATTCAGAAACTATGTCGATATTATCTTCACACCGAACTGGCAGATATTTATTTTTGACAGCAACTTTTTTGTAAGAAATTAAAAAAAATCTTGACTTTTACGCCTTGTTAGTGTATTATTTTCGAGCGTTGAAAAACGGCTGTGATCCACTAGCTCAGGCGGTAGAGCACTTGACTTTTAATCAAGGTGTCCGGGGTTCGAGTCCCCGGTGGATCACCAAATGCATATAACTCGAACTTATTTCAAATCGGAATATGTTCGGGTTATTTGTTTATATACGATACAGTCAGATTTAAGAGGTGACGTATGACACAGCCGAAAACCATTGATTTTAAAAGAACAAAAACATTTTCCGCAAAAAACAGATATAATCTTGTGAGAATTGACAACCTTCGAACACCGGGCGCTCAGGATGACAACCTTTTTAACAGCGAAGAATTTGACATACTTATAGAAAAGCTGAAAAAAGCGAAAAAAGAAAATAAATCAATAACCTGCTTCTTTGGCGCTCATGTTATTAAATGCGGTTTGTCACGGTATCTGATATGGCTGATGGAAAACGGTTATATTACCCACCTTGCTTCAAACGGCGCCGGCAGCATTCACGACTTTGAGCTTGCCTATCTCGGCGGAACAAGCGAACATGTGCCGACAGCGATTGAGGACGGTTCCTTCGGTATGTGGGAAGAAACCGGATTGTGGATGACCGAGGCAATTAAAGCCGGGGCAAAAAAAGGACTGGGTTACGGTCAGAGTCTTTATGAATACGTCAAAAGCAACAAGCAACGCTTTCCTAACATTGATGACTGCGTGTTCTACCGCGGGTGGGATATGGGCATACCGGTCACATACCACACTACGATAGGTACAGACATCATTGACCAGCATCCCAACATGGACTTTGCCTCTAAAGGGCTGACAAGCGGCATTGATTTCGGATATTTTTGCCAATCCATAGCGGACCTTGACGGCGGCGTACACATGAATATCGGCTCGGCTGTCACAGGTGCAGAAGTCTTTCTGAAGGCTCTGTCAATCGCAAGAAATCAGGGCAACCCGACCTTCAACATAACTACAGCGAATTTTGACATAATTCCTCTGGGTGATTACCGGACAGATATAAGCCACGACAAATATGACTATTATTACAGACCGCGCAAAAATGTTATAAACAGACCGACCTCACAGGGTGGGACAGGACTTTATATTTACGGCAACCACGAAGTGACAATACCCTCGCTTTATTCAAGACTTAAATAATACAGGAGAAGATTTCTATGGGCGTAATTGTTGCAATGGGCGGCGGATTTGACGATGAATACGCATGGGATCTGGCAGAAAAACTTATAAAAAAAACAGGCAAAAAAAAGCCTGCGTTTCTGACCATACCGACAACAGGTTATGACACCGGATGCGGCGAATTATCAATTTACAGCAAGATGGGCTGTGACACTGACATTTTATGTGTCACCCACCCCGGCATAACAGAAGAAATAATCAAAGATAAGATCGAAAAAGCAGATTTAATCAATGTGCCGGGCGGCAACCTCAAGTTTTGTATGGAGCATTGGCGAAAACATAATGCGATTAAATATCTGAAGGAAGCCTTTGACCGCGGCGCAATTCTTTTCGGTTCCTCATCCGGCAGTATGTGCTGGTTCCGTCAGGGATTTGATGACTGCGGACCGCGCGGCAGCTTTGAATTCATAGACTGCTGTGACATAATCCCATATAACAATGTTCCGCATTATGAAGGCGACTTCTGGCATCAGTTTGACAGTTACGCATCAATGACCCAACTGTCAACCATAGCATGCGAAAACGACACCGCTCTGGTTTATGAAAACGGCAAATATTCCATAATGATATGCGATAAAAAACCGGACGCAAGGGTTTGGTTTTTTGATGCGGGTGAAGGTTACAGGCGTTACGATCTCACGGCGCATCCCGAAATACTTGAAAGACTTTGATTTTTAACAGCACACACATTATACAGAGAAGAGATGAAAAACTTATTCTAAATCGGATAACCGAGACTTCAAAAACCTGACTTCATCTCTGCTGAGGCTTTCGTTGACTCGTTTCATATACTCACGGAGACCAGCCTTCGTAGCAATAATCAATATGTTTTCCTTCCGTTCAGAATAAGCATTTTATCACTGTTCGGAAGGATTTCTTTTTGCTCAATTTCTACCTGCCAGTTTTCGGGTTGAACGGCATCTATTGACAGCGAAATCGCCTCTTGCGGGCAACCCCATTCCTCAAGGAATATTTCATTTATTCTTTCAGCAACCTTTTGTTTGATTTTTTCATCTTTCGGATATGCTTTAATCTGTATATAAGGCAAGTTTATTACTCCTTTTCTCTGATTAGTGTGTCAGTTTCGGTCCTGACATAGTCTTCACATGAGCGCATTGCCAGAATAGTCTGCTCAAAAAGACAGTCGGGTTCCCACCCAAGCATTTGAGCACCATTCAGAATCACATCTCTTGAACAGCCGGCGGCAAATTTTTTATCTTTGAACTTTTTCTTCAGGCTTTTTACCTCAAGATCGGATGTGCTTTGAGACGGGCGCATCTTTATCACTGAGCCGATAAGCCCCGTCAATTCATCAACAGCATAAAGAACCTTTTCCATCTGATGATCAGGTTTGACATCAACAGTGATGCCATATCCGTGCGAACAAACGCCGTGAATCACATCTTCGCTGACGCCGGCAGATTTAAGAAGTTCCGGTGCCTTTATGCAGTGCTCATCGGGATATAATTCAAAATCAATGTCATGAAGCAAACCGACAATACCCCAGTATTCACTTTCGTCTCCAAATCTGAGGTTTCCGGCAAACCATTTCATTACGCCCTCAACGGTCAGACCGTGATATATATGAAACGGATCTTTGTTGTATTTAAGCAGAAGCGCAAGCGCTTCGTCTCTCGTAATGTCTGCGTTCATAATGCACCTCTAAATAAACAGGCTCATATCGCTCTGTTCGCCTGCGCCGAGAAAGGTCGCCACTCCGCCCAGTTCAACACCGTCAATAAGTTCTTCCTGACGGATGCCCATAATATCCATGCTCATCTGGCAGGCAATCAGACGCACGCCGTGTTCCTTTGCGTCCTCAATAAGCTGTTCAAGTGAACGTATGCCTTTCTTTTTCATAATCCAGCGGATCATCTTTGCGCCTGCTCCGCCCATATTCATACGGGAAAGCCCCAGCTTTTTTGTTCCTCTGGGCATCATAAAGCCGAACATCTTTTCAATCAGCGTTTTTCTGACCTTTACTTTCTGAACCTTACGAAGAATATTAAGCCCCCAGAAAGTGAAGAAAACAGTCACATCCCTGCCCATTGCCGCCGAACCGTTTGCCATTATGAAAGCTGCAATTGTTTTGTCAAGGTCGCCGCTGAAAACAACAAAATTCTTGCCGTGAGGCCTTTCGCCGGCGGGTGCTTCTTCTTTTTTTGCTTTTTCTATTGTCGCTTTGATATCGGCGGGCTTTGCGTCAATATCAAGCAGTTTGTTGCCTATTCTGTCGCACCAGACGCGGATGTCGCTTGCGAAAGCGTCTTCGGTTGCTTCAACATAAACTTTCTGACCGTATTCAAGCGTTTTGAGTGTGTCTGCAACTTTTACAATCGGTCCGGGGCATTTTAATCCTTTTGCGTCAATGAAAACAGGTTCTGCGTTCTGAACCGCATCAACATATGCGTTGAATCCGCCGTCAATATTATATGCCTCATAACCTCTGTCGTCAAGGATTTCGGCAATCTGTTCGCTGAAATCTCCGGTTCTGCAGATGACATACACCGGCTTTTCTTTCGGAACATCATCAAGTTTTGAATAAAACTCACTGAAAGGAATGTTGATTGCGCCCTCAAAACCCTTTACAAGCACCTCGTCGGGCTCTCTCAAATCAACTATTGTTATTTTTGTAAAATCAAGCTTTGCAAATTCTTTTGCCGTGATATGTTTATATGCCATGGTTATCTCCTATAAAAAGTCAAGTAGTAATTAACTAACTTGCTGTTTTACAATTATTTTTTGATAATTTTTATAAAGAGGGCTTTGCCCTCGTATCAACTTCACAGCATAGAGTATTTGAGTTGTCAAGAGCAAAAGCGCAGCGTCTCTTGACAAGGAAAATAATCTATGCTACCGAAGCTTTTTTCATAAGCTCAGGATTAAATGCTTCTTTTT
>JAILFM010000086.1 GCA_024697575.1 Clostridiales bacterium
TTACCGGCGCCGAAGGTGTAGGTGCCTTTACCGTATTTATTGCTGTTATATGTGACCTGCGTGCCGAAGGAACCCCAGCCGGAATAATAATTCGCCTTCAAAAGATCCTGCGGGATATCCTCAACCTCGACATTTGAAAATGACCAGCCGAAACCGGGCACGGTGGTGAGCTCGGTTGTCGGATCTTCGCCGTTCGCTGTCGTGTTTTCATTATTATTGCCGTTATTTTCCGCTTTGGTTGTTGTTTCGGATTTTGCCTTTGTTGTATTTTCCTGAGCCTTTGTGGTTTCAGGAGCCTTTGTCGTTTTCTCAGGGGCTTTTGTTGTATTTTCGGTTTTAACTGTCGTCTTTTCCGTCACGGTGACTGCTGTTGTTGTTTCTGCCTTTGCCTTGGTTGTTGTCTCTGTTTTAACTGTTGTAGCTTCTGCTTTGGTGGTTTCGGGAGCTTTGGTTGTTGATTCCGATTTTTCAGCGGCCGCGGAGGAAACAGCCGTTGTGGTTTCGGGCATAGTTGTAACTTTTGTTGTGGCTTCTTCGCCGGCTTTCGCCGCCTTTGCGGTCGTTTCTTCGGCTTTCGCCTTTGAGTTGACGGACTGAGTCTCATCATCACTGTCAAGCTTCGCCGCCTTGGTCGTCACTTCTGACTTCTGACTTGTGACTTCTGACTTCTCAACGGGCTTTGCTTCAAGCGCCTTGACAGCGCCTTCAAGCTCGGCAGTCAAAGCGTCGATCTCATCCTGCGAAAATTCGCACGCGCCGTAATAGTTCAGCTCGTCCAGAGCTGTCTGACAGTTCTGAACCGCTTTTCTCACGCCGGCAACGCTGACATAAGCCGACCCGTCGGCGATCGCCGCCTTCGCCGCGGCGTATGCCCGGCGCAAAGCGGAGGAGTCAAGCTCCTCAAACCCGCCTTCCTCTAAATATTTCGCGCCCGATCCGGCGCTCTGGCTGTTGACGGCAACGAAGGTGTCCCAATCCGGGGCGTAATACTCCTTCTCATATGCCTTTTCAGCCTTCGCGGAGCCGGCTGACGCCATAACGGCGAACAGGTCAATCCCCGTGAAGCCGACGGCGCCCGTGCCGGCGACCATGACAATGGTCATCAGCAACGCCATCACTTTCTTGATTAATTTACCGTTGTAATAGATGTACATAAAATTTCCTCCTTTTCATGCGCACCCAAGAGTTAATGCGGAACTTAGTTTAATGCGGAATGCGGAATGCGGAATTCGCAATTCGTAATTGTTGAAATTGTAGGGACAGTTAGTAACCGTCCGCCGGGATTTTGTTCCGCCCTCAGCAGGCGGGCAAAGAATCCCGGAAATTGATTATGCACTAAATAATCTTCCGGATGTTAAAGCCTCAATCTTGTCTCCCGACCAAACAGGATTCTCAAAAATCAAAACATTTTCAAACTTTTTTCTGAAAATTCTGTATGGCTTTTCGGTGGAATTATCCCAGATGTTTATTGAATCACTGACAGAAATCAACTCGGGAATAAGTGACAGCGCTTTGAAATATCTGTCGACTGTTTTATCCTCAGGCACATAATGACCTCCATCTGCAACACGGGAAGAAACTCTGCTTACATTAATGTGAGGACTGACTGTCAGAAAATAAAAGCACCTGATAAAATACCCATCTGATTTTGCCCTGATAAGCAAATCAAGATTTCTTCTTGTTGATAAAACCGTTTCAAAGGCAAAATTCCTCTTTTCAAAAAGCGCCTTTTCTCTCATTTTTTCCGCCGCCTGAGCGGCCTCAAGCGGTGTGCAGCCTGTTGAAATCTGTATGTTATCGGCATTGATATACTCAAATGATTCGTCCGCAAACTGATTTGGCCCGACTATAAATTCGGTATATGAGCTTTTGCCGCTGCCGTTAGGTCCGGCAATCACAACGACCTCAGGCTTTCGCATATTCTTTTGTTCCATCGGGATACTCGACAAACGGCAGCTTTCTTTTTGGATCATAGCCTGCAACCGGAATACCTTTAAGCTTTTTCTTCGCTATTATCAGTTTTGCCGCTTTTTCAAAAACTTCTTCAAGCTCATCTTCTGTTATCTTTTTTCTTTCATACATAACTGTTGTACCCTCAGATTAATGCATAATTCATAATGCTCAATGCTTAATTTAATGCGGAATGCGGAACTTAATTCAATGCGGAATTCGTAATGCGGAATGCGGAATGCGGAATTATTTCATTGATTTGAAATTAATGATTGTGGTTTGATTTGTGATTTGGTTTGACTCTTAATTCTTAATTCTTAACTCGGAATTTGATTATGTTCCCCTCATGCATTCGCACAAATGCGGCGCCTTCGGGAACCATCGGACGATTGGTAATCGTCCCTACAGGGTCGGTGCATTCGGGAATTACGGCTCTGCGGTTATCGTTTTGTAGGGACGGTTAGTAACCGTCCGCCGGGATTTTGTTCCGCCCTCAGCGGGCGGGTAAAAAATGCCGGAAATTGACTATGCATTATGAATTATGCATTGTGCATTAAATATTGTGTTCCGATTTCAGGTCACAACAACAGGTTGTGTTTTGACATTCACCCTGAAAAAAGGGTGCAATATGCCTATATTTAGTCATAGTTACTTTAGCACATTTTCGCCGAAAAATCAATTATTTTTTTAAATTTTTGTATATTATATAAGAGAAGACCGGTCGCGATTATTTGATTGACGATATCGACGAGTTCATAAAAATCAGATCCTGACATTAACTACTTGACATCTGACAACCGTGATGTAAAGAAAAATCCGCGCCGTCCGGAACGAACGGCGCGGAGCTTGAAAGTCAAAATTCAATGCGAAATTTAAAATAATGCGGAATGCGGAGTGCGGAATTGACTGTAGGGCACGCATACATGCGTGCCGAAGCGTAATTTTATGCGGACGCGGAATTAAATCGTAATTCGAGACGAAAACGGTTTATGCATTTCAGCTGACATATGCTCATCTATGCGGTATAATAATCCGTGGTGAGACTATCGAATACGGTAGGCGGTTTCGCCCTCTTTCCGGGGGGTGATATTCTTCCCCTCGAGATGATTTCAAGGGGGGATGTGCTGTGGTGACTTTTTCGGATTTATTTCAATTCGCATTAGTTCTAATAAGCTTTGCAACCTTGCTTGTGACAGCTTTTCAGCATAAAAAGAAATAACCGCCTCGTCTTCACAAAACAAGCGGTTATTCTTAACCATGTGAGGGCGTAACCGTCTATCCGGTAGCCTCATCACTTGTATTATAACAATTTTCAATAATTTGTCAAGAATAAGTCAATTTAAGGACAGCTAAAGACAAACAACCGTCCCCTGTCGTTTCCTTTATACTCTCTTCAATATATCGCTTTTCAGAAACAGCTTGTCGTTGGCCATCTCTTTCACGGGTTTAAGCTTGCCTCTTTTCATAAGGTTGTCAATATTCTGCCGCGTGCAGTTGAGAATCTGCGCCGCCTGAGCCGTGTTGACAACACCCTCGGAAACAAAACTGCAAAGGTCGCTTTTCCTGATTCCGACCGCCTTTCCGCATTTGTAAAGCTCTGTGTACGGGATAATCAGCGTTTCGTTCCAGGATATTCCCGCTCCGCCCGCTTCAATTCTGACATTTTTAAACTCCTCAGGGTGAAGAGAAAGATATTTTTTAACCGCAGGATAATTTTCGGTTATCCTGTTTATTTTGCATATTTTTGATTTTGAATTGGCAAAAAATACCAGCAGAGAGTCCGAACCGGGCAGCGGTATTGCAAAGTCAATTCTTTTTTTCAGCCTGTTTTTTATACACGCGGGCAAATCCTTTTCACCGATTTGTTCCATAATTTGGTTTGCGTCAAGGGTAAAAATTCCCCTTTTCACAAAAGAAGAAATGTAAAAAGGCGTATCCCATTCATCGGCCGAATCAACGGTCTCAACGCAAAATTTATCAGCTGTTTCGTAGTAAAAAAGATACGATAATACCGTATTGTCATACTCGTTTTTTATTGCAAAAATCTTCATAACAACACCGCCTTTTTTTGCAAATGATACATCACTGATTGTCAGATGTCAAGTGATTAACAGAGGAACCGCCCTCATTTTTGGACAATATATTACGCATAATTTCAACGCCTTTTTCGGTCATATTCCTTTCGCCGATTCCTTTAGCTTCTTCAACCCTCTCAATCGCCTGCGCCGGGTCAAGGGAATGATACGGAAAATACAGGCTGCGCAATTCTTTCGGCTTGATGATTTTATAAATTTGACGGCTTGTTTTCTGATGTGTAAAAGACCAGTATCTGTAAATATAGCCTATCCAGTATAATTCGGGTTCCGTATATTTTTCTTTACCGTATGCGCTTTTTCCGAATTCTTCACTGATTTCTTCAAAAATCCTGTTAGCGTCACACGCTTCAAACAGGAATCCGTCAAGGTCCATACGGTGAGCAACCTCGGAATACATAAACCTTCTTATGAAGATTGCGGAACTGCAATTTTCTTTTGACGCTGATTCTTTAAATATTTCAGCCTGCATTCTGCAAAGCTTTAAACCGGTTTCATCAAAATCTCTCATTTCAGTATTTCCTCAATATATTGTCCCTGACCCCTGTACTGTCTGCGCGCTATTTTAACCTTATCGTTACCTATACGCGATTCTTCCCGTTTGGACGCTAAATAATACTTCTTCTCATCCGATGCTAAAAAGCAATGCCGCAGTATGCGCAAATTACTTAACGCTTTGTTTGTAAGAAAAACATATTGATTACCTAAATTCGTTGCCGAAAGACAGTGCCTGCACTGCTCATCCGTAATCTCACCATCGATAAAGCTGTCAATTATCTCAAACATTCTGTTATCTGCAATCGGGGCAATTATATAATCCGCACCTTTAATCTCAGACAGAAGATTAAGAATAACCGGGTGACCGGAATATTCTGTCAGTCTGTTTCTGAAATATGCAATCAAAAGCATCCAGTCACGGTCAACATTTAACCTCGCAGATTTTAATCCGCTTTTTTTAAATTCCAGAATATAGAGCGATGATTCGGGATAGTTGGCGACAAACATCGCTGATTGCTCAAGACTTTCTCCGCAATAAAAGCCCTTCCCGAAGTCGTTGGCAGCTTTTGAATATTCAGTCGATATTTGCCCCTCAATGTTTGATTTCGCGCCGTGAAAAAGAATGACTGAATTATTTTTGCAATCTTCCTTAAATAACTGTTCTTTGATTTTATTCAGACGCACACCATTGTTAAATGCAAAATTATAGAATGCGTTCAAATTTGAAAAGGTCACTTGATTCTCGCTTTTTCTCCAGCGGGATACCGTTGTCGGAGTAACGCCGATACTGCCGGCAATAGCCTTTGCGTTAATACTCAGCAATTCCATTACGGTTTCTATATCTGTGTTTAAGTCAAAAGTGTCCATTAATATTCTCCTGAATGAATAATGTGCAAAGTTATAATAACATATGTTGATAATAAGTTCAAGACTTTTGCAACACATGTTATCAACATGTGTTGCATACAAGTTGTTATTATAACAGTTTTACCTCTTTACAAACACCTTTAAATCCATTATAATCACATTGTACCTGCCGGTTTATGACTGCCGGTTGCAAATTAATTCTGAAGAAAAGAGGCTGAAACCATGGGACTGTTTGACAAAAAATTCTGCGACATCTGCGGCGAAAAAATCTCACTCTTAGGCAACCGCAAGCTTGAGGACGGCAATATGTGCTCCGACTGCGCGAAGCTGATTTCTCCCTTTTTCACAGGCAGAAAGAAGACGACAGTTGCCGACATGAAGGAACATCTTGCCTACAGAGAGCGCAACCGCGACCGCCTTGGCTCCTTCACCGCAAGCGAAACCTACGGCGACAGCAAAAAAATCTATATTGACCGCATAAGAAACACCTTTGTCGTTTCAACCTATTCCCCCAACAACTGGGAGAAAGAGAATCCGGATGTCATTCCCCTGAGTGAAATAAGCGGAGTAACCCGCAATATTGAAGAGGACAGGAACGAGATTTTCACCAAGGATTCCCAGGGCAATGAAGTGAGCTACAACCCGCCGAGATTTGAATATGAATATGACTTTTATATTGAAATCACTCTTAACAGCAGATGGTTCAGCGAAATCAAAATCAAGCTCAACACCTTTGATGTCGAGGGCTTCAACTCCCCGAAATATCATGAATTTGACATGCTCTCAAGCCGCATAGTAACGGCTCTGGGCGGCAACGCCGGCGCGGCGCAGCCGTCTTACTTTGGCGGAAATGTCAACAACGGCAGTTATGTAAGCCAAAATCCGAATATGTGCGGCAACGGAAATTACGGCGGCAGCTACGCGAACAACGCGGGTTTTACCGCGGCGGGCGGTTTTAACCCCGCGGCGCAAAACAGCACATACAATCCGGCAAACCCCGGTTTTACACAGACTCCGCCCTTCAGCGGCAACGCCGGCGCCTACGCGCCCCAGAACAATATGAACAGCGCTTATGCCCGTCAGGCATCCGGCGGCGCGAACATATGCGCTTCATGCGGCGCAATT
>JAILFM010000148.1 GCA_024697575.1 Clostridiales bacterium
GAGCGGAAAAAAGTATTTTGTTGCCCGTAAAAAGGCAAAGCTTTATATGAAAGATCCTGTTACCGTGAATGTTCAGTCAATCACTACCAAAGGTGAGCAGAATTTGATTATGGACTCGCGTGAATGCGAACAGCTCAGGGGTAAAAGGGTTGTTATCCTCGATGATGTTATCAGCACCGGTGAATCCCTGAAGGCTGTTGAGAAGCTTTGCTCAGTATTTGATGCCGATATTGTCGGCAAAGCCGCGGTCCTTGCTGAGGGTGATGCGGCAAAGAGAGATGACATTGTCTTTTTGGGAACTATACCTCTAATTGAAAAGTAAAACGGGCTGAAAGGAAGTGACTGCCAATGCCGAGACCTTTTACGGTTATAGGATTGACAGTGTTCTTTGCCTGCGCATTACTGTATGACAAATCGTCCAAAGTGATTGTGATTTGCTTAGCGGTCTTCACAATTGCTTTGGCTGTGTGTTTTTTTATGAAAAAACTGCGAAACAACAGGGTTTTGCAGGCGGCTCTTATTTCCTGCTGTGTCAGCTGTATTCTATTATTCGGATATAATACATTTTATTACGAGCCCGTTGTTTCGCTTTGTTCACATGAATGTGAAATATCTGCGGTTATTTCAGAAAAATACGAGGAAAAACACGGTTCTCACTATTACATAATAAAAGTCAACAGTGTTAATAATGAAAAAGCGGATTTTAATGCAAGGCTTAAACTGAATAAGCCGCTTGATGCAAATGCTTTTGATGTATTGGAAGCGAAAGTACGGTTTTTTTCTATTGGGTCTTTATCCGAAGAATCCGCCGCTTATTACAAGGCGCAGAATGTCTTCATCGGGGCGTCTCCCGAGGGCAAAGTCAGCTGTCAAGCATCGCAGGGTATGGCAGTAAGAAAGCTTATTCATTCCGTCCGGCAATTTATTGACGGCTCCATAACACGCAGTATTCCGGGTGATAAAGGTGCTTTGACACTGTCCCTTATACTCGGCAGAAGTGACAAGCTGTCACAGAAGTCATATAATTCACTGAAAAACATCGGCGCAACTCATATAATCTGTGTATCGGGTTTTCACCTTTCGCTTTGGTGCGGACTTTTATTGTTTGTTTTTCAAAAAGCCAAAATCAAAAGGAAGGCGGCTGTCGCTCTTACAATACCTTTTGTTTTGGTATTTATGCTTATTTCCGGTATGACATATTCTGTTTTACGGGCGGGAATAATGACAATAGTAACCCTTTGCGGCGTTATAATCTCAAGGCGCGCCGATTCGCTGAATTCACTTGGTATGGCGCTTACGGGGCTATGTTGTATTAATCCGTTTTCGGCAGGAAATGTCGGTTTTCAGCTTTCGTGCCTTTCAACACTCGGAATGATTGTTCTGTCACAGTATTTTTTGCAAAAAAACGAAAAAGAAAAACCGGCAAATGGCGCAGTGAAGCCAATTATTCAAAAAGTCAAAAATTCATTTCTAACAACCTGTTTTGCAATACTTTTTACTGTGCCCGTTACAATGAGCGTGTTCGGCACGGTAAACTTGACGGCTTTTATTTCCAATATTCCCGTTATTCTTTTGGCTCAGGTGTGCATGATAAGCGGTATTGCCGGAACATTTTTAAATATCTTTTTGCCGGTAAAATATAATATCGCAATGTTTTTATCAAATGTGAGCGCAAGGGTTGTTTTGAAAATAGCGTACTGTCTTGAAAAGCCGGGTTTTCTTTTGTTAAGGGTTAATGAAAAGGACTCTGCGCTTATTCTTTGCGCTTTCTTTCTTCTGCTGTCGCTTGGACTTGTCCTGGTTTATAAGAATAAAAAAATGCTCAAAATGACTGTTGCTGTTTCCTTTGTTTTTTTACTGATATGTAATTTAGGGTGCCGAATTATTTCGGACTCATACACAACGCTCAGAGTCTTGAACATTGGCAACGGGACTGCGGTGCTCTTAAATAAGAATTCGCACGGGCTGTTAATCGGCTGCGGCGGAGATACGGCTTTTTCCGGTATGAATGAGGTGAACGCCGTAAGTGAAAGTGGCATAAGAGAGCTTTCTTTGATTTTGCCGGATGATTCGCCGGCATGCTGTTCTAATCTGAAAACAGTGCTGTCAGAAACGGAATCCGGCATAGTGATAGCCGACAGTGTTCCGCACGGCTACGAAGTTCTGATAAAAGAAAGGGACAAACTGCCTTTTTCGCAAGGAAGGCAGATAAACGGGTTTTTTGTCATCAGTTTCCGGGATTCGGCCGGCAGAACAGCTGTATTCGTCGATAACAGCGACATTTCCGCTCTTATTATACCGGATTATATGTTTGATGTTTCCGCTTTACCCGACAGTGCAAAAGCAGCCGCAGTGCTGATTTGCCGCGTTGATTGCCCGCGGATTCTTTCAATGAATAATCTCAGCCTTGTTGCTTTTCAGGCTGATAACAAAAGGGCGGGGGCCCTTTACAGTGAATTGAATGGTAATGTGCCGTTTGCCGTGACAGGAGTCAGCGGCGACATTATCATTACCGCTTCAGACGGTAATATTTCAGTTGACGGGGGTTAAGTCAGTGTCTAAAATAAAGATATCAATGCTGAAAGAAATAGTAAAGACAAACCCTGTTAATGTATATCTTTTCGACGGAA
The DNA here is from genome assembly GCA_024697575.1 of Clostridiales bacterium. GTDB lineage: Bacteria > Bacillota > Clostridia > Oscillospirales > Acutalibacteraceae > CAG-177. The sequence continues at coordinate 2,631 of JAILFM010000148.1, forward strand.
GCGAAGGCTATCTTAAAAAAAAATATCTTGATAAAATCACATCTGCCTGTGTTGACGAGTCTTTTGCTGACTTTAACCTTCACATAATTGACGGCAGCGGCGTTACCGTGGAAGAAATTGCCGGCCTTTGCGAGGCGATGCCTGTTATGAGCGAAACAAAGTGCGTTGTGGTCAAAGATTACGACTTTGAAGACTACGGTGCAAAACAGAATTCATTTGAAGAATTGCTCAAGGATTTTCCTCCTTACTGTGCCCTTGTTTTTTATTACGCGGCGGATTTTTCCAAGACTGCGGATTACAAGTCACTGGTGAAATTAATCGAAAAATACGGGTATGTGGTTAATTTTGAAACTGCTATGCCGGCAGATATAAAAAAGTATCTTGAAGACAGTGCAAAAAAGCGTTCCAGAAGTCTTGCCCCCGGAGTATCGGATTATTTGATAAAGAATGTCAGCGGTGACCTTAACACCCTGACTAATGAGATTGATAAGCTGTGCGCATATTGTGATTCTGTTATAACGCAGGCGGACGTAGACAGACTGTGTGCCATAAAACTTGAAACAACCGTTTTTAAGATGCTTCAGGACCTGACAAGCGGGTATTTGGATAAGGCCTTGAAAAAGCTGAATGTGCTTTTTGTCAATCGTGAGGATGAAACTATAATTCTCGGAGCGGTTATTTCACAATACGCTGATATGCTGCGGGCAAAAGCTTCACACAACACCCCAAATTGGGCGGACAAGCTTTCACAAAGTTATGTTACTTATAACAACAGCTTCAGGCTTGAAAGAGCGGCGCAAAACGCATCAAAACTGACTTTTGAGCAGATTGCCGCCTGTCTGGAAATTCTTGCAAATGCCGATAAAGAAATGAAATCCGGTTTAAACGATAAAAAGATTCTTCTTGAAAAAACGATTATCCGGCTTTATCGGGTACGAAAACCTGAATATGATTAAAATTAACAAAATTGTTATTACCGAGGGGAAATATGACAAAATCCGCCTTTCATCAATAATTGACGCGCCTATCCTGACGACCGAGGGTTTCGGTATTTTTAAAGATAAGGAACTTCAAAGGCTTATCCGTTCGCTGGCACAAAGGCGCGGGCTGCTTGTATTAACGGACAGTGATGCGGCGGGTTTTAAAATAAGAAATTTTATTTCGTCTGTTGCCGGCAAAGAAAATGTTATCAATGCGTATATTCCCGATATCTACGGTAAAGAAAGACGCAAGGAAGCTCCGTCAAAAGAGGGAAAGCTCGGCGTTGAAGGAGTAAGCGAGGATATTATTTTATCTTCTCTTGAAAAAGCCGGAGTTACCGGTGAAAAAACAGGTGATACGTCTTCACATGCGGGTCAGGTCACAAAAATCCTTTTTTATGAAATGGGGCTCACCGGCGGTGAAAACAGCAGTGCGAAAAGGCAGAGGGTTCTTGATTACTATTCACTGCCTTCACGCCTGACGACCAATTCGTTGATAACTGTCCTTAACTGTATAACGGATGCGGATGAGTTTAAAACGATTTTTGATAATATGTAATATAGAAATTTCTGATTCGGAGAAAATATGAGAATAGGTCACGGTTATGATGTTCACCGCCTTGTTGAAGGCAGAAAACTGATTATCGGCGGTGTGGAAATTGAATATGAAAAAGGCCTTTTGGGGCATTCTGATGCGGATGTATTGCTCCATGCTGTTGCCGACGCTCTTTTAGGCGCGGCGGCTTTGCCGGATATAGGCTGCTTATTTCCGGACAGTGATCCGAAATACAAAGGCGCAGACAGTATGATTCTTCTTGGCGGAGTCTGCGAAAAGATAAGGAATGAAGGATATACCGTTGGCAATATTGACTGTACTCTCATAGCTCAGGCGCCGAAAATGCGTCCGTATATTGCCGAGATGCGGCAAAACATCGCTTCTGTCTGCGGCGTTGACAAACATTTTGTTAATGTTAAAGCTACTACCGAGGAAGGTCTTGGCTTCACCGGCAGGGGGGAAGGCATAGCCGCGGCGGCGGTATGTATTCTGGAACAGGAAAAATAAACAACAGCTTCCGAAAGGAATTTAAGATATGTCATCGTTAGAAAATATTTTTGACTTTTTTTCGCGTATACCGTCTCTGCAGTTTACGGTTTGGGATTTTTTTGATATTTTGCTTGTAACTGCCGTGATATTTCTTTTGATAAAATGGTTAAGGGAGACAAGAGCTTTTCAGCTTGTGAAGGGTCTTGCTCTTTTGGGCATTTCCTATATTGTTGTTTATGAGTTTAACATGCAGGCAAGCACATACCTTTTAAGAACCGTGTTCAAGAATATTTTTATTATTCTTCTTATCCTTTTTCAGCCTGAAATCCGGCATGCGTTTGAGCTTATGGGAACAACATTCGGTCTGAAAATCAGGGGTGAAAGTGAATATGATGCGGCAATAAGAAGCGCTATTAACGAAATTGTAATGGCTTGTGAGCGCATGAGCGAAACAAAAACCGGAGCTTTGATTGTTATGGAGCGGGACGTGCTTTTGGGCGATATAGTCAATAACGGTACGGGGATAGACGCCGTTGTGACTCAGGAATTGATAGGCAACATCTTTTTCCCGAAATCGCCGCTCCATGACGGCGCCGCGGTGATAAGGCAAGGCAGGTTGTGTGCCGCCGGATGCTACCTGCCGCTGACAAGCAATCATGATATATCAACAGACCTCGGAACAAGGCACAGAGCGGCTCTTGGTTTGAGTGAAGTTTCGGATGCCATCATTGTTGTTGTGTCGGAAGAAACCGGGATTATTTCGATTGCGCAGGGCGGGTCAATAACGAGAAGTCTTACCGAAAGCGAATTGCGCGAAAAACTGCTTGATTTTTATGATTTGAGTTATCTGAAACCGACCGGCAGGCAGACGCTTGTTAAAAAAGTCAAAACCGTATTCGGATCAAAAAAATCCGGACAGGCATCGGGGGACGAAGGGCAAAATGAAGGAAAAGATGAATAAAAAGTATAATCTCAACCATATTTTCTACAATAACAAGGCGTTGTTTGTTTTCTCGTTTGTTGTCGCCGTGTTATTATGGATTTTCGTTTCTGTTGAACTGAGCCCCGAAACGGAAAACGTAATAAAAAATGTTCCCGTGTCAATTGATTATTCCAAAATCGAGGAGACTTTGGGGCTTGTTCCCTTCGGTGAAAGTAATTTTACTGTGAATGTAACCATCAGAGGTAAAAAGTATATTGTTACCGGCAGTGATATTTTTGATGATTTGAGTGTTACCGCTAACATCGGGTATGTAAATACGGCGGGTGATTACAGCCTTCAGCTGGAGTGTACCAGTGTAAAATCCAGACCGAATTATACAATTGAGTCACTTTCTGTCAATGAAGTCACCGTGTATTTTGATTACAAGAAGGACGAAGAATTTGTTCTGGAGCCGGATATTGAATACACACTCGGCGACGGATATTGCGCCGATACATTAATATTTACCGACTCTCAGAAAATTAAGGTTACCGGACCTGAAAGAGAAATAAATAAGATTGAAAAGGTTGTTGCGACGGCCTCTATAAAGGATGAAATTATACAGACAACGACAGTTGATGCCGCAATAAAAACCGTGACCAAAGACGGTTCAACACCTAAATATCTTGAATATAACCGAAAAAACGGCTCAACCACCGTTAAAATACCGGTTTATGAAATGAAAACACTCAATATGAGTGTGTCTCTTAAAAACAGCCCGACAAGCTATATCGATACCGTTCCGTTCATAATTAAAATCAATCCTCAGTCGGCGCGTGTCGGTGTGCCGACCGGGAAGGGAAGTGAAATCGGAACTTTTGAGATAGCGGCGGTGGACTACAGTTCCTTAAGACCGGGGATAAACAAAAAAACTGTTAAATCCAAGGATATTACAAGCGGCATTATACTCGACGATATTGAAGAATTTAATGTTGAAATTGATGTTGCAGGCTTTGATGAAATCAAAATTCCCGCGCCGGAAAACATCGAAGTTTTGAATCTGCCACAGGGCAGTATGGCCTCAATCAGCCCAAAAAGCTTTGACTTTGTTGAGATTGTCGGGCCGAGTGAATCTGCTTCGATTGTCAATCCTGAAAGCTTAAGGTTCTATGTTGAGATTTCAGATGATAAAGAGGTTTCGAGCGGCGTTTATAACCTGCCGCTGGAACTTGACAGCCCCGACAGCTGGATTTACGGCACATATACGGTAACCGTCAGTGTTAAGTGAAACACGGCAAAGAATTATTTATTGACATTAACTCCGTAAAGTGGTAGTATAGGCACAGTCAGAAAACGGAATCGGTTTAGCGGTTCACTATTTAAAATGGAAGGATTATTAATATGAAAAAGTTTATCGCGGTAATGTTTTCGGTTTTATTTGCTTTTTCGGCTTTCGCACTTTGCGCAGTCGCTGAGCAGGGTGACACAATTGCCTGTGAATATTGCGGTGCAACATTTGTTACCACCGAAGAGTATTTAAGGCATGTTGTTGAGATGAACAAAGCTCCTAATCACGATGTTGTCTGCTGTGTTTGCGGCGGCACTTTCAAATCGAGGACCCTTCTTACAAACCATGAAAGCAACTACACAATCAACGACAAAGGCCAGATTGTCTGCAAATATGCGGGCAACGGCTGTGAGGAAGTTTTTTCTTCTGTCGACGCCTACAATTCGCATGTTGATTCTTGTGTATACAAGTCAATATGGACTCTTCTGAAAGCCGGCAAAATCAAAGAAGCTGCTAAGCTTGTTGACTGGGCAAAGGTTTTCAGCATTGTCAAGACAGTTTTCGGCAAGGTTAAAGATATAGTCAGCGGCATTGATTTGGGCGGCGTTGTTGAATTTGTCAAAAATGTTGTTTCGAAAATTCCCTTCGACAAGATTTTCTCAGCTGTCAAGGGCGCTATCGCATAACAACCGGATTTATCACTGAAGTATAACAAAAAGATCGCAGGGCTGTAATTGCTTTGCGGTCTTTTCATTTTAAAAAATCATAATGTTTTGCCGTATTTTTTATAAAATTTATTGCTTTATTTTCCGTGAATGGATATAATACTAATTGTTATTTTTTCAAACATATTAATCGGTCAAGAATAGCTTTTGACTTGCGGAACGGAATATAAATGGTCTTTGCTTCGGTTGATTTTTTAATCTGGTTTTTGCCTTTTTTTCTGGCTACATATTATGTTGCGCCGGTAAAAATCAAGAATTTTGTTATTGTCCTTTTCAGCCTGGTTTTTTATGGCTACGGCTGTGTTTTGAACCCGGAATATTTGCTGCTGCTTGTTATTTCGGTCATTGTCAACTGGCTTTTGGGTTTTCTCACAGGTATAAAAAAAGGCAAAAAGCTTTTTCTCTTTTTAGGGATTGTATTCAATTTCGGTTTACTGATACTTTTTAAGTATCTTTCCTCTTTATTGGATTTTTCCGGGTTTGTAATGAATCGATTCGGAATTAATCCGCCCGGATGGCTTTTTACATCGCCTTTGCGTTCTCTTGTTTTGCCTTTGGGGATAAGCTTTGTGACGTTTCAGAGTGTGTCATATTTAACGGATATTTGCCGCGGTGATATTACGCCCGAAAAAAATCCGGTTGATTTTGCCGTCTATATGATTGCTTTTCCTCAGATTATCACAGGACCGATTGTTCGCTATGATGAGGTTTCTTTCAGAATACATAACAGGTACCTCACAAAAGATTTTATCTATGACGGGGCGGAAAAATTTGTTTTCGGTCTCGGAATGAAAGTCTTGATTGCCGACAGAGTCGGCGGAATCTGGAACGAATGCGCAAAAATCGGCTATGAGGATTTATCCGCGCCGATGGCATGGCTGGGTATTGCGGCGTATTCTTTAAAGCTGTATTTTGATTTTTACGGTTACTCCCTTATGGCTGTCGGTCTGGGTAAACTGATTGGCTTTGATTATCCGGATAATTTCCGTGAACCGTACACTGCCGTATCCATGACCGAGTTTTGGCGGCGCTGGCATATGACACTCGGCTCCTGGTTCAGGGACTATGTCTATATCCCCCTTGGCGGAAACCGTAAAGGCAAAGCGAGAATGCTGTTAAATCTCGTTATAGTCTGGACTTTTACCGGTATATGGCACGGAGCGGGAGCTAATTTTGTGCTCTGGGGTCTTTGCCTTGCAGTTATCATTATCATCGAAAAGCTGTTTCTTAAAAAGATTCTTGATAAGCACCGTTTCTTCGGTCATATCTATATGATAGTTCTTATCCCGCTTTCGTGGCTTGTTTTCGCTTTGGACAGTTTAACGGATATAAAAAACTATTTTATGTGTATGATTGGCATGGGCAGCGAATATGTTTACTCTCTGGACTGGCTTAAGTGCGTAAAATCATACGGCATATTTGTGATTGCCGGAGTTATATTTTCAACAAAAATCGGCAGAGAGATATTTAAAAAAATCCGCCGTAAAGCAGTTGTTGTTCCGGTTATGCTTGCAGTCCTTGCTGCTTCGGGCTACTGTGTCTATAAGGGAATGAACGACCCGTTTATGTATTTTAATTTTTAGCTTTTTGAGCGCTTTGCGCTTAAAACGGAAATGTTTTATAATGAAAAAATTTTTTTCTTATCTATTGACAATAATTCTGACTTTTGCCTTCTTTTTTACCGGCGCTGAATATATCATCAAAATACCCTCAAATGTGGCCGAAAAAAAAGAGTCTGGGGAAGAAACAACATCAGCTCAGGATATACGGTCTGCTCCTTCAACATTGCCGGAGTCGACAACCGCGGCAGAAACTGCTGCCGGTGTGACCGTTGAGAGCCGGATACAGCCAGCCGATGTCTCTGTGACTGAGACGGATGAAATAACTCAGGCGGTCACTGTAACAGAGACTGAAAGTGAAACAGAAACCGAAGCGCCTGAAACAAGCCGTAAAACGCTTTTCGGCGGTGTCGGCCGAAACAAATTCCGAGCGGCGCCGGAAGGGTATTTTAACGATGCGCTGTTCGTCGGCGATTCAAGAACCGAGGCTCTTTCAATGTATGGCAATATTCCCAGCGCCGATTACTATGCAAAGGTCGGCATGAGTGTTTATAACATTTATTCCGACCCCGCGAAAGTTGAGGGCAAAGGCAAAATCCGGTTTTCCGAGTTTATAAATCAAAAAAAATACGGTAAGGTTTATGTTATGCTCGGACTAAACGAGCTGGGCTATGACAGAAAGCGAACCGTTTCAAAATATTCCGCGCTTATTGAAGATATAAAAAAAGCCCAGCCTGAGGCAATTATTTATATTGAAGCTCTTTTGCATGTTACCGCAGCGGAGGAAAAAAAGAACATCGCTGTAACCAACGCCGGCATCAATGATTTTAATTCAAAAATTGCCAAGATTTGCGACGATGAAACAACATTTTATCTTGATGTTAATGATGTTCTGGACAATGCTTTCGGCTATCTGAAGGATGACAGCACCAATGACGGCGTTCACCTTAAAGCAAAGTATGTTCGCCAATGGGCAAACGCCATACAGGAACGCGCTGTGGTATTGTAATAACCGCCGTGTCAGGGGAACCAAAATAGGCGGATAATCAAATCGGTATTCACTCAAAAACATTTCGGAGGAATTGATAATATGTCAAACTGTGCGGTTGTCGGTATAAACTGGGGCGATGAAGGCAAGGGGAGAATGGTTGACCTTCTGACTGAGAATGTTGACTGTGTTGTGCGCTATCAGGGCGGCGGCAACGCAGGTCATACCGTTGTGAATGAATACGGCAAGTTTGCCCTTCATCTTTTGCCGTCCGGCATTTTCAGACCCGGCGTAATTAACATTCTCGGCAACGGCGTCGCATTGGATTTGGAGAGCCTTTGGAACGAAATGCAGACCGTCATTGAACAGGGGGTTTCTTTGACACCTGATAATCTCAGAATAAGCGACAGAGCGTCTCTTCTTCTGCCCTGGCACAGAGAACTTGATTCTTTGGAAGAAGCCCGTTTGAAAGATAAAAAGTTTGGCTCAACAAAACAGGGAATTGCGCCTTTTTATTCAGACAAATATCAGAAAAAAACCATTCTTGCCGGCGAACTCTTTTACCCGGAGCATCTGCGCGAGCATATTGCCGACCTTCTCGAGTGGAAGAATCTGACTTTAACCGGTGTTTACGGTGCCGAAAAAGCGAAGCTTGATGATTTAATCGGATGGTTTGAAGAGTACGGTGAAAAGTTCAAGCCCTTTATCTGCGACACGGGTAAAATACTGAAAAATGCCGTGAAGGAAGGCAAAAACATTCTGTTTGAGGCTCAGCTCGGTTCACTGAGAGATATTGATTACGGTATTCATCCATATACAACATCGTCAAACGCCATTGCGGCTTACGCTCCCGTCGGTTCAGGGCTTGCCGCTGCAAAAATCGATGAAATTGTCGGCGTTGTCAAAGCGTATTCAACCTGCGTCGGTGAAGGGCCGTTTGTATGCGAATGGTTTGGCGAAGAGGCTGAAAAACTGCGCGAAGCCGGCGGCGAATACGGCGCAAAAACCGGCAGACCCAGAAGGGTAGGCCCCATAGATATCGTTGCAACCCGTTACGGTGTCGAATGTCAGGGTGCCACTGCGCTCGCTTTGACAAAAATGGATGTAAT
>JAILFM010000030.1 GCA_024697575.1 Clostridiales bacterium
CTCCTTTTCAATCAAGTTGACGGTACTATATCATATAATTCCTATTATGTCAATAGGTATTGTGGGATTTTTTATATTTTTTCTCCGGTTCTCGCCTGATAGTCTTCCAAAGCGGATTTGATAGCTTCCTCAGCTAATACACTGCAATGCATTTTGTAATCGGGAAGTCCGTCAAGTGCCTGCGCCACCGCTTTATTAGTCAGTGTTTTAACCTCACTGACGGGTTTACCTTTTATGAGTTCCGTCGCCATTGAACTTGACGCTATCGCGCTGCCGCAGCCGAAGGTTTCAAATTTTACGTCTTTCACAATGCCGTCTTCTATCTTGAGATACATTTTCATTATATCACCGCATTTTGCGTTGCCTACTTCGCCGATTCCGTTCGCATCCTCGAGTACACCCACGTTGCGCGGATTGCGAAAATGATCCATAACTTTTTCACTGTATAATGCCATTGCCAACCCCTCCTGTTAAAGTATAAACTCTTTTTTACCTGACATAAGATCTCTCCATATGGGAGAAAATCCCCTCAGATATTCAACGGTTTCTTTCACCGAACTGACAATACAGTCCGCATCCGCTTGTTTAATGTCCTCGCCTATGCTCAGACGCAGCGAACCGTGCGCTACATCATGGGGCCTGCCTATTGCCAGAAGAACATGGCTCGGGTCAAGAGACCCCGATGTGCACGCCGAGCCCGAAGAAGCGCAGATACCCTTGTCATCCAAAAGCAGAAGAAGCGATTCACCTTCAATACCTTCAAAGCAGAAATTAACATTACCGGGAAGTCTCTTGAAAGCGTCTCCGTTAAGTGCCGAATGAGGTATTTCCTTCAACCCGCTTATAATCCTGTCTCTTACAGAGGCAATATGTTTCGCTTTTTCATCCATATCGTTGACAACTTCTTTAAGCGCCGTCGCCATCGCCGCAACGCCGGGCACATTCTCGGTCCCCGCCCGCTTGCCGCGTTCCTGCGCTCCGCCTTCAATCAGATTAGATAAAATTATGCCCTTGCGTACATAGAGAAATCCGACTCCTTTAGGACCGTGAAACTTGTGTGCGGATGCGGAAAGCATATCGATGTTATCATCGGCAACATTCACCGGTATATGACCGACAGCCTGCACGGCATCAACATGAAACGTAACATTCCTTCGCCTGCAAATTTCACCGATTTCATGAACAGGCTGAATTGTTCCGATTTCATTGTTTGCGTACATAACAGTTACAAGGCAGGTATCTTCCCTTATTGCGTTTTCCAGTTCCCCGGGAACAATAAGCCCATCCTCATGTACATTGAGAAGAGTTATTTCAAATCCGTATCTTTTTAATTTCTCAAGTGTATGCAGAACAGCGTGGTGCTCAAAAGCGGTGGAAACTATATGTTTTTTATTGTTTTTGACTCCCTGAGCGGCGGCTGACAGTATTGCCTGATTATCCGCCTCACTTCCTCCCGATGTGAATATTATTTCACGCGCATTTGCGCCTATAACCGAGGCTATATCCTCCCTCGCCTTTTCCAATATATCTTTTGCTTTCTGACCGTGTGAATAAAGGCTGGACGGATTTCCCCAACAGTCGTTCATCAAAGAAAACATTGTATTTACTGCCGCTTCGCTCATTTTGGTCGTTGCGGCATTGTCTGCATATATCATACCAGACTCCCTTCAAAAGATTTCAACAGAGATTATATGCATATTTACCTATTATGTCAATAGGTAAATATATTTTAACTTGATTTACCTATTTACCCTATGGTATATTAGGTTTGATAACACAAGGAAGATTAAACGGAAGGATTTGAAAATATGATTTCTACAAGAGGACGGTACGCGCTTCGCGTTATGATGGACCTGGCGGAGCACAATAGCGGAAGTTATATCCCTTTGAAGGACATTGCCTCAAGGCAGGAGATTTCAAAAAAATATCTGGAAATAATCGTTAAAGATATGGTCGCCGGCGGATTGATATCCGGCTTAAGCGGAAAAGGCGGAGGGTATAAACTTTGCAGAAATCCGGAGGAATATTCCGTTGGTGAAATACTGGAGCTTATGGAAGGACCCCTTTCTTCAGTCGCCTGCCTTGCCGAAAGCACAAATATCTGTCCCAGGAAGGATACTTGCCGCACTCTTACGATGTGGACCGAATTTGACAATATGGTTCACGATTTCTTCTTCGGCAAAAAGCTGACAGATTTAATACGGTAATTGCATAATAAATCCGGATAGCCTTTCGGTGAAATGCACCCCAAAAGTCAGACAAAGTGGTATAATGTCTAACAAGGGGTGCATTTCATTTTCGGTTATCCGGATTTATTATATGATTTTACGCTTTCCAGAGACTGTGCAGATTGCAATAGGCATATACTGCCTCGACTTCGTCGCCTTCGCAGATACAAAAGCTCACGGTAGGTTCACCGCCCGGCTGCAAAGCCTTGCGCTGGTTGCCGAACTTTGTCTTGAGCGAAATCCACTCGATGTAGTGTTCCGGGATCATCGGGTGAGGCGCAGCGCCAACCGTAACGGTGACTTTATTCCCGTCCACGCTGTAAACCGGCACATGTTTTTCGACCGACGCGTCTGTTGTGCCGGGAATAAGCTCCTGCATCGGCTTGCCGCAACAAACAACGGGAACGCCGGTTTTTTTGACAACGGCAACGATTTGTCCGCAAACAGAACATCTGTAAAATTTCATTTCCATGTTAATAATTCCTTTCATTTTTGTGCGCAGCATATACTGCTGTTTTCATTTTAGCATAATTTACTTATTAAATACAACAGTTTAATGACATATTTTGCATTCAAGATTTTTCAGTTTTTATTTTTCAAGCTTATCCGGTGCTTCTTCAATCGTTTGTTTCATATTTCAAATCAATTATTTAGGGAAATGCTGATTAAATCGCCGTTCTAAACACCCCGATTTAATCAGCGTTTCCTTAGTACAGTCCAGCCTTCAATACTGCCCTGTGTGATATGTATTGAAACCGAACCGTTTTTGACTTTGACAGTGCCGAGAATACCAGGCAGGCAAAGCGGCAAGGTTATGTTTTCCGCAACAGGAGCGAAGCCGATAGTCTTTTTCGCGCTGTCAACTTTCAGACCGAGCGCTGCTGTCAGTGTGGTCCAGCTTGAAAGAGGGCGGGTATAATGATGTCCGCATTCCCAGTGATTCCATAAAAGGCCGAACCGCGCCTGATTTTCATGGATTGAACCGACAATTTCGTCGGCTTTGTTACGAAGGCCGACACTCAGACACAGAGCGGCGGTAACATAGCCGATGCCTGTCCACACTGCCTCGGCCTGGCAGTTTTTGTGAGTGAACAGTGTGGTTTGTCTTCCTTCGGGGCATGAGGCGTTTATGAGACCGCTGTCAGGGTCAAAATTATTATCGAGTATGACTTGCAAAACATGTTTTATACGTTTGTCGCAAATGTTGCCGCCGATTCCCGCCGCTCGCAGAAACCACTCGCCGTCAAGCTGGTCGGTCATCAGACTTTCGTCTTTAACAGAGTCAGACAGCCAGAGATTATAATACTCTCCGTTCCACAGTCGCTTCTCAAGTGAAGAAAGGCCTTTTTCGAGTATGGCATTCCACCCAAAAGCGCGTGCGTTATCACCCATCTCGCCGGCAATTTGCGCGGCAGCTTTCAGCGCCGCAAGCCACAGCACCGAGATATAAACAGTGGTGCCGGAGAAATTCCATGCGTCATAAGTGTTGCGTTTTGTATCACGGTCAGGCAAACCGTCGCCGTCTGTGTCGAGAGCGCGTATTGAATCCACAGCGCTAACCACATGAGGCCACATATCACTGAGATAACCGGTATCGCCGGTATAAAGGTAATCACGAAGCACCATAAGAACGAACTGATTGTTCATATCCACGCGGTCAAAGCCGTTATCCACATGGTCAAGATCGGGAGTGAAAAAGTGGTGTACCCGTCCGTCGTCCCGCTGAAAGGCGGCTCCCATACGCATTTGCCTGAGCTGCAGCTCCGGAAACAGAGCAAGAAGTCCGAATGAAGCGTGGTAGGTGATGTCCGTCGTGTGAAAGCCGCAAAAGCCCTGCCCTTCCCAGAGAGCGAATTTGCCGTCTTTGAGGTACCACGAGCACTTTATTATTGTGTTAAGGTGTCCGCTCCAGCATTCGGGATATATTTCAGGCAAGTCCGTATTATAAAGAAGGTTTGAGAAAGCAACGGCTTTGTCAAAGACATCAGCCCTGTTTTTTCTCAGAAAGGCGTTGACATCAGCCGCGCCGGAGAAAAGATTCTCATAATAATGGCCGAGTCTGCGCCCGTCTTTTGAAAAATGATTTGGAAAATACCAAGTCATTACAAAGCGAACGGTCTTTTTTTCGCCGGGGGCAAGTTTAACCGTACTGCACAGAGCGGCGGCGCCGAATTCTTCGGGTTTGATGTGCCTGCTCTGAGCGCGCAAACTTCTGAGAAACGAAAGCTTTTCATCCCGGTCGGAAGGAAATGAGGGATTCACATCGCGTATTCTTTGCAGAACAGACGCGGCAAAAGGATATTCCGTATATATGTTGAAAAGCCTGTCCGTCTCCTCTTCAGACAGTGATTCCGAATTTTCGGGGATATCCGGCGGCGGTGTTACCGCCTCGCTGTCAGGCAAGCAGCCTGTTTCACGAAAGCCGAAAAGAACGGACTCCTGACTCACCCCGAATTTGTCATCGTCAAAGATATATTCCCTCATGAAGCGCCGATATTCTCCGGTGATACAGCTTTTTTCACCGTCTCCGCCAATGCTCAGACACACTTCGCCGCAATCCGGCGCATCGGTTTTCTGAGCGGGATACAAAGTGATATTGATATTCTCCGAATCTTTACCGGGGATATTTCTGCAGCCGCCTTTATTGCAGAATTCCGGTACAAGGGTTCCGAGCAGACTCAATGTCAGTTCGCTGTCTTGCGTATTCTCAATTTCAAAATCCATATAGAAACCGGGAGCGGCGGAAATATCCGAATGGTGAGGTACAAACGGCGAAACAGCCCTGCCTGTAATACGGCACGGCAGAGCCCTGTCTTCATATTCGATTTCACAAACAGGAAACCTGCCGTCAAAAATGATTTTTTCAACAGGTTTACTCCATGGGAACATACGGTAGCTGAAATCATCCTGATCTGTTTTCATGCCGAGCCTGCGCACAACCGGACGGCTGTTCTCACGCTGTGCGCGGACCCAGAATGACAGCGCGCCTGTGTGGCTTTCACCGTCGTATTCCTTTCTTTCCCAGCAAACATCGGTCATCCTGGGCGGATTTGCAATCTGCCAATAGTGAAATTCGCCGTCCGGCATAAGCTCAACGCTCCCAGCGCCTATGCCGCCCAGCGCTATCCCGCTTTCGGAGGGCTTTGTCATTATGATTTTTGACATGGTTAAATCTCCCGGATTGTTAAGGTAATTATTCTGTTGTATACTTTTAATATTACTGCAAAATTCGCACTTATTGTATCACAATTGGATTGAAAGTAAATATATCCGGATAGAAAAATGTCATTTACAGAACCGGCAGACCAATCAATCAAGAATTCTGTTGTTTTACAAAAAATACCATAAATCTCAATTTCATCCAAACAAACAAAAACACGGTTTCTCGTGTCTTTCAAGCATTTCAGGTGTTTTCTGCCATAAAAAATCGGCTCCCAACCGGGAGCCGAAAATGCTGTGTTTTTATCTCTTTGAGAAAATTTTTTGTCTTTCAGCCCTTATATATCAAGGCCTCGCGGGATTTGGTCCCTATTTGATAGCGAATTGAAACCCGTAAAATCGGGCTCAAAAAATCTTTTTTGAGAAAATCCGGGGTCTCA
>JAILFM010000054.1 GCA_024697575.1 Clostridiales bacterium
CCTCACGGTGTTGCCTGCGCAATGATGCTGCCCATCGTTATGGAATATAATCAGGAATTCACCGGCGAAAAATACCGTGAAATCGCGCGCGCTATGGGTGTTGAAGGCGTTGACAGCATGACTCAGGCTGAATACAGAAAAGCCGCGGTCGACGCCGTTAAAAAGCTCAGCGCCGATGTCGGTATCCCATGCGTTAACGAAAAAGTAAGAGAAGAGGATCTTGACACCCTCGCCGCCGACGCCTACGCCGACGCCTGCCGCCCCGGCAACCCGAGAGACACAAATGTTGAAGACCTGAAAGCCCTTTACAGAAAGATTATGGCATAAACATTTACCCGTACATTTTATTTGAAGCAAATACCGAGAACGGACCTCATTTTTTCGGTTAATACGGTTGCTTCATCGGCAAGGCGACAGCAATTCTCGTATTCATTCCTGTCTAAGCCGGATGTGTATTTTTCAAAATCCTTAGCTTCGTTACCCATCAGAACGGCTTTTTGTATGTCGCCGGTTAAATGCTCTTCCCTGCCGTCAATATTGAACCTGACAGACACATCCGTCAGCTTTGATATTGACGGCATTATTATTGTTCCGCTTTCGCCGATTATCTGGGAACCGAGGTAATCCTGCCCGGTTTTTGAATAAGTGACCGTCAAAAGAAAATCATTATATTCAAAAAGAATACTTCCTGCGGCATCCGCCCCGGTGGTAAGAAACACTGCGCTGCCCGATACATTTTTCGGCATACCGAACAGATCAAGCGCAGGATAAATACAATATATGCCCAAATCCATAAGCCCTCCGGTCGCTAAAGCCGGGTTAAATATGTTCGGTGTTTCTCCCCTTAAATAAGCCGGATACTTTGATGAAAGCTGTGAAAAATCAAAATGAGCAGAACGGATTTTGCCGATTTTTTTTGTATATTCCCTTATTTTGTGAACAACGGGCTGATGAAGGTACATGATAGCCTCCAAAAAAATCAGTCCGTTTTTATCGGCAATGTATTTAAGATGCCTGTATTCCTCATTTGTAACGGTCACCGGTTTTTCACAAATAACATGTTTACCGGCAAGCAGCATTTTTTCACTTTGGATAAAATGCATGGCATTCGGGCTTGCGACATAAACAGCGTCAAAATTTCCGTTTGCAAAGCTTTCCAAATCCGTATATATCTCACCGATATTATTCCTTGCCGCAAAATCCGCTCCCTTGTCGATACTTCTTGAATAAACGGCGCTGATTTCGCCACCCGTTACCAGCCTGACGCCTTCAATAAAGCTTTCCGCAATCCATCCCGTGCCTATTATACCGTATCTCATGAGGTTGCCCTTTCTATGTCAAATTCTCTGCTGCCGCAAAAAGCGAGCCTTGTTTCACCCAAAACAAATTCCGTCTGTCTGTCCCCGGGTACATCAACGGCAAAGTGAATTTTGTTGCCGGTTTTTTCGTATGACACACCGATTTTCATGTTTTCTATTGTGACGTAGCCGCTTGCTCTTGCGACACTCTCGCACAGATGCGGCGAAATAACTATTTTTTCAAAGCCACAGCTTTCTTTCGCCTGACCTATACCCAGAATATGAGTAAACAGAGTTTTGCTCACTGCGCCGAACATAGGGTGGTTTTGTGAAGAATCACCGTTCCAGTTTTCCCAAAGGGTGGTCGCGCCGTGCTTTTTCATATTATAGAATGATGCTTCTCCTCTGTTTGTCAAAAGCCTTACGGCAAGTTCGTTTTCTCCGGTATTGAAAAGGTATTCAATAAGTTCAAGAGTGGCTATTATACCGGTATCAAACTGCCCGGTTTTTCCGTATTTTTCAATAACCTTGTTTCTGACCTTCTCATTGCCGAGACCTGCCGCCAAAGCTATAGCGCTTGCGCCGTTGACATCGCCGCAAAACGCTCTTTGCTGCTCGCTGTAATATGCAGCGTTTAACATCTTTGAAGAAACGGCTATTCTTTCATCAAGATACTTAACCTGCTCCTCGCGGTTAATCAGCTTTGCGATTTCTTTGACTATTTTCATATATTTAATGTAAAGACAAGTGTTGACAAATGTTTCAGGCACCTGAATCGGCTGAGGCGGCAGCCAGTCGCCAAGGCACCAGCCACCTTCCTCTTCACGGCAAACCAGACCGTTTTCACATCTTGATTGAATGTAATCAAAAAACCTGAGCATTTTCGGAAAGAATTCTTCGCAAAGCTCCCTGTCGCCGAATATTTTATAATATTTATAAGGAACTTCAACAATAGCTCCGCCCCAGCCGCACGGTCCCCCGCCGCCGCCCATAAGCGGAGCAGTGTGCTGAACATGGCCGTTAAACCGATCCTGACAATCGGCAATGTCATAAAGCCATTTTTTATAAAAGCTTTTGCTGCCGAGCATCAACATACCCGCTTCACAGCAAAGCTGACCGTCACCTGTGTAACCCAGACGCTCTCTGTGAGGGCAGTCGGAAGGGATGCCGGCGTGCATATTGCAAAGCTGAGTATGAATATATGTGTCATAAAGCCAGACGAGCATCTCGTTATCACTTGTAAAAGATGATGTTACAGGGCAGTCCGAATGGATTATCTCCGCCCTGACAGGCACACCGTCGCCTTCAATTTCAACATATCTGAAACCCTGCCAGCCGAATACGCAGGTATATTCCGTTTGTTTCCCGTCACAAATGAACTCATCAATATATTTTTCATCATCAAAATGAATTCCCCACCAATGGTCGCCTTCAATCTGCTCACAGTGGCGAACGGTTAACTTTTCGCCCCTCTTTGCGCATTCAACAACAACCCTGCCGGAAATATTTCTGCCTATGTCATACAGCTTTTTCCCGTCATATTCTTTAATCAATCTGATATCGGTTATTACTCCGGCTATTTTGTCAGCCGGACCCGTCTGGTAAAAAAATTTACTCTCCGGAGTCTGTACTTCACGCGAGGGTGAAAAATCACAACCGGTATATCCTGCGGTTTCAAAGCCAACCGGTTTTTTCAGATGATTTTGGTATTCACCATAGTAAAGGTTGCACCTTTCAAAATAACCCGGAAAGCAGAGTGTGGATGAGTCCGAAATCACTTCGCCGCTCTCTTTTGAGATAATAAAGCACAGCATTGGTGAACCGTAGCTGACATCGCCCTCGCCCCTGTATTTTGTCTGATGGAAATAACCGCCGCCGAGCATAACGGTCAAAACATTTTCACCCTGCAAAAGAAAATCGGTTATTTCATATTTTACGGCATAAATGCGAAAGCTCATTTTGTCATAGAGAGGATACGACCAGTTTGACATATCGCGTTCAATATAGTTTGAAGCGTTCGGAACCAGCAAATCATCACTCACTTTTTTGCCGTTTATCTTCATTTCAAAAAAGCCAAGGCCGCAAATCGTTATCAGCGCTTTTTCACCTTTATCGGCGCTGAAAGACTTTCTGAATATCGGCGATTCCTCACCGCCGGGGCAGTCAATCCACTTTGCAAAGCGGAACATCTGTTCGTGTGTCATTTTTAAAATCCTTTCCATTGTTGTCTGAAACATTTTATCATAAAGGCTGTTTTTTTCAACACTATTTTCTTGCATTTAAACAGGCGATATTGTATATTATGGTTAAAGCTCATACAACATTTTGTAAGAAGGAGAATTTGATATGGAATACAGCTACAACGGCTTTTTTTACAAAGCGACAGACAGCATGAACACCTATGAAAAGCATGTCAATGCGCCCTATATACGCAAAACATATGACTTAAAAAATGTCAAAAAAGCAGTTCTTGACGTCAGCGGCTTGGGTTTTTATGATCTTTGGTTCAATGAGAAAAAAATCACAAAAGGTCTGTTGGCACCATACATTTCAAATCCGGATGATATAGTTTATTTTGACAGGTATGACATAACCGACCTTGTTAAGAACGGTCCCAACTGCATCGGAATAATTCTCGGTAACGGCATGCAAAACGCCCCCGGCGGCAGAGTATGGGATTTTGACATAGCCCGTTTCAGAAATGCTCCCTGCTTCGCTCTTGTTTTGAAAGCAGAGTATGAAGACGGAACGACGAGCGAATTTACCGCTGACGAAAGCTTTAAATGCGCTCCGTCGCCTATCATTTTTGACGATTTAAGAAGCGGCTGTTTTTATGACGCCTGTCAGGAAATTAAAGGCTGGAACAGCGCCGGATTTGATGACAGCAACTGGGCATTTGTTAAAAAAGCGGATATGCCGCGCGGAGAATTCAGACTTTGCGAAGCTGACCCGATTGTAATTGAAACAGAGCTTACCCCCGTACAAATCAGAGAAGAAACTCTGCGTGATAAACTTGATAACCGCCGGAATATGCGGCTTGATACCCAGTTCAAGTTCAATAAGCGCGGAAAAAAGGGTATTCTTTTTGACTTTGGTGTAAACCGTGCGGGCATTGTGCGCCTCAAAATCAACGGCAAAAAAGGACAGGAAATTTTCATACAGCTTTGCGAACATGAAATGCCAAACGGCGAAATCAGCTACGCCAATACAGGCTCTTTTTATCCCGACGGGTACGGACAGACACTGTATTATATATGCAAGGGTGAAGAAAATGAAATCTTTGAACCTGCATTTACATATTCCGGTTTCAGGTACGCGATGGTTTTCGGCCTTGAAAAAGAGCAGATAATACCCGAAACCTTAACATATCTTGTTGCGTCGTCACATCTTGAGGAAAGAGGTTCTTTCACCTGCTCGGATGAAATAATGAACAAGCTTCGTGATACAGCGAGAATCAGCGACAAGGCTAACTTCTTTTATTTCCCGACAGACTGCCCTCACAGAGAAAAGAACGGTTGGACAGGCGACGCCGCAAGCTCGGCGGAACATGTTCTTTTGACACTCACACCTGAAAAAAGTTACCGAGAGTGGCTCAGAAACATCTGCGCTGCCCAGCGCGCTGACGGCGCGCTGCCCGGCATAGTTCCGACAGGCGGCTGGGGCTTTGAGTGGGGTAACGGTCCCGCATGGGATAATGTTCTGACAGAGCTATGCTGGCAGATTTACAGACTCAGGGGAGATTTGACACCCGCAAAGGAATGCGCGGATTCAATGCTGCGTTATCTTGCATATATCTCAAAAGTGCGCCGTGCCGACGGGCTTATAGCAATAGGTCTTGGCGACTGGCTCCAGCCCTTCAGAGGCGCGGGCGACCCGACAGCTCCGCTTGTGGTAACAGACAGTATTATATCAATGTATATAGCGAAAAAATCGGCAGATTTATTTGAAAAACTTAACCTTGAGTATCATCATTCCTTTGCCCTTGCTCTTTATTCATCGCTCAGGCAATCCATTAGAGACAATCTGATTGACTTTGCAACGATGACCGTTTTTTCACGCTGCCAGACTGCGCAGGCTATGTGCATTTATTATGGTGTTTTTGAGCCGGGTGAAAAAAAGGCGGCAAGCGATGTTCTGGTTGACATTATTCACGAAGGAAACGACCTGATTGACACGGGTCTTCTTGGCTTAAGAGTAATGTTCCATGTTTTATCCGACTGCGGTCAGGGTGAACTGGCATACAAAATGATAACAAGGCAGGATACGCCGTCATACGCTTCAATGCTGAGATACGGTTTAACTTCAATGCCTGAAAACTTCCTTTCGGATGAAGACTGGACAAACGGCGACATAAACTCACTCAACCATCACTTTTTCTGCGACTATGTGTCGTGGTTCATTCAAAGAATTGCAGGTGTCAGAGTCAATCCCAAGGGCGCAGGACCGGACAGCTTTGAGATTTCACCGGATTTCATTTCTCAGCTGACATTTGCCCAAGCGCACTATGACGCGCCTTGCGGCAGGGTCGAAGTGAAGTGGCAAAAAGAAGACGGTTTTATTACCCTTAGCATTAACTGCCCCGAAGAAGCAACGGGCAACATTGTTCTTCCGCGCGGCTATTTTTTTTCAAAAGAAGATACGCCCGGTCACCGCTTTGACAAAGCGGGTGTCACCGCTTTGAAAGCAGGCATATATAAAATAATTCATTCTTGAAATAATCCGTATTTTATAATATAATCACAGTGAAAACATTGGGGCTCAAATCTGCCCGACGAAAGGAGAATACTGATGAAAAAATTTGTTTCGATTTTGCTTTGCCTGTCAATGTTGATATCAGTTGTCAGCGTTGCCGCATTTGCAAATGATTCAAAGGCAGAACAGATTGAAGTTGAAACACTCTCCGGCGCTCAAAGCGCTGTCAGTATTGACTGCCCGATTATTTTTGTAACCGGGATAGGTCAGTCCTACAGTTACTTTTATGAAGATCCCGCAGACGCTGCAGACTACGAAAACATGCTTAAAGCTGTCAAAGACGGCACCGCTCCGGCAGGCACGCGTGAAACGGACAAAGCAAAAGCAAGATGGAACCTTTTCTGCAACGATTTCAGCTTTGCTTTTAAAGAGCCGGCAATGATTTTTGCCCTTCTTCGCATCGTCGGCGGTTTGATGCTTTCAACACTCGGGCATAACTTCATACCCGAATCCGCTGTCAACAAGGTCGTGAGAACTCTGTTCAGGTATAACCTTATTGATGAAGAAGGCAAGCTTCCTGCAAATATGGTTACTCCCAGATGCTACTATCCCCTTTCTGAATACACCGATGAGCAGAGAGAAAATTTCTTCCGCACCGTTCCCTGCGAAGAAATGGTTGACCAAATCGGCAGAGACAATGTTTATTGTTTCAACTATTCGGCTTTTTCATTCACATATAACAACGCAAAAGATCTCAGAACATTCATCAACGACATCGTTCTTGGTGAATATAACAAAACCGGCGCAGAAAAGGTTGTGCTTATCCCTATGAGTATGGGTGCGTCCGTTGTTTCCGCCTATCTTCAGAAATACGGCACAGAGGGCAAGGTTGCCCGTGTTGTGAGCATTGTCGGCGCATGGTACGGCAGCGATGTTATAGGCGACCTTATGGAACTGAACTTTGCCGATAACGCTCCCGAGCTTCTCTATAACGGCATCGTCGCAGAGCTTGTAGGCGAGCCTGCCGGCTACGCTGTTAACATACTTTTGAGAATATTCCCCAAAAAAGTTCTCAGAAGCATTATCGACGAGCTTCTCGGCACTCTTGTTCAAAATATTATTCTCAGAACGCCCTCGCTTCTTGCTCTTATCCCGTATGAAAGATACCCTGCAGTGAGAGCTAAATATCTTGAAAACAATCCCGAACTTGCTTACATCATGAAGATGACGGATGATTATTATGAATGCCAGAAGGGGCTTGAAGACAGGCTCAGGATGCTCAACAGCGATTACGGCGTTGAATTCTATTTTCTGGCAGGTTATGACCTCATATTCGGAGGTTACAGCAGTGATTATAAATTCTTCCAGTTTATGAAATCAGCCGAAACCACAAACTCGGATGAGATTATTCAGATTTCCTCAACAGCACCCGGATCGGTTTACGCGCCCGTCGGTCAGAAACTGGCAACATACGGCGATGAAGAGTATGTTACGCCCGACAAATCGGTTGATATTTCAGGTTGCTTCTTCCCCGATCATGTCTGGCTTTTCAAAGGGCAGAAGCATGAGCTTGAAAACAACAACACGGCATTAAGACTATCCCTTGATCTTGCCTGTGGAAAAGTTACATCGTCAAGCAACAGCATCTATCCGAGATTCAATGAATCGAGAGATTTAAAAGCTCTCAATCGCAATTACCTGCCTGACCTGCGGGAATATGTTGCTGCGAAGCTTGGTTTAAAGGGTGAACAGGCGGTATCTTTCAGCCTGGAAGACTGGGTTAACAGCGGTGAAACCGGCGATGCTCTTTCTTCTTCACAGATTGAAACATTGAAAGCCGTCTTTACAATGAAAAACAGCGTTGTCAACAACCGCACCGAAGACGACAAGGTTATTGAAAATCTATACGATATGATGTGCGACCTTGGCATTTACGAAAAGTCACAGCCTACCGAAAAATCAGACAACAGCTTTTTAAAGAAGCTCAATGACAGGGTCTATAAGATTTTCGGTGCAAAAGGTTTTGTGGACATTTTCAGTTCGATTTTTTCAAAATAAGCTGACAATATAAAGGCAGCCGGCAAATCCGCTGAAGGTTTGCCGGCTTAAAATATAATGATTATGACTGATTTTCACACACACATTTTGCCGGCTCTCGATGACGGCAGCCGAAATTGCGAAGAAAGCGCACAAATGCTTAAAGAACTTTACAGGCAGGGCGTAACTGTTGCTGTCGCAACACCGCACTTTTACCCAATGAGCACCGGTCCTGACAGATTTTTTCAAAAACGGGAAGAATCCTTTTCAGCTTTAAAAAACTTCATCATAAGTAATGACAGTATTCCGTCAATACGCCTCGGAGCGGAGGTTTCATATTTTGACGGCATAGCCGATTGCGGGTTTCTGGAAAAATTCATAATTGAGGGTACAAACCTAATACTTATTGAAATGCCGTTTTGCCGCTGGAGTCCCCGAATGGTCGATGAAATCTATGAAATCAAAAAAAACCGGGGATTAACCCCGCTTATAGCGCATATTGACAGGTATCTGTCTTTTAACAGCAACGCTTTTTATATTTTTGACCCTGACAAAGTGCTTGTTCAGGTTAACGCATCCGCTTGCGTTAAGCCTTTTCTTCGTATTAAGACTTTGAAAATGATAAAAGAAGGCAGAATTCATGCCCTTGGCAGTGACTGCCACAACATGACGGACAGAGCGCCTAATATCGGAGCGGCAAATGAATATTTAAAGAAAAAAGCAAGTCAAGTTTCACTTCTTTCACTCTGAGTTTATTCACTGTAAACATACAATTCAAAACCGATTCATCCGAAAACAGCCCTGTACGCCGTTAAAGCGGCTTCTTCACTCATATCGCACGAAAGAGAATAAAAATTGATATTTTCACAAAGCTTTATTGCGTAATCAAGCGTTTTTTTCATAATTACAGCGCTGCGAGGTCTGTAAGACTGCTGCAAAGCTATACGAAGAGATTCATCAAAGCCGAGAGAAAACGCAGTGTTTGTTTTTGACTGATTGATATAGATTATCGCTCTAAGAGGCACCTGAGTGTTATTTTCAATATGTTCTTTACCCGCCCATGGTGAACCGCAGACATAGAACTCTTCGCCGTCAAATCGTATAAAAGGTTTATCGTCATTAACGGCTGTTACCCTCTCGCCAAACACCTTTCGCCAAAGAGCGGCATGAGTTGACTTGCCCGCCCCCGAAATGCCGACAAAAATCACACCTTGACCGTCAAGTGAAAGCGCCGAACCGTGAAAAGCAAGAACATTTTTCTCAATAAGCTTTTCCGAAATCAACCGATATAGGGCAACAAATTCTGCATCCACCTTATTCATGACAAATCCGCGGTTTGCCGTGTTCTCCTCTTCACGGATTTTTTTCAGGTGTTCTTCATTTACATTCACCGCCATATCCGCAGATTTATCTGTCAGATAATCCTTACAACGATTATATATTCTTTCATCATCGCTTGTTATCGCAATGGACACTCCCGCGATTTCAATCTTAAAAGTAAGTTCCATTAAATGCCCCGGATAATAATGATAAAAATAATAAAAAACACTTGCAATTTATGCCCTGTTCTGTTAGAATACCTCTGTTATTGCAGAAAAGGAGGTGCACAAAATGGCAAAATGTGAATTCTGCGGCAAAGATGTCGCTTTCGGCATCAAGGTCTCCCATTCACACAGACGCTCCAACAGAACATGGAAGCCGAATGTTAAAAGAGTCAAGGCCGTTGTTAACGGTACTCCCAAAAGAGTCTACGCTTGCACCCGTTGCCTTCGCTCAGGTAAGGTTACCAGAGCCGTTTGATTTTTGAATTGAAATTAAGATTAAGAGACTGCAAAGCAGTCTCTTTTTCTTTTTCATTCACGGCTGTCGCATTCAGAAAGAAAACATCGTTTTCATCTTAATTGCGACAGACCCATTTTTATTTTCAGACAATGTCCGAATTGTCAAATCTGTCGCCGCATATCGGGCAGAATTTCGGCGGATTGTGGGGATCTTCAGGCTCCCAGCCGCATTTGTCGCATTTGTAAAGCGGTGCGCCTGCAGGTTTTTTCTCACCGCAATTCGGGCAGAACATACCCTTGTTTACACTGCCGCACTTGCAGGTCCAGCCTTCGGAAGCAGGCTTTTTCGCACCGCAGTTCTGGCAGAAGTTGCCGCTTGCAGTTGCGCCGCAGGAACACTTCCAACTGTCAGCAGACACCGGAGCCGGTTTCTTGGCACCGCAGTTCGTGCAGAAATTTCCGGTAGCGGAAGCGCCGCAGGAGCATTTCCAGCTGCCGGCGGCATTATTCTGCTGAACGCCTACAGGTCCTGCTCCCTGCTGAGCTGCAGCGGCATAGAGGTTAGCAGTGTTTGAATTATTCATTGCCATGCCCATTCCCATAAAGCCTGTCATTGCACCGGCAGGGTTGGCTGCTGCCTTCTCCATAGCGTTGGCTGTTGCAAATGCATTAACGCCTGCGCCCATTGCCGGGTTAGAGTAAGCGGCGGCTTTTTGAGCCTGTTTAATATCAGCCTGATCTTCTTCCGGCAGTGAAAGAGAACCGATTGCAATCGATACAACCTCAATTCCCCTTCTTTCGCTCCATTCGGATGAGAGCTCGTCATTCATTTTAATTGACAGCTCACGGGTGTGGGCGGGAATCTGATTCGGCCTTATTTCAAGCGCGCTCAGTGCTGCAAAGGCGGGCTGCAAAGCGGAAACAAATTCGTTTTTTAGCTGATTTTCAATTTGTTCGGTATAATATTTATCCGCAACATTACCGGAAATATTTGTATAGAAAAGAAGCGGATTTGTAATTTTATATGAATAAACGCCGTTGCATCTGACAGAAGTGTCAAGGTCAAGACCGACTCTCATATCAACTACTCTGAAGGGGATAGGAGTTGCCGTACCGAATTTGTTGCCGGTTATTTCCTTTGTATTGAAATAATAAACTCTCTGATCCTTGCCCGTATCGCCGCCGTAGGCAAAACGTTTGCCGATTGTCTTGAAGGTCTGTTTGATAGATTCTCCCAGACTTCCCTCAAAAATACTCGGCTCTGTTGAAGTATCATAAGTATATTCGCCGGGTTCGGCACAAACTTCAACAATTTTTCCTTGCTCAACAATAATCATGCACTGACCGTCAGCCACCGCAATTCCCGAACCGTTCGAGATGATATTGTCACTGCCACGGGTATTTGAAGAGCGCGAAGAAACTCTCTTTTGACCCTTGGAGACAAGGACCTCTCTGGGAAGAGCTTCACAATAGAAAAACTCCTTCCACTGGTCGGCAAGAACTCCGCCGACTGAACCGACTGCCGCTTTAATAAGTCCCATAACTATATCCTTTCATAATATGAATTAATATCTTTGTGTATCAGGTTTTGCTCCCTGAGAAGTGTAAACAAGAAAACGGGGAAAATCTTCAAATGTATTAACAGTAGCCTGCCCGTCATAATACAGAAGTTTTCTTACAAAACTGTTTCCGGGCGTTGTTGTCATATGGACAAAATCTTTAATAAACCATGTCTTTTCAGGGAAAAAGCAGGTTGAAGCGTCAACGGTCCTGTCAGGTGAAATAAATCTCGGATTTATATCTGCTATATACTCATTTTTCAAAACAGATCCGTAGTCCGCTGTGTTCGCACCGCAGGATGAATACTTAACATCAATAACCATATCGCTTTGGTTAACCCATGACGGTGTGCAGAAAAGCAACGGAAAGCCGTAACGGCAGACTATATATAAATTGCAGTTATCGTTATATCTGCCGAAAAGCTCGTTGCGCCGTGAGCCGATTTTTTCCTGGAAATACTGAATTTTTTCAAGTATTTCGCTGTGGTCAACACCATCGTTTTTGTATAGATCCTCAAAAACAGCCCTTACGCTGCTTTCAAAGCGTTCATTGGGAACCATAGACCAAACACTTACCCAGTTGCCGAATACGGGAAAAACGAGTTCACGGAAAATTCTGTCACCGCACTTTTCAAATGTTTTTGTAAGTAGCCCGCAAAGCCGCCCCGTTACACCCGTTTTGTCAAGAAAAGTGAATACACCTTTGAGCAGCTTTTCATATCTGCTGCCTGTAACAGCGGCTTTCAGATATTCTGTCAGAGCAGTGTGTTCAAAAGAAATTTTGCGCTCGCAAAGATCGCCGATAAATTCAATACCGTTTGCCGCAGTTGCGTTAAACATAACCGATTGAAAATCATCCGTACCGTATTGTTCACAATATGCCAAAAGCACAACTCCGCCGAATGAGTGTGCGTCAACGACAACCTTTTGAACCCCGGCAGTTCTTTTAACATAAGAGACGAAATCGTGAAGAAGCGATGCCGTTGTGAACGGATCCAGACGCCAGTCATAGTCAAAGTCAAGCCTTTCGCCGCTTTTTATTTTCTCCGGCGAAGGGTAGACCGTACGCGCGCCGGTTGAGTTGACAACATTCCCGCCGTTATCCAGCGCCAAAGGGGCGAAAGCAATATCCACAGCCTTTATAAGACTGTCCGCAAAACGGAAATAATTCTTTGTAAAGCCGACCTTTATCAGCGCGGGCACAAGCACTTTAGCCGCCTGCATAATAACATCGGTTTGAGGCGGAAAACAGGTTTTTGAGTTTTCATCCTCTTTGTCATAATAAATTTTGCTCGTCATCACCCCTTCAACATGGATATAGGGGTATTTCTCCCCGGCATTGACAGAAACCGCAAAAGAGTTTAAACATAAAAATGACGATGCGAAAATTAAAACGGAAAGCGCGACAGCAGTAAAACATTTAAGAAATCTCATCAGACATCACCTTTATTAAGTTCATCTACGCTCAGTCTGTTTTCAGCAAGAGAACCATTGCCGTAACAGCGTATGTTTGTTACATCCTGCTTAACCCATTCCGGCTGTTTAAATTTAACAGCGTCTTCAACGCTTCCAAACTCGATCTCAAGATATGCGAGCCCTTCGTAATCGCCGTGAAAAATATCAATTTCTTCAATCAGGAAATCTTCTCTTTGATGATAATATCTCGTTTTTCTGATTATAACACCCTCGGATTTTTTTAACAAAGACGCATACTGAGCGGCTGTTATTTCAATCTCATTTTCTTCACGGGCGAGACTGTCGTCGCTTTTAAAACCCTTGACAGTGAGTATAAAACGCTTTGAATCAACACTGCGCACCCTGATAACCGGTGAAAATGATATGTAGGCCTGCTCAATCTCTTCCTTTTTCAAAAGAGATAATTTGTAGGGTATTTTTTCTTTGCTGAGAAGCCATTTTCTTTCAATCTCCATCACTTCACCTTGGCAAAAGCATCTTTTACGGCGTAATATGACGGTTTTTCATTTTCATTCATGTCAACAAGCCCCCAGCGTGTTTCAGTCGGGCAGTCGCTTTGACCGCAGACATAGCATTTATCGCTGTCCTGCCAGCAATAGACAATCATTCCGCAAAGAAAATCATACTTTGACAGGCGGGGAATAATGTTCGCATAAAACTTTGCCTGACCTTCAGGAGTATGATCATAACCGGGGATTTTTGTGGTTCGCGGTAATTCGCGGTAAAAATGATTTGTAAACTCTGAATGGAATATGTATTTTGCGTAATTCGATTCTTCCTGTGCGCATTTTTTTACATATTCACGCATTCTTTCGGGCAGATTGCCGACAAAACGGACAATGTTTTCACGGGCATCTTTCTCATTCTTTGCGCCGTATGAATGCACAATTTCTTCTTTTTCCTTCTTTGTTTTCGGCTTGCCGCCGCTGATATAGCCGTATTCGCAAATTATAACCGGCTTTTTTGTCATAGCCCACAGATATCTTATCAGAGCGTCAAACATCCACATTGTTCCGAAAAAGAAGCAACCCATATATATATCGATCCCAACCCAGTCGATATATTTCATATAAGGCAGCAACAACAGGTTTAAATCCGTCTGCGGTCCTGCGCAGTTATAGCCGACGACTATTTCGCCCTTATCCGGGAACATAGCTTTTGCATTAGCGGCGATAAACTCGGCACCCTGTTTTAAAGAAAGCGGAAGCGTGAAACGGGGTATCCCCATTTCGTTTGTTATTTGAAGAGCATCAATATATCCCTGAAGGTCGGTGACGATAAACTTTGCAATTTTTTCGATTTCACCTTTATTCTTTTCTTCACGCGGGTCAATTCCGTAGTCAATATAATCGCCGGGGTAAGGCGATACTGCCATTATCTTAAACCCGTTGTCTTTAAAGCGTTTTACTCTCGCCTTAAAATCGATATATGACTGCCTTATCTGCCCGTCACCTTCAAACGGGAACGGAATATCAGACCTGACCCATTCAAGCCCCGCACCCTTAACCTTTTCAAAATTTTCACTCGGATGGCAGATGCCCTTGATAAATCCGGTATTCTTTCTGAATGACCGTGTCCCGGCATTGCTGTCGCTGATAAAATATGACTTTAAAAGGTTTTTCGGCAAGTGCTTAAGAGTCGGCGCAACCTGATTTTTAATAAAATCTTCCATATAGAAATTATTCCCCCGGAATTATTAAAACAACATCTTTATAATAATACAATATTGTTAGCCAATAATCAAGGAAAAAAGAATATCGTTTCAAATTGACATTATGAGTTTTCAAAAAATAAACTTTTTATAAATAATTGACAAAATACTTTTAAAAGTGTAGAATTAAGCGACTTAAAGGGGAGTAGCTTTAAGGCTGTGAATGTCAACACCCGCCGTTTTTCGGCTGGCTCACAGCGCACTTAATGTGTTAGCAAGACCTTTGACACGGTTAAACCGTGTCAAAGGTCTTTTATTTCTCTTAACTTTCGACCTTAGGGTCAATAAAAAGAAAAGGATACGCCTATGAAACACTATCTCGAAGAAGCAAAAGAAGTTCTTGCCTCTCTTGACACAACCGAAAACGGATTAACCTCCGATGAGGCAAATGCAAGACTGGAAAAAAACGGAAAAAACAAGCTGGAAGAACCTGAGAAAGAAACCCTTTTCAAAAAATTCATCGGCTCACTCGCAGACCCCATGATTATTATGCTTCTTGTTGCCGCGCTTATTCAGGCTGTGGTAACGGTTATCGAGGGCAAAGGCAGACCGTCGCTCGGTGATTTCGCAGATGTTCTTGTTATTCTCGTTGTTGTTATCATCAATACCGTTATGTCGCTTGTTCAGGAAAGTAAGTCGGAAGCGGCAATGGAAGCATTGATGCAAATGACTGCCGCCACATCCAAGGTTATACGTG
Organism: Clostridiales bacterium; assembly: GCA_024697575.1. GTDB lineage: Bacteria > Bacillota > Clostridia > Oscillospirales > Acutalibacteraceae > CAG-177. The sequence goes on from JAILFM010000054.1 coordinate 15,252, forward strand.
ACGGCGAAGTTGTTGTTGTCAAGAGCGAAGACATTTGCGTCGGCGATGTTGTTGTGTTGGAAGCGGGCGACGCTGTCCCTGCGGACTGCAGAATACTCGAAAGCCACTCCATAAAAGCGGAGGAAGCGGCGCTGACAGGCGAATCCGTTCCGGTTAACAAAATTGTTGATGTCCTTATGTGCAATGACACAAGCACGGAAGTGCCTTTGGGCGATCGCAAAAATATGCTTTACAGCGGGTCAACAATAGTCTACGGCCGCGGCAAGGCTGTCGTGACGGCTGTCGGTATGGACACTGAAATGGGTAAAATTGCCGATGCTCTTTCGCTCGCGGAAAAAGAGCAGACTCCCCTTCAAAAAAAGATGGCCGAGCTTTCTGCGTTTTTAACAAAGCTTGTTATCGGAATATGTGTTGTTGTTTTTGCGGTCGGTCTTATTGAAGATCTGGTTTTCTCAAATCAGGCATTTTCACTTGCTCTGCTCGGCGAAAGTTCACTTGACACCTTTATTGCCGCAATTGCGCTCGCCGTTGCCGCAATTCCCGAAGGTTTGCCCGCGGTTGTTACTATAATTCTTTCAATCGGCGTCACGGCAATGTCAAAAAGGCAGGCGCTTATAAGAAAACTGACTGCTGTTGAAACCCTCGGCTGCACTCAGATTATCTGCAGCGATAAAACCGGAACACTCACTCAAAACAAAATGACCGTCGTTGACGAGTTCACATCTGACAAACAGCTTCTTGCAAAGGCCATGGCGCTTTGTTCCGACGCCGAAATAAAACCGGGTGAAGAGAATTCGGTCGGTGAGCCGACAGAGTGCGCTCTTGTAAACTACGCAAACAAACTCGGAATGCCGAAATACGCTTTAAGCGAAAGCTACCCGAGAGTCGGCGAAGCTCCGTTTGATTCTTCCCGTAAAATGATGTCAACAATTCATTCCGTTGATGGGAAGTTCATTCAATATACGAAAGGCGCGCCCGATGTTCTCTTGACAAAATGCACAGGCTACCTTTCAGACGGCAAGGTTTTGCCTATGACAGAGGAACTGAAAGCCGGCATTATGAAGGCAAACAAAGAGTTTGCCGACAAAGCGCTTCGCGTACTCTGCGCCGCATACAAAGAATACAGTTCAATGCCTCCTTCACTTGAAGCGGAGGACCTTGAAAAAGATCTTGTTTTCATCGGTCTTACCGGTATGATTGACCCGTGCAGGCCCGAAGTTTATGAAGCTATCAAAGAATGCCGTCTTGCAGGTATACGACCGGTCATGATAACCGGCGATCACAAGGATACGGCAGTGGCAATCGGCAAAGACCTCGGTATTATCGAAAATGATTCGCAGGCTATCGTCGGCGCAGAGCTTGACAAATTCACTGATGACGAGCTGAAAGAAGAAGTTGTTAAATACAGTGTTTATGCCCGCGTTCAGCCCGAACACAAGACAAGAATTGTCAAGGCATGGAAAGAGCGCGGCATGGTCACGGCGATGACCGGCGACGGAGTTAACGACGCCCCGTCAATCAAATCAGCCGATATAGGCATAGGCATGGGCATCACCGGCACTGATGTTACAAAGGGCGTGTCCGACATGGTGCTTGCGGATGACAACTTTGCAACCATCGTCAATGCAGTTGAAGAGGGCAGAAAAATATATGACAATGTTCTGAAGGTTCTTCAGTTCCAGCTGTCTACCAACCTTTCGGAAGTCCTTATTATGTTCTTTGCCTCAATTTTCCATTTCAAAATACTCGGTGCCGTTCATCTGCTTTGGATTAATATGGTAACCGATTCTCTTCCCGGTCTTGCCCTTGGTATGGAAAAAGCTGAAGGCAATCTTATGAAAAGAAAGCCGAGAAGCACCACAGACGGCATCTTCTCAAACGGAGCCGGCATCGACATGGTATGGCAGGGCATATACCTTGCGATTGTTGAGATAGCCGCCTATGTTATCGGATATATAGTCGAAATCGGTTCGTTCAAAGGTTTCTTCAGCGGAAAAGAATGCGCAAACGCCATGGCGATGGCATTCCTCTGCGTTAACTTCAGTGAGATGTTCTGCGCTATCAATATGCGCAGCAGGACAGGTTCGCTTTTCTCAAAAGATAAGCTCAAAAACACCAACTGGTGGCTCTTCGGCGCCGCTGTTGTAACAACATTCCTGACCCTCGGCGCCATATTCATTCCGGGTCTTAACGGCGTTTTCGGTATAGAAAGCGGCACGTTCAGCGTTGAAGAGCTTCTTATAAGCTTCCTTCTTGCCGCATCAACAATTCCCGTGTTTGAACTCGGCAAAGCAATAAGAAGAGCAATCAATAACAAGAAAGACAATTAACAAACTTAAGAAGAATTCTGATATTTCAAATAAATTAATTGAATATCTTGCAATATGATGATAAAATTAATGCGAAGGGTAAATATAATTCCCTTCGCATTAATCATTTATAAACGGTACATCAATATGAAAAATTTATTGAAGAGAATAATTATACCGGTTCTGGTTTTTGTTTGCGCCTTTTCCGGATATTTACAGAACGCATTTGCCTCACCGGGCAGTTACCGTCAAAACAAGCGATGGCATGATATTTCATTTAACGAATTGGAAATAAAATACAGCCGCGGTGACAAATTCGTTGCCGTATTTTACGGCACAGACGGCATAAGCGATGAATACGGCGACGAAGTATTCTCTGTGTTTATGTCAAGCTACGAGAAAGATGTTTACGGCATTTCACTGGTTAAATACTCCGCCAACGATATGCCGGACTGGGCATGGTATTCTCTGGCAGACAGCAGCGGCAGCTTTTATATGCCGGGAGTAATATTTGTTCAGAATAAATCCGTTTACAAAGCTATATCACCTGACATTAATTCCGACCTCACAGAAAGCCCGGCAAACCACACAGCAACCTGCGGCAGGCTGCTGAGCACATTCAAAGCATTCTTTAATATTAAAGAAAAAATAATAAAGTCAGTTTCTTTAAGAACAAAACCTGAAAAAACGGTTTATAAGCCGGGTGAATCCTTTGACCCGAGCGGTTTAAGCCTGAATGTTGAATACAGCGACGGCGATGTCATTCCCGTTTATTCCGGTTTCACATGCACAGGCTTTTCATCCGATGAAGAAAAAGACGTCACAGTAACCGTGAATTATCAGGGCTTTACAACCTCTTTTGTTATACCCGTGAGTGAAAAAGGCGAATATTTCTACAATGTCGAGTATCATCAAAGCAACGCCAGAGATATGCTTGCCATGGTTAACAGTTTTCGTACAGACGGCAACGGCTGGTATTGGGAAGAAAACAATATCGATAAACACAAGACAGGAAAAATGAAAAGCCTTGTCTATGACTATGAGCTTGAAAAAGTCGCGATGCAAAGAGCAGCTGAAATAATCGCAGATTACTGTATTCAGGACACACACTACAGACCGAACGGCGAAAAATTCTCGACAGCATATACCGGATACAATGCATACGGTGAGAATATCGCTTACATGGGTGTTCTTGACACCCAACTCTCCTTTGATTCCTGGAAGGAAGAAAACAATCCGTATATCGGTCAGGGTCACCGCAGAAATATGCTCTCAGACCATTTCGGAGCGATAGGGATTGCCTGCGCAGAGTATAAAAGTGACAATGAAACGCTATATTTCTGGGTAATGTCATTGGGCGATAAGGCGAAAAGCACTGCCGTTACACCGGTTCTTGACGGTCAAAAAGAAGCCTGCGTTGAAATACTTAACACAAAAATCGAGTCCTTCTCAATTCAGACTGACACTGAAAATATCACTTTTACAAAAGTCAGTGAAGAAAAGGATTTTCCTTTGGTATCGGCATCAATTCAAATGGCTGTCATGCCATACGCAAATATCAACCTTTCTCAGACATACAGGTGGGTTTGTGTAAATCCTTCAATTATTTCCGTTAATAACGGCAAAATAAAAGCACTGGGCGAAGGCAAAACAGAGCTGATTTGCTATGCGGGCACAAAAAGCATATCAATACCCGTGACAGTAACCTGTGAACATAAACCGGGTAACGAAAAAACTGAAAATGTTATAACAGGCACATGCATAAATGAAGGAGGATACGATAAAGTTATACGCTGTATTTACTGCAATAAGATTC
>JAILFM010000089.1 GCA_024697575.1 Clostridiales bacterium
CAAGAAAAAAAAGAGACAATGAGATTGACGGTGTAAATTATTATTTTACTTCCCCGGAAGAGTTTGAAAGAAACATAAAAGCCGGCAATATGCTCGAATATGCGGAATATTCAGGTAATTATTACGGTACTCCCAAAGAGCCTGTTGATAAAATGCTCAGTAGAGGCATTAATGTTGTTTTAAAGATTGAGGTTCAGGGTGCCGGTAATATCAGGCGTATATACCCCGATGCCGTCAGTGTGTTTATAATGCCAAAGTCGCTTGAAATTCTTGAACAGCGTTTGCGACTGCGTTCAACGGATTCTCAGGAGGCGGTTTTAAAGCGCCTTAAGACTGCTGAGGAAGAGATTAAAAGAATTGACGAATACGATTATTTGATTATTAACGATGAAATCGAAAAAGCATGTTCGGATTTTGAGTCGATAATCCGCGCCGAACAGCTTAAAGTACGATAATTATTACAGTGAGGTTTTGATATGTTTAATCCCGATTTAAGTTCAGTGCTTAAAGACCATTTGAGCCGCTATTCGCTTGTGACCGCAACTGCAAAACTTGCCAGAGATATTTCTGACGAGGCGACTGAAAACGGTGAAAGTATAATTGAAAAGCCGGTTTCTCTTGCTCTTGACAGAATTCTTGACGGTGAGTATAAAATTGTTGAACCTGCGGAAATCAGGGATATATAACAGCGGTAGAATGAATTGATTGTTGCCAAAGTTGCGCTTGAAAGTGCGAATTACTCCTTTGATACGCTCTTTTCATTTGCATTAAAGCCTGAGCACTCTTTTGCAAAAGAGGGGTGCAGGGTTTATATCCCGTTCGGTAAGAGTAACAAACCTTCTTTGGGTATCATATTTGATCTTGAAGAGGCTGGTGATGATACTCAGGGGCTGAAATACATTATCAGTGTTCTCGATACAGAGCCGGTGCTGACGGGTGAAATGCTTTTACTTACCGATTTTGTCAGACAGCGCACTTTTTGCACATATTTTGATGCTGTTAAGGTTATGCTGCCAAGCGGAATCGGATATCATATTGTCAAAAAATATGTACCCAATTTTGAATTTGACATCAGTTTGATTGAAAATGAAACGGCAAAAGCGGTTTTTGACTTTCTCAAAGAAAAAAGCGTTCCGGTAGAAGAAAAGAAGCTTTTAAATGAGTTTGCACTTAAAGACGGCAAAACTCTTAAATATCTTGCAGATATCGGGGCTGTTTTGCCGGTTTCCTCCGCAGAAAACAATCTGAATGAAAAATATACAACAGTATATTCACTCAGCATGGAGTTTGACAATTCATCAAAGCTTACTCAAAAGCAACGGGCTGTTTTGGATTTTATCGGTGCCAATGTTTCCGCCGGCGCTGACGAAATCTGTTCGTTTTGCGGTGTTACAAAGGCTGTTATTACCGCCCTTGAAAATAAAGGCGCCGTTGTTGCTCACACCAGAATTATTGAAACCGAAAAGTCTTGTCATATTGACACTGCGGATATTGTGCTTACCGATGAGCAGTTACTGGCGTATAATTCAATAGTTTCCGATATTTCCCGTGGAGAGTACTCGGTTTCGCTTCTTTACGGTATAACCGGCAGCGGCAAGACTTCGGTTTATCTTAAAGCTGTTGATTACACTCTTTCTGTCAAAAAAAAGGTAATTGTTTTAATACCGGAGATCGGGCTGACTTCAAGAACAGCTGAAAAATTTTTTTTGAGGTACGGTGAAAGAGTCGCTGTTTTTCACAGTGCGCTGTCGATTCGTGACAGAAGCAGTGAATGGAAGCGTGTTCGTTCAGGTGAATGTGATATAATTGTCGGCACCAGGAGCGCAGTTTTTGCTCCGGTTGACAATATAGGTCTGATAATAATCGACGAAGAGCAGGAGCATACATACAAATCCGAAAAAACTCCCCGCTATAACGCCGTCGATGTAGCAAAATTCAGAGCTTCTTTCAATAATTCACTTTTACTTCTTTCCTCCGCAACACCCTCGGTTGAAAGCTTTGCTTTGGCTTCTTCAGGCAGATATAAGCTATTGAAATTGACAAAAAGGTTCGGCAGCGCAGGTCTGCCTCAAACTCAGGTAGTTGACATGCGATATGCCGAAAAGGTGAAAGGCTGTGAAGAGTTAAGCGTGGCGCTTTACAGTGAAATAAAAAATGCTCTGAGTAATAAACATCAGGTTATTATTCTTATTAACAGGCGCGGTTTTAACACATTCGCATCGTGTAACGAATGTTCACACACCATGTTCTGCCCCAATTGCAGTATTTCACTCACTTATCACAGCTATACCGGCAGGCTCATATGCCACTATTGCGGATATTCAATACCTTACACCGATATTTGCCCGGAATGCGGGAATAATACTTTAAGGTACCGCGGATACGGTACTCAGAAGATTGAAAAAGCGATTGCCGGCTTATTCCCCGGGGCAAGGATATTGCGTTTTGATGCCGATACAACTTCCACAAAAAATGCGCATCAGACAATGCTTGATTCTTTTGCAAGCGGTGAATTCGACATATTGCTCGGTACGCAGATGGTTGCAAAGGGCTTTGACTTTACAAATGTATCGCTGGTGGGGGTTGTTAATGCCGATTCCCAGCTGTACAGTGACGATTTCAGGTGTCTTGAAAAGACGTTTTCACTGCTCACCCAGGTCGTCGGAAGATGCGGTAGGGGAGATATCAGCGGCAAGGCGGTGATTCAAACTGTTACGCCCGAGAATGATATAATTATGAAGGCGGCAAGGCAGGATTACGACGCGTTTTTTAACACGGAAATATCAATAAGAAAAAGTTCTGTTTACCCGCCGTTTTGTGATATATGCGTTATCGGATTAACCGGCGCTGATGAAAATGATGTGATTTCACAGTCGAAATCAGTGCTTGATATGATAAAAACTTCAGTTAAAGAGAAATATACAGGTCAAAGAATTATTGTGCTCGGACCTTCCCCCGCCAGGGTGTCAAAGGTTAGCAATAACTACAGATACAGAATAATCATAAAATGCAGAAACAATCCCGAGTTTCGTGAAATGATTTCTGCACTTTTGAAGGCACAGAGCAGTAAAAAAGTTACCGTGTTTGCGGATATCAATCCGGATTCAATTATGTGAGCGAAGGAATAATATGGCTATAAGAAATATTGTTAAAGTCGGCGATCCCATCCTGAACAAAAAATCAAGAAAAGTTGAAAAGTTTGATGAACGCCTGTGGCTTCTTCTTGACGATATGAAAGAGACAATGTATTCCGCCGGAGGTGTCGGCCTTGCCGCCGTTCAGGTTGGGGTTTTAAGGCGGGCTGTCGTTCTTGATTGCGGAACGCCGGACATGAGCGACTATCTTGAACTAATAAACCCAGAAATAATCTCTAAAGAGGGCGAGCAGCGTGAAATGGAAGGCTGCCTCTCTTTGCCCGGGGAATCCGGAACAACGGTGCGTCCGGCTGTTGTTAAGATTAAATGCCAGGACAGAAACGGCAAATGGTGCGTCTATAAGGCGCAGGGGCTGAAGGCAAGGTGTTTTTGCCATGAGATTGACCATCTTGACGGTGTTCTGTTCACTTCAAAGGTTATTAAAGAGGACATTCAATGAATATTATATTTATGGGTACTCCGGATTTTGCTGTGCCCTGCCTTCAAAAACTGCACGATATGGGTCAGAATGTTGTCGGCGTTTTTTCACAGCCCGATAAGCCCAAGGGCAGGCACGGCGTATTGACTGCGCCGCCTGTTAAACAGTTGGCTTTAAGTCTGGGATATTCTGTTTTTCAACCTGCGTCCCTGAAAACAGGTGAAGCGGCTGATATTATTTCTTCATTAAATCCCGATTTAATCGTAGTTACGGCATACGGCAAAATTCTGCCCGGTAATATTCTTGAAATGCCGAAATTCGGCTGTGTCAATATCCATGCTTCACTTTTGCCGAATCTCAGGGGTGCTGCGCCAATTCAGTGGTCAATCATTAACGGCTTATCCGTGACGGGTGTTACGGCAATGCAAATGGACGAAGGTCTTGACACAGGCGATATCATTCTTCAGAAAGAATGTGTGATTGATATTGATGATAACAGCGAAACTCTTTTTGAAAAGCTTTCTGTTTTAGGTGCCAAAGCTCTTGAAGATGCAATTCACTTAATTGAACGCGGTGAAGTCAAGCGTAAAAAACAGGATGATAAGAATTCTTCATACGCGCCGGTTCTTTCAAAAGACAACAGCATTATTGACTGGTCTTTGACCGCACTGCAGGTGCATAACCTTATAAGGGGGCTTAATCCCTGGCCGGGAGCTGTAAGCTTCATTGACGGCAAAAAAATCAAAATCATCAAAGCCTGTCTGTCGCAGGCTGCCGGCGGAAAACCGGGTCAAATTATGGAAAAGAATAAAAAGCTTGTTGTATCCTGCGGCGACGGACAGTGTATCGAGATTCTCTCGATTCAGCCTGAAAACAAAAAGGTTATGGAAACATCGGCGTTTTTAAACGGAACATCTTTTACTGACGGCTGTTTTCAAAATTAAGACAGCAATGAAAGGCTCAGGTGATATAAATGCCTTATTTCTATATGGATTATTACTACATAGTTCTTGTTATTCCGGCGCTTATTCTGTCGGTTTTCGCTCAGATTTATGTTAAAGCAACTTACAAAAAATATGCCGGGGTTCGTAATTCCAGGGGACTGACCGGTGCCGCCGCTTCACAGTCGGTTTTATCATATTACGGTATTACCGATGTTTCAATCAGTCACATTGGCGGCAAATTGACGGACAATTTCAACCCTTCTTCAAAATGTATCAGCCTTTCAGACGGCGTTTATTCATCTTCTTCGATCGCCGCTGTCGGTATAGCCTGCCATGAAGCCGGTCACGCCGCTCAGCATGCGCAAAACTATCTTCCTGTCGCAGTCAGAAACAAGCTTGTTCCTGTTTGCAATATCGGCTCCATGCTCGGCATTCCGCTTGCAGTTATAGGTTATTTTTTCGGCTTTGATCCGCTTGTAAAAATCGGAATAATGCTTTACGGCCTGATTTTTCTTTTTCATCTGGTTACTCTCCCGGTTGAATTTAACGCATCTTTTCGCGCGATAAAAGTTATTCAGGAGCAGGGATTGCTTTATGAAGACGAAATATCCGGCGCAAGAAAGGTGCTTTTTGCCGCCGCCATGACATATGTAGCGTCTATGATAGTTGCCCTTGCAAACCTTTTAAGATTGATTTTAAGATTCAGCAGAAACAGAAATTAAGGCGGTATCTTTGCCGTTTGATATTACCTTAAACCGGAGATAATATGAAATCCGCAAGACAAGTTGCATATGAAGCGCTTTACAAGATAATGAAAGAGGGCGCTTATTCAAATTTAATACTTGACGGTCTGTTCAAAGATAACCCTCAGCTTGACGACAGAGACAGGGCTTTTGTTTCAAATCTTGTCTACGGCACGCTTGATAATATGATTTTGCTTGACTTTAATCTTGACATTTATCTTAATCAGCCGTCTTCAAAATTAAAGCCGGAGCTGCATACGATAATGCTTTTGGGCGCTTACCAGATTTTGTTTATGGACAAGGTGCCTGACAGCGCGGCTGTTAATGAAAGCGTTGAGCTTGCAAAAAAGAACAAATCAAAGTTTGCCGCTTCGCTTGTTAACGCTGTGTTAAGGCGCGTTTCCGAAAACGGGCTTAAAGCGCCCGACGAAAGCGATTTGTCAATTTCCGCTTTGTCGGTGCGTTATTCCTGTCCCGAATGGATTTTGCAGCTTTGGGCGGATTCTTACGACATTATAAACGCCGCAGCGCTTGCGAATGAAGCACTTAAGGCTCCCGATGTGACAATAAGGGTGAACACAACCGTCATAAAGCCGGATGAGCTTATATGGAGGCTTGCCGAAGAAGGCGTTGTTTCACATCTGTCAGATAAATGCGAAAATGCGCTTGTTGTTGAAAACTGCCCCGGCATTGAAAATCTTGAAGCATATAAACAGGGTCTTTTTCACACCCAGGATATTGCGTCCCAACTTTGCGTTAAAGTGCTTAACGCAAAAAAAGACGAAACTGTTATTGATTTGTGCTCCGCCCCCGGCGGAAAGACATTTTCTATTGCCGAAGATATGCAAAACACGGGCACAGTCAAAGCCTTTGATGTTTATCAATCGAGGGTTAACCTTGTTTTTCAAGGTGCAAAGAGGCTCGGGCTCAATAATGTTTTTGCTTCCCTTGCCGATTCGTCCGAATATAACGCCAATATCGGCTCTGCCGACTGTGTTCTTTGCGATGTGCCCTGTTCCGGTTTAGGGGTTATCAGAAGGAAGCCGGAAATTAAATTTAAATCAAAATCTTCAATTGAGAATTTACCTAATTTACAATATAAAATTTTGTGCGTCGGTTCAAAATATGTAAAAAGCGGCGGAAGACTGATTTATTCAACCTGTACTCTTAATCCGGCTGAAAATCAGCTTGTTTGTCAAAGATTTCTTTCAGAGCACAGTGGTTTTGCTTCGGTTCCCGTTTTGCCTGAGATAGAGGGAACAAGGCACGGTGATTTTCTCACACTTATGCCTCATCTTAATGATTGTGACGGCTTTTTTATTGCCGCATTCAAAAAAACAGATAGTTGACAAGGTGATATATGCCCTGTGATTTATTGTCTCTTAACAAATCGGAACTTAATAATGAATTTAAGGAAATGAATTTGCCTAAGTTCAGAATCAATCAGATTTATTCATGGCTTCACCAAAAGCTTGTAAGCGATTATTCTGAAATGACAAATATCCCGGTTCAGTTAAGACAGCAGCTTTCCGAACAATATCCTCTTTTGGTTCCGCGCCGTGTAAGAGCGGCTCAGTCAAGCATTGACGGAACTGTCAAATTTCTGTACTCGCTGTATGACGGCGATTATGTCGAAAGCGTTTTGATGAAATATAAGTACGGCTATACCGTATGTGTGTCATCACAGGTCGGCTGCAAAATGGGCTGCGCTTTTTGCGCCTCGACGCTCGGCGGCTTCAAGAGGCATTTGACAGCCGGCGAAATGCTTGAGCAGGTTTATCTTGCCCAAAAATATGCCGGTGAAAGAATATCCCACATTGTCCTTATGGGTATGGGTGAGCCTTTGGACAATGCGGAAAATGTTTTTAAATTCATTGAAATGGTTTCAAATGAGGATGGTCTGAACATTTCAATGCGCAGCATTTCGCTTTCCACCTCCGGGGTTGTGCCGGGCATAAAATTGCTTTTGGATCGCCGATATCCTTTAACGCTGTCCGTTTCGCTTCATGCGCCTAATGATGAAATCAGAAACAGGATTATGCCGGTTAACAAAAAATATCCGGTCAGCGAATTAATGGAAATCTGCCGTGAATATTCTTTAATTACTTCAAGAAGAATTTCTTTTGAATATGCTATGATAAACGGGCTTAACGATTCCGACAAAGCGGCGCGTGAGCTCGGGTTAATGCTTAAAGGTATGCTGTGCCATGTTAATCTTATTCCGATTAATAAAGTCAATGGCAGTCCGTTTTCGCCTTCACCGCAGGCAAGGGTCAAAAGCTTTGGTGATATTCTTTCAAAATACGGCATATCGGTTACCGTCAGGCGAAAGCTCGGCTCAGATATCGATGCGTCCTGCGGTCAGTTAAGGCGAAAAGTCAAACAGGAAGAGGGGATTGAATGAAGTTTAACTCCAGAACAGACAAGGGCAATGTGAGGGCTACTAATCAGGACGCTTTTTTTGCAGGTGAACTCTCTGACGGCAGTGTTCTCGCCGTTGTTTGCGACGGTATGGGCGGAGCGTCCGGCGGCGATATTGCTTCTCAGATGGCAGTGGAGCATATTACTGATTCGATTATTTCGGTTTACAGGCCGGATATGAGTGACATTGCCGTCAAATCGATTCTTATTTCCTCTCTTGAAGAGGCAAACAAAATAATTTATGAAAAGTCCTTGTCATCTCCCGATTATTTCGGCATGGGAACAACGGCGGTTTGTGCAATAGTAAAGACCAATAAAATATATATCGTTCATGCAGGGGACAGCCGGGCATATTGCATTGACGATGTCGGCATTGTTCAGCTTACCAAAGACCATTCGGTTGTTCAAAGGATGGTAGAAGAGGGCACGATAACGCGGGAGAAGGCCGTTACCCATCCCGACAGGAACCTGATAACAAGAGCTATCGGAGTTGACAGAAGTGTGAATGTTGATTTCTGTCAGGAGACGGTTTTTCAAAATGATTTGATTTTACTTTGTACCGACGGACTCAGCGGCTGTGTTTCAAACGAGGAAATACTTTCATTATGCCGCGAAAACGGTGTTGATACAATTGCCGATAAATTGGTTGATGAAGCAAAGGCGAATGGCGGTCGCGATAATATTACCGCGGTAGTTATTGAATGCGGAGAGGTCGTTTATGGATAATTATACAGGCAAAAGACTTGACGGGCGATACGAGATAATTGAGGTTATCGGTGTTGGCGGAATGGCGGTTGTCTACAAGGCTTATGACAGAATTGATGACAGGACGGTTGCCGTCAAAATTCTGAAGGATGAATATCTTGCAAGCGAGGAATTCCGTCGCAGATTTAAAAACGAATCAAAGGCAATAGCTGTTCTCTCACATCCGAACATAGTTAAGGTTTATAATGTGAACTACGGTGACAGACTCCAGTATATCGTCATGGAATATGTTGAAGGTATTACCCTGAAAGAATATATTGAGCAGCAGGGCAGGCTCGGAATAAAAGAAACCGTTTATTTTTCAATTCAGATTTTAAGAGCGTTGCAGCACGCCCACGATAAAGGTATAGTTCACCGCGATATTAAACCGCAGAATATTATGCTTTTATCAAACGGCGTTATCAAGGTGATGGATTTCGGCATTGCCCGTTTCAGCTACAGTGACACAAAAACCATGAGCGATTCCGCCATCGGTTCCGTTCATTACATAAGCCCGGAGCAGGCGCGCGGATATACAACGGATGAAAGAACTGATATTTATTCCGTCGGCGTTGTAATGTACGAAATGCTGACCGGTAAACTGCCGTTCACTTCGGAAAATTCAGTGTCGGTTGCTTTGATGCAGCTTCAAAGTCAGGCGAAAAGCCCGCGTGAAATCAACCCGTCGATTCCTGTCGGGCTTGAACAGATTGTCAGCAAAGCTATGGAAAAGGATACGGGTCTGAGGTATCAGTCGGCTGCTGAAATGCTTAACGATATTGAGCAGTTCCAGAGCAATCCGAATGTCCGTTTTAATCACAACGCTTTTGTCGATAAAGAGCCGACAAAATATGTTAACACAAAGCAAGTGTCAAAAGTTGTTTCGCAAAGTGCGGCAAAGGTGCCTTCTCATACGAATGAAGACATAAACACTGATGAAAAAGCGATAAGAAAAACATCAATAAGCAAAGGCACTACGGTTGCTATAGGTGTTATAGTCGGCTTGGCAATTCTTGCCGTTATGTCGTTTTTCGTTCTCAGAAACTTCACCGGCTTTGTTTCCGGCGGCGACTATGTTGTGCCTTCACTGGTCGGCAAAAACTATGAAGCAGATGTTAAAAATAATAATTCCTACAGTAATTTCGTGATTGAACCCGTGTATATGGATAACTCGAACCTTTCCGACGGTGTTATCTTCAATCAGGAGCCGACACAGGGCAAAAAGGTTTCAAAATCTTCCAACAAAATTACGGTTTATGTTGTCAAAAATTCTGCCATGCTTGTTGTTCCCGATGTGTATGACTTGAATTGGGAACAGGCTGAAACTCTGCTTAAAAGCAAGGGATTTAAAGTTAATAAGTTGCCGTATGCCAGCGTTGCCAAAGAATTCGGCACGGTAATTAAAACAATACCGGAGCGCGACACTCAGGTTGAAAGCGGCGCAACGATTACCGTTTATTATGCCAGCGATGAAGAGATGATTGCCGTTCCGAATGTTATCGGATATGACAGAGAAACTGCAAAAGCGCTTATTGAATCCGTGAATCTTGTTGTGGGTGATATTGAAGAGGAGGATTCGGAGCTTGAAGCCGGTCTTATTTCGTCTCAAAGCCCCTCAGCCGGTGATAAGGTTATGGCGGACAGCAAGGTTAAGCTTTTTGTCAGTAACGGAAAAGGCAAAAAGGTTACAGCTCAGCTTAAAATTACTCTGCCGCCCAGAGACACAAAAGCAACAATAGAAGTTTTCGTTAATAACGAGCTCGATTCGCAAAAAAAGATAATTTTAGACGGCGCTGCCTATTATTTTGAAGTTAAAGGCAGTGAAAAAGATTCTGTTGTCAAAGTTCGCATTGACAATGATGATTATTATTCTTGTGTTGTCGATTTCACCGCTTCACCGCCGACAGTGACCGACGGCAAGTATTCTTCACTCACGGTTTTCAAAAAGAAATTGCCTGATGTTAAAGGCAAAAAGATGAGCGATGCCGAACTGGCGCTTAAGAACGCCGGATTCTATAACATCAAAGTTGAATATGAGGTTGTTTACACCGAAAATGAAGACGGAGTGGTGCTTTCACAGTCACCCGCGCCTTCATCGGATAATATTCTCAGCCTCGACACTTATTCAACCGATACCTTTGTCACGATAGTTGTCGGTCAGATGGACGGTATTAACTCAAACCCCGATGATTAAACAGGGGATAATTCTCAAGGGTATTTCCGGCTTTTATTATGTTGAATGTGATAATACCGTTTATGAGTGTAAAGCCAAGGGCGTTTTCAGACGGCAGAATATAAAGCCTGTTGCGGGCGACAGGGTTACGATTTCCGTTAATGAATCGGCGGAAAACATTATTGAGCAGGTGCTCCCGCGTAAAAATTATTTTGAAAGACCGTGCGTTTCAAACATTGATAAGCTTTTTGTTATCGTGTCCTCGTGCGAGCCTTCTCCCGTGCCCTTGATCATTGACAGGATCATTGCCTCGGCTGTTTTGAAAGACATTGAGCCTGTTGTTGTTTTGACAAAGTCGGATTTAATGGATAATCCCGTCAAGGGTATTTATAAATCTGTCGGTATTAAAGAATATTCGGTTTCATCGGTCACTGGGAAAGGCGTTGAAGAGATAAAAAAAGAGCTCAGCGGTTGTCTGAGCGCATTTTGCGGCAATTCCGGAGTCGGCAAATCATCTCTTCTCAACGCCATTGATCCTTCTTTGAATCTTAAAACAGACCGGATAAGCCAAAAACTGGGAAGAGGAAAGCATACCACCAGGGAGTGCGAACTGTTCAGAGTTTCCGGCGGCATGGTTGCCGATACGCCCGGCTTTTCCTCATTCGATTTTAAAAATGATGTTATCCCGGCTGAACAGGTTGAAGACTGTTTTCCCGAGTTTAAAAAGTATATTCACGATTGCCTTTTCACTTCATGCCGTCATATCAAAGATAAGGGTTGCGCTGTGAAAGGTGCCGTTAACTCGGGGCTTATACCTGTCAGCCGCTATGAAAGCTACTGCTCGCTTTATCTTGATTCGGTTCAGGTTAATCCCTGGGATCAAAAAAAGAAGTGAAACTCTTTATCATATGAAACGCCCAAAAAGAAAAATGTGATATAACAGGTTGATTTTCCGGGGGAAATGTGATTAATCATACTTGAATATGCCGGAATTATGTGATATAGTCTTTTCGGAGGCGAAATTATGTCAATTCAGCGATTGAAAAGAAAAGTTGATGATTAGATAACGACAGATACCCGGATATTAAATACGGAATCAAACTATGTAATATGAATATAGGGTATAATGGAAAGTTTTACACATTCCCGTATTTTTTGACATTTTTTCTTAAAAGGTATTTAAAGGATAGTAACAGGACTTTGGGCATAAATGAATAATTCCAATATTCAAGGGGCTGTAGCAAAATAGCCCCACAAAAAAGCCGAAAAAAAGAAGTCGAGGAGACAAAAAATGTCGCCTCGGCTTCAATTTTGTGGTATAATGATGTTGTGAAAAACCAAATACCGCAAACAAATACTAGCACATGCGA
>JAILFM010000132.1 GCA_024697575.1 Clostridiales bacterium
TGCAATATATCTTTTTGATGACAAAATAATAATCGCTTACAATTATATGGAAAGACAGGAAACTGTATTGCTGAGCGATTTGAAAGAAACAAGTTTAGTTCCCGTTTCGAGTTTAAATAATTATGGGGCGCCAAAATAATCAGCAACTTCGGTTGCTGATTTTTTTATCCAAGCCGCCTTGGCGGGTTGGTATGTTATCACCGCGCTTGCGCGGTGTATGTAATCCGTGTCAGCGGTATGGCATCAAGCGCGTAAGCGCTTGTATGTTTTCGGGGGTTTGATTACATACAATGCTTCGTATTGATTACATACAGTCCTGACGAACTGATTGCATGCAAGGCTGACGCCTTGATTACATGCCGCCTTACGGCGGATTACATACAAGGCTACGCCTTGATTTTTGTGCAGGTTTCCGCTATTTTCTTAACATGAGGTGGAAGTATGAAAGAGAATCCCTTGCTTAAATATGCCGAGCAGTTGGCTGTTCAGATTGATGTTTTGTGCAAAACTTTGAAGTCAAAAGAAAACGCAAACGCTTCCATAAATGAAGAAACATTTAAGAAGAATAGAAATCTTTGCGGCAGCATACAATGAAGCGGTAGTTGTGAAGGAAGCCACACCTTTCAAGGCTGGCACAAAGGAAAAGACATGCAGACATTGCGGTTATGTTCACAGTTTTGATTACAAATTAACTTTCTTCCAGTCTATTGGATGGTTCTTCAAACAGATTTTCATTGTTCCTCTTGTTTCAATCGGTAAAATCTTCATAGAAGAATAATAAGTGTTTGTATCTTAAGAAAATCTGAATATTCCGAATGCATAAAACTCAGGGGCTGTCGCATTAAGGCAGCCCCTAAAGTATAAAAAAATCAAACCGGACACTCGCTTGAGGTTGCCCGGTCTTAATTTTGCCCGAATTAATTATTGTTCTGTATTTAGTTCCTAACCCAAAAGAGTCAGCAAACTAAGGCATGTTTCTGCAATTGATTCCGATGAGTAATATTTTACTGTTTGTTTCAGCGCTTTTTCAAGATCTTTCTTTTCCGGGAGCAATTCCGGCTTTTCTTTTATATACCACTCAAGACAGGCGAGCATACGCCCGGCGTTTAATGGTTCGTCTGACAATAATATGTCAAGAATTGAATCTATCCCTTCCTCAACAGCCGTTTTTTCGATTTTATCGAACGGAGAAATATACGGATTGCTTTCGGTTACAAGCTCCACACTTGAAATATCACTTTCGCGAAAAAGCCAGCCGGAAATTTCAAGACATTCTTCGTTTATGCCGAGCTCAATTTCGCAGTATTCTTCAGGATCGTGCATACAAACGCCTTCAAAAACAGAGCCGTCTTTCAGGGTAATTCTTACGCTTTTATCATCAAATTCAAAAAGCTTCATATTTCAGAATTTTCCGCCTCCTCCGCCGTGGCTTCTGCCGGAAGAGGATGTGTGCGAACCGGGAGAAGAATAAGATGAGCCCGAAGATGATGAGGAACTGCTTTCTCTTTCAACACGGCGTGTTTTTGTTATGCTTGAGCGCAGAAATGTGTCTTTTGATTTGCCGAACTGTACGGGACCTTCCAGATAGCCCGCGGCTTCGCCCTTTATCCGTATTGAGCTGACATAGGAGTCACGCTTGCTTTTCATTACAATATAGCCGGTAATCAGCCCTGCGGAAAGCGATATGCATACGCCTGCGACCTTGAACTTCCACTCATGATAACGGTTTTTGGCGGAATACGGCTCATTGGTTTTTGCCTCAGTAACAAAATCGTCGACGATATCGGCAAATGCGTTAAAAGAAGCGCTGTAATAGCCGTTTGAAAGCTTTGAAATCACTTTTGAATAGCGAATGTAATCCATAAAATAATCGTCGGATAAAGCGGTTTCACCGTAGCCGCAGGTAGAAATCCACCAGTCCCGCTCCGCCATGCTGACCATCAGCACACAGCCGTCAAAGTTTTCGCCGTAGCCAAAGCCGCAATAGTCAAAATAATCGTCCGCAAATTCCATCGGTGTACGCGAGCCGGTACTTCCCGTTGTGACAATTACAACATCAAATTGAAGCCTTTCACTGATTTCATCAAGCTTTTTGCGAAGCGCGGTTTCTTCCGCTTCACTCAGAAGGTCGGTTTTATCCACCAGCCGGTCGCCGCGAACGGGGGATATTTCATCGGGAATTTCAACAGTCTGAGCGGAATAATCTTTTTCATCCTGCTTAATCTGCGCCTGTGTTGTTTCAGCTGACAGCGCCGTGGGTTTTTCGCTGCGCTGCGCTAACAGACTGTCAAGCGCCTTATAAAACTGCACGGCGCATTCGTATTGCTCCCCCGCCTCGTCAGCGTCCGAGATGGCGTCGTAAAGAACACCCAGGTCGTCATCACGCAGAAGAGTTCCGGCGTTTCCGCGGGTATTCATATAATAGTTGGCAGAAGAAACGGCAAATACCATCGAGTCTTCCGTTTGTGAGTTTTCGGTTAGATAATCTCTTGCGTAAGTTCTGAATTCCTCGCCGCCGTCATAGTCATAAT
This sequence comes from Clostridiales bacterium, assembly GCA_024697575.1. Classification (GTDB taxonomy): domain Bacteria; phylum Bacillota; class Clostridia; order Oscillospirales; family Acutalibacteraceae; genus CAG-177. The sequence goes on from JAILFM010000132.1 coordinate 2,532, forward strand.
TTATGATAAAAAACGCTTCGATACCGTAATTCTCTTTCAACGCATCAAACATTGTTTCAACTGTTTCGGTTTCGGACTGTGAGAGCTTTTTGTCGGTACGCACACAGTCGCCGAAAGCAGGAAAGCCGGCAATTGCCAAGATAAGTAGCGCGGCAAAAAAAGCAACCGTTCGTTTCACGGCAAAACCTCCTTTCAAAAAATGCCTGTCAGCAAGCCGAGCAAAAACACTCCGGCGCTGACCCCGGCGGCAACGCCGCAGAACAGCCGGGTTAACTTCTTTTTTGAAATCGGAACATTGCCTATAAAGGCTCCCGTTTGAGCGTTCATTGCAAAGGTGTAGATTTTGCCGAGATACTC
>JAILFM010000138.1 GCA_024697575.1 Clostridiales bacterium
AAAGCAGGGAACATAGTATTCCTTAAAGAAATATGAATAATACTCTTTAACCTCGCTCCACATCGCAATATCTTTTCTCGGCTTAGGGTTTTCACGGTCAATATTCACTATTGCCATGGAAAATTCAGGTCTTTCGGTGAACACACGGTTAAATTTCCGGTCATATTTTTCCGACCAGGCGGTTATGCGCTCATAAACCGTGCCTGCCTTCATCATGCTAATAACATTTTTGGAAACATCCTTTAGCTTCACAAGGTCAAAAAGGCATCCGCTTGACGCCATCTTCTTTAGGTTAAAGGGAAAATCAATCGCGTTTAAAGTCGGATTTGCCCTTCGCCAATCCTCAAACCCGGAGCTGATAAGGGTCATCAGATATTCGACAACCGCCTCTTTTGGATACCCTTCTTTGATAAAATAGCTCACCGCCGCTTCCGGGTCCTTGCGCTTTGAAAGCTTGCGTTTTTCGCCTGTTTCCTCGTCATTTTTCATGATCTGAGGCGTGTGGGCATATTTGGGTACTTTATAGCCGCAGGCTTTGAAAAGAGCTATGTGCTTAGGCACGGAAGAAATCCATTCTTCGCCCCTGATAACATGAGTTGTATGCATAAAATGGTCGTCGCAAACATGAGCAAAGTGGTATGTCGGCACACCGTCTGATTTAAGCAAAACTTCGTCAATCGTGTTTTCGGGCATTTCGATTTTGCCGCGGATAACATCTTCAAAAACTATTCTTTTGTCGTCGCTTCCGTCTGAACGAAAACGCAGAACCCACGGCATACCCTTTTCAATTTTTTCTTTAATCTCGTTAAATGAAAGATCCCGGCATTTTGCGTATTTGCCGAAATATCCTCTTATCAGCGCACCATCCGCTTCCTGCCTGTCACGAAGCGCATTAAGCTCCTCGCCTGTACAAAAGCAAGGGTAGGCAAGCCCTTTTTTAACAAGAGATTTTGCGACTGTCTGGTAAATTTCACGGCGTTTACTCTGAGTGTAGGGTCCGTATTCGCCTTTTTCCGTACCGAAGCCGGTGACACCCTCGTCAAATTCTATACCGAACGCCGAAAGCCCCTGAGTTATTGCGGAAACACCGTCCGAAATCTCACGCTTCTTGTCAGTATCCTCAACTCTGAGAAAAGAAACGCCGCCTGATGTATGAGCAGTCAGGTTATCAACCAGAGCCTGGAACAGCCCTCCGATGTGAAGATAACCGGTGGGCGACGGAGCAAACCTCGTGACCCTTGCCCCTTCCTTGAGACCGCGCTCCGGATAGAGACTCTCATAATAATCTGGAGTTTTATCAATACCGGGGAACAGATATTCCGCCAAAAGCTCGTAATCCATTTATCGTTTCCTTTCACCCGAAGGCAGTTACATTGACTGCGGCACGGTAATATTAAACATTGTAAGAATGTTTTTGATAACGGTTTTAACGCAAAGGCAAAGTGAAATTCTTGCCTGCATAAGGTTTTCATCTTCGCAGTTAACCCTGCACGAATTGTAAAACTTGTGGAAAAGGGTCGCAAGGTCAACGGCGTACCTCGTGATTTTAGCCGGGTCGCAGTTTTGTGCAGCCGAAATAATCTCATCGGTAAATGAAGCAAGGTGCCTTATAAGCTCTTTTTCTTCATTTTCTTCAAGCAGCATAAGCTGAGGAAGGCCGCATTTGACATATGATTTGCCCTCGCTTTCAAGCTTTTTAATGATTGAGCAAATCCTCGCATGGGCGTACTGACAGTAATAAACCGGGTTCTTCGCGCTTTGTTCAACGGCAAGGTCAAGGTCAAAATCCATCTGTGACCCCGGCTCGCGTATGTTAAACAGAAACCGGACGGCGTCTATGGGAATTTCTTCAAGAAGATCGTCAAGCGTAATCGCCTTGCCGCTGCGTTTGCTCATTTTAACGGTCTCACCGTTTTTGACAAGCCGCACAAGCTGCATAAGAATAACCTCAAGTCTGTCGCCGTCACAGCCGACAGCGTCAAGTGCGCCCTTCATTCTGGCGACATGACCGTGGTGATCTGCGCCCCATACATCAATGGCTCTGTCAAAGCCGCGTTTTTCAAGCTTGTTGCGGTGATATGCAATATCGGCGGCAAAATAAGTCGGCAGACCGTTTGACCTGACAAGCACTTCGTCCTTAAGCTCCAGCTTCTCTATCTCTTCCTCGCTTCTGCCCGCCTTTCTGAGCCTGTCAGCGAGGACCTTTTTATTGTTGTACCAAAGGGCGCCTTCGCTTTCATAGGTAAGCCCCTTATCCTTAAGAATCTGAATCGTCTCTTCAAGCTCACCGTCATTGTGAAGGGTGCTCTCAAGGAACCAGGTGTTATAATGGATGCGGTATTTTGCCATGTTTTCCTTCATGGCGGCTATGTTTTTCGGCAACGCATAATCCACAAGGGCTTTGCGCCTTTCTTCCTCGGGGCGGTTAAGGTAGCTGTCACCGTTGATTTTTGCAAATTCTTTTGCCCTTTGAATTATATCATCACCGTGATAGCTGTCCTCCGGCAGAGGCAGAGATTCCTCCCCTTCAAAAAGCTGTCTGTACCTGATATCGAGCGAAAGCGCGAATTTGGCAATCTGGTTGCCGGCATCATTTACATAAAACTCCCTTTCAACCTCATAGCCTGCGTATTCCAGCACAGCCGCAAGGCAGTCGCCTAAGGCGCCTCCGCGGGCGTTGCCCATATGCATGGGGCCTGTGGGATTGGCTGAAACAAACTCAACGTTTATTCTTTTGCCGCCTCCGTATCCTGACTTGCCGTAGCTGTCGCCTTTTTCGATTATATCCTCAACTATGCAGGCATTATAGGTCTTTGAAAGGAAAAAATTCAGAAAGCCCGGGCCTGCAATTTCGACTCTGTCAATAAAAGTGCCATCAAAAGCCATTCTTTCCGTGAGCGCTGTCGCAACGGCGCGCGGCGCGCGGTGAAGGGTCTTTGCCCAAGCCATAGCGGCGTTAGATGAATAATCGCCGTTCGCTTTGTTTGCGGGCACTTCGATAATAAAGTCGCTGAGCGCTTCACACGGAAATTCTCCGTCAGCCACCGCTCTGCCGGCGGCTTCAAGAACGGCTGTTCTTATTTCGTTAATTGTCTGTTTAACAAGTAGCGACATTCTGGTTCCCCCTCACCTTTACGCTGATTTTAAGGTCGTTGAGCGACACGGGGTCGCTGTTGCAGTCAACATTGTATCTGATATTTATTTCTCCGCCCGTTTTGTCAAGATTGTACTCAAGATTGTAGGTATCAATACCTATCATAAGGTCGCCGTGCGGAGTGAAATAACAGCCGACATGGCGTTTGTTTTTTTCAAATATCATTTCGGACTTGTATTTGCCTGTGCGGTTTAAAGTGACAGGTCCGCCTTTTTCGATTTTAAGTGACGTAACGCAGTCGTCCTCAAAACCCTCAATACTTTCATCATATGTTATCATGGTTAGATTATCTGAATAATCGTATTCACACTCGGCAGTCATACTGCCGGTGTTTTCCTGCGCGTCACAAATTGTAATATACGCTTTCATTAATTCTCCTCTTCAATTGCAAAACAGATAAGCCTGTCAATCAATTCACCGTATTCCACCCCGCAAGCAGCAAACATTTTGGGATACATACTGATTGAAGTAAAGCCGGGAATTGTGTTTATCTCATTAAAATAAATCCGGTTTTCTTCTTCGTTTACAAAAAAATCAACCCTGGCAAAGCCTCTGCAACCGAGTGAACGATAAATCCCGGTTGCCAGTGACCTGACTTTATTGAGATTTTCATTCCTTATCTGCGCCGGTATTTTAAGCTTACTGCTGTTGACATATTTTGCTTCATAATCATAAAAATCATTGCTCGGAACAATTTCACCCGGAACAGATGCCATCGGATTGTCGTTACCCAGAACTCCGCATTCTATCTCCCGCCCGACAATAGTTTGTTCACAAAGGATTTTATTGTCATACTCAAGCGCTTCTTCGCACGCTTTTATCAGTTCTTCACGGCAGTACGCTTTACTGATACCTACGGAAGAACCGGCGCAGGCAGGTTT
>JAILFM010000152.1 GCA_024697575.1 Clostridiales bacterium
CGCAATGTGGAAACTATGATAAGCACAGCGGCAAGGTAATAGGCACTTAACTGCGTAATAAGCCGGCGGCGTTCACCGTTATTCAGTTCAACACTCTGAGTTGTGTATTCGGCGTATATAAAACCCGATATCATCAATACGGTGCAAATTGATATAAGCAGCATTTTTGTAACCCTATCTTATCAGCCTGTAAAGCCACTGAGGTATCAGCCCCAAAACAACAGGCTTCATAATATACAAATACGCATATGCGGGGGCGTTAATAGCCTTGTACCCCTCTCTTCTGACCTTAGCTTCATTAAGCCGCCGTTTAAAGGTTCTTCTGTGAGCGGCACTACGCCCGTCAAACATACTGTAAAGCGGTTCCCTGATAATACAGCCCTTAATATCAGCCGCATACATTCTGAACCACATATCGTAGTCTTCCATCTGCCGCGTCATTTCAATATCACGGTAGCCGCCAACAGCCTCATACGCTTTTTTTCTTATCATTGCCGGTGCGTGGCAGAAGGGAGAACCTTTAATATAGTCCTTCATCACCGGCTCATAAAGCCCCTGAACTTCAGGATCCTGGTAAACGCCGTATTCGTCAAACCGTTTCATGGTAGTGCTGACAAAACCGTATTCAGTATGGGCATCAAGAAAATCAACCTGCTTTTTAAACCTGTCCGGTGCACACACGTCATCGCCGTCCATTCTGGCGCAGTATTCGCCGCACGACAATTCAATGCACCGGTTCAGGGTGAAAGCAAGCCCTCTGTTTTCACCATTGCGCAAAAGAACTATACGGGGGTCTTTTGCCTGATATGACACAACAATTTCAGCCGAATTATCGCTTGAACCGTCATCGCAGATAATCATCTCCCAATCGGTGAAGGTCTGATTAATGATTGATTCAATGCTCCTGCCCAAAGTTTCAGAGCAGTTGTAAACTCCCATTAGTACGCTAACTTTCGGCAATGTATTCCCTCCGTATAATCAGTGCAAATACTTCAAAACCTTAACTTTCCTGTTATATTCCAGATACAGAATAATCAACCCAACTGCAATGCAGATAAATTCCGTTGCAAAAAACCTGATTGAATACCAGACGGCAGAACCTCTTTCAACCTGAATATAATTCGTCAATATCATCAGTGTGTTTATAACCGAACCGTGCATCACATAATTCAATGTACTAAGTCCCCTGAAATACCTGCTGTGTTTAACAGGGCGGTCAATTGAAAGCAAAAACAAAGTGATGAATATACCCGCAGGTATAAGAGTGAAATAACAGTCGTTATCCACCTTGCACCCAATAAACTCTATCAGATAATACTCGGCAAACATCAACCCGATTGAAAAAACCGAAAGCAAACCCCAAAGCCTGACATTCATCTTCCATCCATATTCTGCTATTACCTTGCCGACAGAAAGGAACAATATTGAAGCAGGGAAAGAATGGTAAAATGTCCCCGGATAAATATAAACAAAAAGCTGAAGAAACGGACCTTCTGTATTGAAAAGACCTCTGTAATTGCTTATCAGTACGCAAATTATATATATTACACCGCCGACACCCAGCAGAACATAATTATTAAGCTTCTTGGAAACAATACAGACTATTCCGGTACCGATAACACACGCCATAATGTACCATGAGGAAGCAAACAAACCGCCAAAAAAGAATCTTACCGTAATCAGCAATATGCCATGGACAATTCCGTCTTTGAAAAAGCGGTAAGTGTACATAGTTATAGGCAGTAATATTATAAGCCAAACAATATAAAGAATCAGATTCCTTTTTACAAAAGGTATGTATGTTTCTTTAAATGACGGATTTTTATTCCATTTTCTGAAAAAGAAAAAACCGCTGAACGCAAAAAACATCGGCACGGCAATCTTGCTCACGGGAGCAAGGCCGTCGTGAATTCCGCCCAAAGAATGTATACAGCAAACCAGTATTGACAGTATGAATTTGCCAATATCTACCGCATCAAAATTCTTGCCAACCGGCAATTTTTGAGCACTGCTACCGGTTAAAGTCACTTGAGTATTTTCAGACATTTCAGTAACTCCGTCCTATGCGCTTTAAGCTTTTCAAACAATTCTTTTTGTCCGTAAGACTGCCTTGCATATCCTTGAGCCGCTTTGCCCATTTTTTTCCTCAGCTCACTGTCTTTCAAAAGCCTTTCCATGGTATTTGTGAGAGATTCAACACTTTTAACTTCAAATAAAAGCCCGGTTTCATCCGGAATAATTGCGTCAATCTGACCCGGCACATTCGAAGCGATCGCCGGCAAACCCATGGCCTCCGCCTCGATAATTACCAAACCGAAGCCTTCTCTGTAGCTGGGTGAAACAAAAATATCAGACGCTGCGTAATACCTTTCAACATCTTCTTTGCTGCCGGGCATAATAACCTGAGGTGACGAATTTGCGCTGTTATAAAGTTCCTCATTAACAGTGCCGTCGTTGTCCATAAGACCGAGAATCAGCAGCTTTGCGCCTGCATTTTTCTGTGCAATGCGGAAAAATGCGCTCAAAAGCTCATTGATGCCTTTATCGGCTGTCATTCGTCCCGCATAATTAAACACAATGTCATCCGGTTCAATACCAAGTTCTTTGCGGACTTCGCTGCGCCACTGTTCCCTCAGACTCAGGTCATACCGTTCAAGATCAACCCCGCTCGCACTCCCGTTCCAGACAACGCAGCTTTTCTTAGCAGGGTACAGTTTTTCACTCAGGGCAAAATTCCTTATACCGTGGCTTTCAGCCTCAATAAAAGTGGATTTGGCGCAGGTTGCTTTTTCAATGGATTTGAACAATGCGCGCCTTAGCCCTTCAAAGCCCATATATCTAATTCCCCACTGGCAATAAAGTCTCACCGGGATGCCGGCTGATTTTGACGCCACTGAGGAATAAAAGGCGGCGTTCGGCGTTGAATACTGCACAATATCAAATTTTTCTTCTTTAAAAATTTTACGAAGATTTCTGACAGCAGAAATCCCCGACAAGCTGACGCCCCTTTTCATATCAACGGGAAAAAAGTGAACAAAAGGCGGTAAATCGGTTTTATCAACACTTTGCGTGTCGCAAATCAGCGAAATATCAAATTCACCCGATTCATGAAGATATTCTGAAAACTTTTTCAGAAAACAGTGATAGGTAATATATATCGTTGTCACAAAACAGATTCTTATCATCATCCGACTCCATGAAGCAATTTTGCCGGTACTCCGGCATATGTCCCGGGCTCTGTAATATCTTTGATAACAACCGCGCCCGCACCCACAACACAATCAGCGCAGATTGTTATGTTATTGACAACGCTCGCTCCGACACAAATCCAGGTTCTTTGCCCGACGCTGACCGACCCTGAAAGATGCGCTCCGACAGCAATATGAACAAAATCACTGACATTGCAGTCATGATCTGCCGAAGCACAGGTGTTAATAATACATCCTCTGCCTATACTTGCTCCGGGGTTAACCACAGCCCCCGCCGCAACAAGCGACCCTTCGCCGATTTTTACATCCCCGGCAACAACGGCTCCCGGATGAACAAGCGAAGGAAAAAACCTGCCTTCAAAACGCTTCATCATATGTTCTCTTATCTGAGATTTGCCGATAGCGATAAAGAAGTCACCGTTACTTTCAAGAGCCGCACCGACATTCCCGGCGACTTTAATGCCGCCGCAAGACTTAATGGAACCGTTATCATCAAAAAAAACTATATCGTCATAACCGTTAAGACGGGCAATATCGGCAACCACCTTGCCATGACCGGAAGCGCCGATAATATTCAATCTTTTCACTGTTCGTTCCCCATAAACTCGGTCATCGTCGCCTCTCCGCCGCCGGAAATACCCTCTTTTTTAAAAACAGTTTTCAGCGTTTCCAGAATTATTTTCCAGTCGCCGAAAAAAGTTACCCTGTCAACATATTGAACATCAAGTCTGAATTTTTCATCCCAGCTAATGGCATTTCTGCCGTGAACCTGAGCCAAACCTGTGAAACCCGGCTTCACCTCATGCCGTCTCGCCTGCTCCGGCGAATACCTGTCAAGATATTGCACCAAAAGCGGCCTTGGCCCCACAACAGACATATCACCTTTTATAATGTTAAAAAGCTCCGGCAGCTCATCTAAAGAAGTGCTTCTGAGCTTCAAACCGAATTGCGTCAATCTTTGGGAATCCTGCGCCGGGTCGGCGACACCGTCCTTTGGCGGCAGCATCGTTCTGAATTTGTAAAGCTTAAAAACCTTGCCGTCTCTGCCCGGGCGCTGCTGTGTAAAGAGAACCGGAGAACCGAGATTAATACGGACAAGAACCGCAGTGACCGCAATTACCGGGGAAAGAACAACGGCGGCAGTCAATGCGCAAACAAAATCCTGCGGTCGTTTAATAAATTTTTCATAAAAACCATAGGGCTTGTGTTCAGCGGTCATTTAAAACACCTGTGAATAATGTCAATCACTCTATCCTGCTCATTCTGCGTCATTTTGTTATCGCTTGGCAGGCACAACCCACGGCGAAAAATATCCGCGCCGACGTCAGCCGCCGCGCCCGAAATGTAGGCGTTGGTGCGCGCTCTGCCTGAGCCGTCCCGGACAATAAATGCATTGCCGGTGTAAATCGGCTGCAGGTGCATCGGCTTCCATATAGGCCGTGCCTCAGCGCCGAAAAACGCAAGTGCGTCAATAATCTCACCGGGTGAAGATTTGCCTGTTTCACTGCTCCAAAGCTGGTCATTTTCTCCGCGGACAAACGGCGCCACAGCGTCACTGTCAAGAATCATACACGACAGCCAGAAATTCGGCGAGGATTCACCTAAACCCCAAGGATTCATTCTGACCGGCAAATCCTTAAGCCCTTCTTTATAACGCAGGTAAATCGCTCTTTTTTGCTCAATATGTTCGTTAATGTAAGGAATCTGACCGCGGACAACGCCGGCAATGATGTTGGACATTCTGTAGTTATAGCCGATTTCTTCATGCTGGTACCAGGGAGCCGCCTCGCGGGACTGGGTGCTCCACTTTCTGACCCTGTTCGCGTCTTCAATATCACTACAAAGGAGCATACCGCCGGAGCTCCCGGTGATAACCTTGTTGCCGTTAAAGCTGATTGCGGCAATATCGCCGAAGGTACCGGTCTGTCTGCCCTTATAGGTCGCTCCGAGGGACTCCGCCGCATCCTCAATGATAAGAGCGCCGTGTTTATCGGCTATTGCGCGGATTTCATCGACTCTGCCGGGCGTACCGTAAAGGTGAGCCAAGATAATAAGCCTGACATCGGGGTAGATTTCAAAAGCGCGCTCAAGACTTTCGGGGTCCATGTTCCAGGTATCATACTCGGTGTCGATAAAGACAGGCTCGCCGCCCTCATAGCAAACGGGGTTGACCGTCGCGTCAAAAGTCATATCAGAGCAAAAGACCTTTTTGCCCTCAAGAACTCCGCGACCGGGTTTCGACTTACCGTTGAGTTTTTCACCGGCAAGCTTAACGGCAAGGTGAAGCGCGGCTGTCCCGCATGAAAGAGCGACAGCATACGGCGCGCCGATAAACCTGGCCATATTATTCTCAACAGCATTGATGTTTTCGCCAACGGTGGAAACCCAATTTGTCTGCAAAGCTTCATCAACCCAGCGCTGCTCATCGCCGTGCATCGTCGGGGAAGAGAGCCATATTTTTTTATTGAACCTTTCAACACCCGAAAATCTCGGGTCACTCAAATAATCACGCATTGTATTCCTCTGATAATCAAGACGCAACAGTGCATTCACTAACCACCTGCAAATGCACTAACAGGTAAGCGAAAAAGGCTGATTTCGCGCCATGCGCCTTGATCAAAAACAAAAATTTTAATCTGTTAATTTTACCACGGAATATAAGTTTTTGTCAAACATAATTTAAGCGGGGTTAATCCCGCTTCCTTTCGATTAATCCCGCTTTACGCAGCGCTTCGCCTATCATATGCCTAAAGGCGATTATTCTTTCACGGCATAATATAAGAACGAAGCGAAAAGGAAAAAGGTCACACCAAAGGTGAACATAAAAAAGGTAACCTTTATCTGTTACACTGACGGTTTTGCCGCCCCTTTTAATCTGCTCCAAAACGCCGAGAATCTGATTTTCTCTCACATATTCCTTCTGACGGCAGTTATCGCCGACAATAACATAATCATTTTCGCGAACCTTCAGAATGCGGTGAAGAATATATTGACCGTTATCCCGTTTATAAAGAACGGCGTCGTATTTTTTGAGGCGTTCGGGTCCGCGTTTTCTGATAACCATAACGTCGCGCCCCTGGCGCAGAAGCGGGCGCATGCTCACACCGACATTGGTGAAAGCAAGAACACCATAGGTATCAAGAATATTTTCAAATTTCACTTCATTTGACATACCGAGCTCCGTTTATTCATTGGCGCACAAATTCATAGGCAATAAGAGCGGCTTCGTCCTCCATATTGCAGCCCATACGGTAAATTTTCACACATCCTGCCAGAGAGTTTATCAACTGCAGCGTTTTTAAAAATGCGCCGGTGTCCGCAGGACGGTAGCACTGCGAAAGCATTGACGGCAGCTCATCCGATAAAGTCACCTGTTTTATCCCGTTTTCAGCGCTTTGTTCCAAAAAAACAATGCCTTCAAGGGGAACCTGAACGTTTCTGCCGTAGTGCTCTTTGCCCCGCCACGGTGTGCCGCACGCAACCGCGCCGCCATTGGTAAGCTTTATCAGGGGCTTGTCGCCGTTGACGATGTACGCGCCTGGTATGTTTTTCAGCCACAGCCCGGTGTGCGTCGTCTTGCCGGTACCGGAAGGAGCCGTAAACATCCACGACTTGTTTCCCACAGCGACCACTGCACCGTGAAACAAAACGGTGTCATAATACGGCAGTTTTTCCGATATTTTGCGGTAAATTGCGAGCGTTTCAAGATAAGAATCGGCAAACTGCCTTGGAGGCAAGCCCTTATCTTTGTCCTCTTTTTCGGATTTTTCCCGTTCAAATTCAATATCATTTTGATTTATATCAACACTGAATTTGGGCGCAGCAGATGTTATATAGTCGCGACAATAACGCAATGATGTTTCATAACCGGCGCTGATGTGAATCGGAATGCCGGCAAGTGAAATGTTAAAATCTATCATGTACTATGCTCCATAAAAAATCAGCGTTTCCCTAATTGATTTCAATTTCCGGCAGTTTCATATAGCCATGAGCATTGATGTTCCACAGCGGCTGACCGGTCACCTCTATTCTGAACGCGCCGGTTATATGGTCAAGCGCAACGGGTCTGCCGATTTCATCAAAGCGGTAAACGCCGATACTGACAAAAAAAACACCCTTTGCGAGAGTATCCATGGGCAAGGCCAACTTCAACTCTTTTTCACCGGCGGATAAAAGCGGAAAATGCGCCGACCATGCGCTCGCAAGCCCCTGATCCGCCCGGGTACACAGCGTCAGGCGAACAGCGGCATCGCTTACCGGCTGACTTATATCCAAAGTCAGGCGCAGTTTCATTTTTTCACCGCTCTCATAAACAGGCTGAACTTTACCGTCAAGGACAATACGGGTTAAAGTTACGCCGTTATCCGAAAGCTTTGCTGCCCGCTCCTTCACTTTAAGGTCTATATCAACGGTATTTTCATTAAGATTTTGTTCCATATAGGCGGCAATTGCATTTTCCGTCTCGCCGTCATAGATGATTTTCCCCTGTCTTAGGACAATACATCTTTCACAAAGGCGGCGGATTGTATCCATATTATGGCTGACATAAAGGACTGTCCGTCCCTCAAGCTCAGCCGCCTGACGCATGCGGGCAAGGCATTTTTGCTGAAACGCCATATCGCCCACCGCCAGCACCTCGTCCATAATCATAATTTCGCTTTTCAGAAACGCCGCAACGGCGAAGGCAAGCTTAACAAACATTCCGGATGAATAGCGTTTCACCGGGGTGTCTATAAATTCACCGACCTCCGAAAAGGCGATGATATCGTCAAGCTGTTCGTCGATTTCACTGCGGGTCATGCCGAGAATCGAGCCGTTAAGATATATGTTTTCCCGCCCGGTCATTTCGGTGTGAAAGCCCGTGCCCACCTCCAGCATAGAGGTTACGCGGCCCCATATATCAATTTCGCCCTTTGTCGGCGCGGTTATACGGCAAAGAAGCTTTAACAAAGTCGATTTCCCTGCGCCGTTTGAGCCGATAATGCCGACCCTTTCGCCTCGGCGGATTGTGAGGTTAATATCGTCAAGAGCATAAAACCGCCTGTTCGCCGGTTTTTTTGCGCCTATTTTTTCGTTCGGATCTTCTTTGCCGAGCTTTTTTGCAATAAAAGACTGCAGATCCGCCTGCAGTGTTCCGGCGCCGATGGAGCCTAAGCGGTATTGTTTTGAAACGCCGGTTATTTTAATAGCAATGTTTTCCATTTTTATCACTCAAATCGTATCCGCAAAAGTACGCTCAACTTTATTAAAAACAACAATTCCGCATATTGCCGTTACAACAGCCACCGCCGAAGAATAGATAACATCCGGAAATGTAACAGTGCCGGCGCCCAGAAGTGAAAGCCTTACAAGCTCCGCGGAAGAAGTGACGGGATTAAGAATTAAAACCGTTTTCAATGCTCCGCTGACAGTGCTTAAAGGGTAAACTACAGGTGTAGCGTACATCCAAAGCTGAATGCCAAAGC
>JAILFM010000157.1 GCA_024697575.1 Clostridiales bacterium
TTACCCCTTTTGCAAACATGCATAAGAAGCAAAATAGCCTCAATCGCTCTGACGGATGTATTCAGCGCCTCTTTTGTTTTCTCATGGTCTTCACCGAGTTCGCGGCATAAAGTTGCGTATTTATAGATTTCACCGACGGCAAAATTAGCTGTGAAGCAACCGTCGTTATCTGAATGCCCCCACTCAACCGCTGAGGTAACATCACCGGGGACGGCAAGAGCTTTTTGGGTTATCATACCGTGACGGTCAACATACATCTGAGTCTCTTTGAGAAGAAGGTCTGCCTTTTCTTCACCGGTAAGGCTTATGAGATGAATTTCGGAAACACCGGTTTCAGTCAAAACCCAGACATTGATTTCATCACCCATAATCGCAAGAACATTATTATCTTTAAGGTCTCTGTCGGCGCTGAAATACAAAACCTTATCAAAATAATCAGCCGGTTCAGGGTCAACCCTGACAAGCCCCTTGTCACTGCCGAGCCATAAAACTTTGCCGGCTTTCAAAGCAATTGTATAATCGCTTTTTTTGACCGGAGAAATAAACTCAAATCCCTTTAAATCGGCCTTTTCATTTTTAAATGAAAAAAGCTCCGCAGGTACCTTCGGATTATCTTTGGCATAGATGGAGCAAACCCTGCACAGATGCTTTTTGATTGTTGTTTTCATATAATACCCGCCCTCGTGTTATTAATCTTCAGCAACGGAGACGACCTTTTTATAATCCACTCCGTCATAGGTTTTTTTGAACCTGACTTTTATATTATATTTTGTATTGCATTTATCGCAATAAAAATCCGCTTTGAAAAACTGACCGCTGAACTTCCATTTGGAAATTCTTTTGCAGGAAGAACCGCACATTTCACAGAAATGCTCCAGCCTTTTTTTATCAACGAAACTGCTGTCAATAGTTTTAATGATATGCGGTTTAAACATTAACCTGCTGTAAAAATCTTTATCACAAACAAGCACTTCTTTTTTCAAAAGATTCTCGTCAAAAATCTGTTCAAAAATATCGCTTGTCAAAAGGCTGTCACCCAAAGCGCGGTGATGCGTATAAAGATCGGGATTGAGCCCTATGCCGACCGCCGCATTTACAAGCCCTATCTGCTGACCGTGGTCGGATTTTATAAAGTGCTGATAATATTTTTGCAAATCACAGTAATTTGAGAGAAACGGAACGGTGTTTATTCCGTTAAGGTAAGAATAATTTTCAATAAGAACCCTGATGTCGCTGTCACCCCAGGTTATAACGCAGGTTTCTTCATTACCTATCCATTTTCTGAAATGAGAAAATGTTTTTGTAAAGGAAGTTCCGGTTAAAATATCCGCATTTGTCAAATGGGTCAGTTCTTTAACGCTGCCCCTGAGCTTTCTGCCGATCTGCGAACGGATAATACAGGAGAAGGTATCAACGGTGTCTAAATCGGAGTTCAGCTTCACTGCGCCGATTTCAATAATCTCGTTCATAAAACGGGATGTTTTTTTAACATAAACATTGTTCCACTCAAGATCCATAACAATGTATTGCAAGACCCTTCCCCCTTTCTTTATCCCGGATTAAATTTCAAAGTGCCATATCCCTGAGTATCCGCCCGGGATTAAGTTCAAAAAGCTCCGCCGCATAATCAAAATCATACGCATCGGCAATATAGTCAAAACATTCTTTCAGGTCAGGCGAGCGAGTGAATGTTGAGTGACAGTCACTTGCAACCACCTGAGCAATATGATTACTCAAAAGAGTTTTTGCGTTAACATATGAAGAGCGACCGAAATTACCAAGCACACTGTCTTTATCAAGCTGAATTATACAGCCCATCTGCCTTAACTTAAATGCGGCGTCATGATCTTCTGAAACGAAATTATACCTTTCCGGGTGCGCAATAACAGGCACAAGGCCCTCTTTGAGAAGCTGTTCAAGACTATTACGACAATAATCAAAATCAACACCGAAATCAAATTCAACAAGAGGATACCTTGAGTTATTGATTGTTATCAGATAGCCTTTCCTGAACAAATCAACCGTATTTTCATCAAAAAAAATTTCCTGACCGAAAAACACCTGAAGCGGCAAATCGGAATCAATAGCCGCATTCCTTATTCTTTTAAACTTTTCGCTCAGAGACGGGCCCCACAAATTACTGCTGTTTCCCGGTAAATTAGTATGAGGTGTGAGCACGACCGCGCCGGTGTAGGATTCCGCCGCCATATAAAGCATATCGACAGAGTCAATAAATTCCTGCGCTCCGTCATCAACCCCATAGCAGATATGGGTATGGATATCAATCAATTTTATACCTCTGAAATTACAAAAACAAAACTGCCAGTGTTATCAGACAGCCGGCAAGCTGAATGATGGAATATCTGAAAATAACCTGTGTATTGGACCTGCCTTTATTCTTTCTCGAATGGTCATGAAGCGGTGTTCTGATATTTTTCAGCGGATTCACATGCAAAAAGCGAATAAGCGACACTTTGACAACGCTTATAAGCCCGTCCACAAGAGTGACCGCGCACATAGGAAAAAGCAGCAGAACATTGCCTGTTTTAAAAACGGCAATACTTAAAAGAAGCCCCAGAGCCCTTGAACCGGCGTCGCCCATAAGCATTGAACTTGGCTCACAGTTAAACCATAAATAAGGCAAAAGCGTGAAAATCATAACGGCAACTATCGCCACCGCCTTTTTATCCGTACCTGATTTCATTATTATAAAAGCAGCGGTAACAAGAGGAATAGATGTCAATACCGTGCAAAAACCGTCTATCCCGTCCGTTATGTTAACGGCGTTTATCAAAAGCCAGACAACCGCAAGAGCAATAATAAAAAACAGCCACGGCGGCAGAACAAGTTCCCTACCGAAAAAACCGAGAGAGAGCATATTTTTATTATAATATACAAAAACCAATGATGTCAAGGCGGCAATGCCAAGGTCTATAGCGCCTTTTTTATATTCATTCCACGGCTTATCGCTTCTGTCATCAAGATAACCCGAAAGCATTCCGGCAAACAATAGTATGTAGTAAAAAATATATTCAAGCGATACGGGAACAAATAAAAGGCAACTGACAATAAATGATGAAACAAATATAAGACCGGCGCCGCGTATCTTGCCCGCAGAGAGAGCGCCGTTAACGGCAAATTCTCTGCCGTGGTCTTTAGGAAGAAATTTACCGAATATTTTCAGCAAAGCCGCGCACAGCGCCACTGAACAAACAGCGCATATCACAGCAATAATTTTCAGACTCGCAAAATTAAAAAGCATTATCATTCTCCTCAGAAATGAAAGGTCAGTGCTTTGTCTCGCAATACAGACATCTGTAAACCCTGTTGTCTTTGTCAGTGAGTTTAAAGATATGGTTAATCTCCTGCTCAACCGCCGTAACACACCTCGGATTTTTGCATTTAAGAACATTGGTCAGGATGGAAGGCAAGGCAGGATTAAATTTTTCGATAAGGAGCGAGTTCTTAATAATATTTACGGTTGCGCCGGGGTCAACATAGCCGACAACATCAACATTGATGTCAATATCGGCGTCAACTTTTATGATATCCTTTTTCCCCATTCTTTTACTGCCGGCATTAGTGATAATGGCAACGGGACAGTCAATTTCATCAAGACCAAGCATATGATAGAGAGTCATCCCTCTGCCGGCCGTTATATGGTCAATAACAACTCCGTTTTGAATTGAATCAATATTCATCCTTCGCTTTCCTCCAGAAGTTTCAGAATGAGGGCCATTCTCATATACTTGCCGTTAAGCACCTGTTTAAAATAACACGCCCGCGGGTCGTCGTCAATAAGCACACTGATTTCATTGACTCTCGGAAGAGGGTGCATAATACTGAGACTCTCTTTGGCATTTTTAAGCTTTGACGGTGTGAGAATGTAACTGTCCTTAAGTCTTAAATAATCCTCTTCATTGAAAAAGCGTTCTCTCTGAACACGGGTCATATAGAGAATATCAAGCTTCGGCATAACCTGCTCAAGGTCAGTCGTCTGGGTGTATGGAATGCCGTTTTTACGAAGGACTTCTTTTTTAACATAACTGGGCAGCTTCAATTCTTCAGGACTTATCAGCACAAAGCTGTTGCCCGAATACCTTGACATTGCCTGAATAAGCGAATGCACCGTTCTGCCGAATTTAAGGTCGCCGCAAACACCGATTGTCAGACCCGATAAACCGCCTTTTTCACGGTGAATCGTCAAAAGGTCCGCCAGGGTCTGCGTCGGGTGATTATGACCGCCGTCACCTGCATTGATAACAGGGACGCAAGCGTTTATGGAAGCAACAAGCGGAGCGCCTTCTTTCGGGTGACGCATAGCAATAATATCGGCATAACAGCTGACGGTCTTGGCTGTATCGGCAACGCTCTCGCCCTTTGCCGCTGAAGACGCGTTTGCTTCAGAAAAGCCGATAACACTGCCGCCGAGCTCGAGCATAGCCGCTTCAAAGCTGAGCCTTGTGCGAGTTGAAGGCTCAAAAAACAAAGTTGCAAGCTTTTTTCTTTTGCATTTTTCGCAATACTTGTCAGGATTATCGATAATATCGTCAGCTGTAGCAATAAGCTGTTCAATTTCTTCAACCGAAAGGTCAAGAATGCTAATCAGACTTTTCATCTTTTAATCCAGCTTTCATCCGAAGGATTGTTGCGAAAAGCAATAAGTCGCTGAATATCCTCGCTCTTTATGTAACCCTCAGCGGCGGCAACTTCGGCAACAGCGTCAAAATCCGTCAATGAAATATTTTTAACATCGGCTTTTGCCAGAGCGTCAATACCCTTTTGCATTCCGTAAGTGAAGATTGAAACAATGCCGAGAACCTGCGCGCCCGCTTCGCGCAGAGTCTGCACAACCTCGATAACACTGCCGCCGGTTGAAATTAAATCTTCAACCACAACAACCTTCTGCCCTTTTTCAAGCCTGCCCTCAATCCGGTTTTGTCTGCCGTGGTCCTTGTTGCCCGAACGGACATACCCCATAGGCATATTGAGAATATGAGCTGTAATCGCGGCATGAGCAATACCGGCGGTTGATGTGCCCATAAGGACCTGCGCAGAAGGATAATTCTCTTTTATAACTTTTGCGAGTGAATTTTCAATATCATCCCTGACATCGGGCGCAGTGAGCGTCAGTCTGTTATCGCAATAAATCGGGCTTTTAATACCGCTTGCCCATGTGAAAGGCTCCTCGGGTCTGAAAAAAACAGCCTTGATTTTAAGCAGGTCTTTTGCAATAAGTTCTTTCATATCATTTCACCTTTCAGTCAACAAATTCTTTAATACATCTTCTGTAAGCCGCAACAGGATCGGAGGCAGCTGTAATCGGTCTGCCGACAACAATATAATCCGAGCCGATTTCTTTTGCCTTTTCGGGGGTGGTTACGCGTTTTTGATCACCGATTTCACCGTCGGCAAATCTGACGCCCGGAGTAACGGTCAGAAAGTCACTGCCGCATTTTTCATGAACCTTGCCGGCTTCAAGGGGCGAACATACAACGCCGTCAAGCCCCGCTTTTTTAGCGTTTAAAGCGTAATGCATAACAACTTCATCCATCGGGTCGTTAATAAGCAGGTCGTTTTTAAGACTTTCACTGTCCGTTGATGTAAGCTGAGTGACAGCTATCAGAAGCGGTCTTGTTCCGTCCGGCCTTGTCAGACCCTCAACCGCCGCTTTCATCATTGAGACAGCACCAGAGGCGTGAAGATTGCAGATGTCAACATCGAGCGCAGATAAAACCGCCATTGCCTTTTTAACAGTATTCGGAATATCATGAAGTTTCAAATCAAGAAATATTTTATGTCCCCTCTTCTTGATTTCTTTCACAATTCCGGGACCCTCAGCATAAAAAAGTTCCATACCTATTTTTACGAAGGGTTTTTCGCCGGTAAATTTATCAAGAAATTCAAATGTTTTTTCTTTACTCGAAAAATCACAGGCTATAATGACATCTTTACCCATTGATTAACTCCCTTAATGTTGAAATGTTGTATTTATCCATAACAGCGGGCAGGCTTTCAATAATATCTTTACAGGCAAAAGGATTTACAAGGTTTGCAGAACCTATTTCAACCGCAGTCGCCCCTGCCATCATCATCTCTATAACGTCCTCGGCTTTGTACACGCCGCCCATACCGATAACCGGAACAGAAACGGCATTCGCAACCTGATAAACCATGCGAAGCGCCACAGGAAACACAGCCGGCCCCGAAAAACCGCCCATAGTGTTTGCCAAAACCGGTTTGCGCTTTTTTAAATCAATACGCATACCGAGAAGTGTGTTTATCAGTGAAATACCGTCCGCGCCCGCTTCTTCGCAGGCTTTCGCGATTGAAACTATATCGGTAACATTAGGCGACAGCTTGATAATAACCGGCTTGTCGGTTACAGCCCTGACTGCCCCGGTAACCTTAGCCGCCATAGCAGGATCCGTCCCGAAGGACATACCGCCGCCGTGAACGTTCGGGCAGCTTATGTTAACCTCAAACCAGCCTATAATGTCACATTCCGCAAGCTTTTTACAGGTATATGCATATTCCTCAACGGAAAAGCCGCTGATGTTTGCCATTACCTTCTTGTTGAAACAGCGTCTGAGCTTCGGAAGCTCGTCTTTAATCACGCTTTCAACGCCGGGGTTCTGCAGCCCTACGCTGTTAAGCATTCCCTCAGAACATTCGGCGATACGCGGCGTAGGGTTGCCGAATCTCGGCTGAGCCGTTGTGCCTTTAAACGAAAACGTGCCCAAAATGTTTATATCGTAAAATTCGGCAAACTCGTATCCGTAGCCGAAAGTTCCCGACGCGGGAATAATTGGGTTGTCAAGTTCAATGCCGCACAAATCGACGCTTAATCTGCCCATAGAATTTCCTCTTTTCTGAGAACAGGTCCGTCTTTGCAAATACGCTTGTAACCGGTAATTGTTTTGCAAGAGCATCCCATGCACGCGCCGAAACCGCAGCCCATTCTTTCTTCAAAACTGAACTGACCTGAAGTCACCGTTTTGGAATAAACCGCTTTGAGCATAGGTTCGGGTCCGCAGGTGTAAAAGAAGCTGTATTCAACCGGAAAGGCATCGGTAACAAAACCTTCAATGCCGTAGCTGCCGTCAACAGTTGTAACAAAAACATCACAGCCGGCGGCTTTAAAATCATCCTCGCAAAAGACTTCGCTTTTTTTGTTGAAGCCGAGAATCGCAACCGGTTTAACACCCTTCTCGATAAGCTTAACGGCAAGATAATACAAAGGCGGAATACCGACGCCGCCGCCGATAAGAAGCGGTCTGTCACCCGAGAGAGAAATATCATAACCGTTACCGAGACCGGTCAATACGTCAACGCCGTCACCCGCCTGCATAAGTGAGAGAATTTCTGTCCCCCTGCCGATGGTTTTGTATATAATTGAAACGCTCTCTTCCGTTTTATCAAAAACGGAAATCGGTCTTCTGAGATAGCATCCGTCAATTTTCAGATTAATGAACTGACCGGGCGCAGTGATGCCGCTGACATCACCCGCCAGAGTACACTTAAAAACCGACGGAGCAATTCTTTTGTTATCAGCGATTTCTAATAAAACCTGTTTCATAATTATTCATCTATTGTGGAAACGGTAAGGGTGGTTTCTTCAAGAACGTCAAGCAAAACACGAACTGTGTCAAGAGAAGTGAAAATCGTGACATTGTTTTCGGTTGCGCAGCGGCGAATTGCAACACCGTCATCATAATGAACGCCGGACATTATTGCCCTTGTGTTGATAACATAACTGACATAACCGGAACGGATTGAGTTAAGAATATCATCGCACCCTTCGCTGATTTTACCCATTACCCTCGTTCTTATGCCGTTTGATTTCAGATGCTGAGCGGTGCCGATTGTCGCCTCGATATTAAAGCCCATATCGTAAAACCTCTTAACAAGCGGCAGAGCCTCATCTTTATCCTCATCTGCAAGTGTAACAAGAACCGTGCCGTAGTTCTGGATTTTCATACCGGAGGCAACAAGGGCTTTATACATCGCTCTTGAAAGAGTTTTATCATATCCGATAGCTTCGCCGGTTGACTTCATTTCAGGCGAAAGGTAAGCGTCAAGGCCCTTTATCTTGTTGAATGAGAATACGGGAACTTTGACATAATGTCTCTTTTTCTCTTCGGGATAGAGGCTGAAAACACCCTGTTCTTTAAGCGATTTGCCCAAAATAACATCGGTCGCTATATCCGCCAGAGAATAACCGGTGGATTTTGAAAGGAAGGGCACCGTTCTTGACGACCTCGGATTAACTTCTATTATCGAAACATTATCGTCTTTATCAACAATAAACTGGATGTTATACAGCCCGATGATGCCTATACCGAGGCCGAGTTTTTTTGCATACTGCAAAATGGTGCCCCTGACCTTATCAGAAATTGAAAATGTCGGGTAAACGCTGATTGAGTCGCCGGAGTGAATACCGGTTCTCTCAACAAGCTCCATGATACCGGGCACAAAAACATCAACGCCGTCGCAAATTGCGTCAACCTCAACCTCTTTGCCCTGAATGTATTTATCAACGAGCACCGGCTTATCTTCATCAATTTCAACAGCCGTTTTAAGGTAATGCCTCAGGTCGGAATCTTTTGAAACTATCTGCATTGCGCGCCCGCCCAGAACAAAAGACGGCCTGACAAGAACAGGGTAGCCTATTTCGTTCGCGGCTTTTATACCGTCCTCTATGTTGGTAACCGCTCTGCCCTTGGGCTGGGGAATATTAAGGTCAAGCAGCAGCTTTTCAAACCTGTCTCTGTTTTCCGCCTTGTCAATAGCCTCGCAATCCGTCCCGATGATTTTAACACCGCGGTCAACAAGCGGCTGTGCAAGGTTGATTGCCGTCTGACCGCCGAGGGAAGCTATTACGCCCTCCGGATTTTCAAAATCAATAATAGCCATAACATCTTCGGGAGTAAGCGGCTCAAAATAGAGTTTATCGGCTGTTGTATAGTCGGTTGAAACCGTTTCCGGGTTATTGTTGATAATTATCGCTTCATAACCCGCGCGTTTTATCGTCTGAACGGCGTGCACGGTTGAATAGTCAAATTCAACGCCCTGGCCAATTCTGATAGGACCTGCGCCCAAAACTATAATCTTGTTTTTGGTTGAGAGCCTTGAATCGTTTTTACCCGAATATGAGGAATAAAGATAGGCGATATATTTACCGGTATGAAGAGTGTCAACCATACGGAAAACAGGAGTAATCCCGTTCTCTTTTCTCAGGTGATAAATGTCAATTTCCGGTATATTTCTTAAATAAGCTATGTATTTATCCGAAAAGCCCATTATTTTTGCGTTTTTAAGCTTTTCGATTGTAAATTCACCTTCGGCAATTGTCTTCTCCATATTGACAATGTTCAGATACGCCTGAAGGAAAAGTTCGGTAACCATTGTAACTTTATGGATTTTTTCAATGCTCTCCCCTCTGCGCAACAGCTCAAACACCGCAAAGACATTATCATCTTTAAAGCGTGAAATATAGCTGTAAAGCTCCTCAGTCGAGAAGGAATCGAACTTTGCGAGCCTGAAATGACACACGCCGGTCTCGAGCGAACGCACAGATTTTAACAGGCATTCCTCAAGGCTTGAACCGATGCCCATAACCTCGCCCGTTGCCTTCATCTGAGTGCCAAGGTCGTTCGGGGCAGAAGCGAATTTATCAAACGGGAACCTCGGGAATTTTGCGACAATATAGTCAAGTGACGGTTCGATAGCCGCAGTTCCGCCGGCAACCGGAATATCTTCAAGAGCCATACCGAGAGCAATTTTTGCGGTAACTCTCGCTATTGGATAGCCGCTCGCCTTTGACGCGAGAGCGGATGAACGGGAAACACGCGGATTGACTTCAATAAGGAAATATTCGCTGCTTTCGGGATTCAGAGCAAACTGAACGTTGCAGCCGCCCTCTATTTTAAGCTCACGGATAATCTTAATGGCGGAATCATTGAGCATTTTCAAATCATGGTCATTGAGCGAAAGAATGGGCGCGACAACGATTGAGTCACCGGTATGAACGCCGACGGGGTCTATGTTTTCCATACCGCAGATTGTTATAGCTTTATCGTTTGAGTCACGCATGACCTCAAATTCAATTTCTTTATATCCCTTTACGCTCTTTTCAATCAGAACCTGATGAACGGGAGAAAGCTTGAATGCGTTAAGTCCGATTTCAACAAGCTCCTCTTCGTTATCCGCAAAGCCGCCGCCGGTACCGCCGAGGGTGAATGCGGGTCTGAGGACAACGGGGTAACCGATTTTTTCAGCCGCTTTCTTTGCCTCATCAATACTGTATGTAATTTCGGAGGGAATGACAGGCTCGCCGATTGAAATGCACATTTCTTTAAAAAGCTCTCTGTCCTCCGCGCGTTCAATACTGGTGCTCGGAGTCCCCAAAAGTTCAACGCCGCATTCCTTGAGAACGCCTTTTTTTTCAAGCTGCACGGCAAGGTTAAGCCCCGTCTGACCGCCGATACCGGGAACAATGGCGTCCGGTCTTTCTTTGCGAAGGATTTTTGCAACATATTCAAGAGTCAGAGGCTCCATATAAACTTTATCGGCAATTGTCGTGTCGGTCATTATTGTCGCCGGATTTGAATTACACAGAATAACCTCATACCCTTCTTCTTTCAAAGCAAGGCATGCCTGAGTGCCGGCATAGTCAAATTCCGCCGCCTGACCGATAACAATGGGGCCGGAACCGATAATCAATACTTTTTTAACATCCGTTCTTTTTGCCATGATAAAACCTCCGTGACATCAATTATAGTGACCGTTTTCACGGTATGAAATGTGTGATTTATAAACCGTCAGGGCGCATTTACCGTAAACATTGATACCCTCAAACGGGGTTGCCCTGCCCTTTGATAAGAATTCATCGGGATTTACAGGTGAAATAACATTCATATTCCACACGGTAAAGCTGTTATCAAACGGAATATTGAACCTTTTACGCGGGTTATAACTCAAGAGCTCAACGAGCTTTTCGATAGTAATTACCTTTTCTTTGACAAGCCTTGTGTACAGTACCGGAAAGGCTGTTTCAAGCCCGACAACACCGAATGCGCTCCCTTCAAGGCCCTTGCTTTTTTCCCTCATTGAATGAGGCGCGTGGTCCGTTGCTATCATATCAACGGTTCCGTCCGCGACACCCTCAATCAGGGCGATTCTGTCACCGGAGGAACGCAAAGGGGGATTCATCTTGAACCTGCCTTCGTTTTGCAAATCGTTTTCATCCAAAACAAGATAATGCGGAGCGGTTTCACAGGTAACGTCAACGCCGGATTTTTTCGCCTGTCTGATAAGGTCAACACTCTCTTTACACGATATGTGGCACACATGGTACGCGCAACCGGTTTGCGCAGCAAGATTGAGGTCGCGTTCAATCATTTTCCATTCGCTTTCGCTTGAAATCCCTTTAAGACCGTGATTGAGCGCATATGCACCTTTATGGACACAGCCGCCGTTTACAAGCGAATCAACTTCACAGTGAGCGGCAATCACCTTGTTGAGCGACTTTGCCTGCATCATAGCCTGACGCATCAACTCCCGGTCCTGAACACCGTGGCCGTCATCCGAAAAAGCCGCCACCTTTGAAGCCATAGCTTTTAAATCCGCAAGCTTTTCGCCCTTCTGACCAATGGTAACAGCGCCGTACGGCTTTATACCGATAACAGAGTCAATGTTAATAATTGAAAGCTGGAGAGACAGATTCTTTCGGCAATCGGGCACCGGATTAAGATTCGGCATTGTGCAAACATGGGTATAACCGCCGTGAGCTGCCGCCAGGGAACCGCGTCTTATCGTCTCTTTATAGAAAAAACCCGGTTCGCGAAAATGAACATGCACATCGCAAAAACCGGGAAGAACAATATATTCAGGGCTGTTGAGATATGAAAAAGAAGCATCCGAAGATAAAACCTTTGAAAATGCTTCCGTAACAAAAGCGAAGTACTCGGATTGAAAAACATTCGAAACAATTTTCATAAACTGCCCCCTCAATCTGCACGAACAATCAAGCCCTTTTATCTTATTTATTTTACATTTATAAGTTAAGATTGTCAAGAGATTAATTTGGGGAACGCTGATTAAATCGCCGAACTCATAACGGCGGCATCTTTTCCGCCTGATTCGGTTCAACCGTTTCCGATAGTCTGAAATTTTCCAGTGCCCTGTAATCGATTTTACCGGCTTTGGTCCTGGGCAAATCATCCAGAAACACAATTTCTGCCGGAACCATGTATTCGGGCAAACTGTTTTTACATATCTCTAAGATTTCATCTTTTACCGAAATTGACTCACCTTTATCCTTAAGCACCACAAAAGCCCCGGGATAATTTACCCGCTCTTCATCCGGAACCCCTATGACACAGCACAGATCCACCGCCGGATGTGAACAGACGGCTTTTTCAATCCTGTCCGGAAACATTTTGGTAGCCTGTTTATTCTTATCCCTTGTTATGAGAATCCTTTTTATTCTTCCTGAAACAAAAATGATGCCATCTTCATTGATATAACCGAGGTCTCCCGTATGAAACCATTTTATCCCGTCTTCATGTACCTTAACAACCTCGTCCGTAGCTTCGGGATTGTTATAGTAGCCCAGCATCAGAGTGGGACCCGAAAAACAGATTTCTCCTTCACGGTTGTACGACAGTTCCTGTGTCGTACCCGGAACGACAATTTTACAGTTTGTCTTTGACATAGGTATCCCGACGCTGTCGGGGGGATTGCATTCCGCATATGCGATAGTTGCCCCTGCGACCATCTCGGTCGCTCCTATGCCCTTACGAAGCTGTGTCTTTACCCCGCAGGATGAGAGCAGTTTGTTGATTTTTTCTTCCGTCTCTGCGCTCATTGACTCTCCGCCGTAGATAATGTTCTTTAAACATGACAAGTCTTCTTTTTCAATCCCTTTTATCTTAAGCAGCGCCTCCCAATACGAAGGAATCGACAACACGTGATTCGGATGATATTTTTTGACATATTTTACAAAATCCTCCGGATTGTATCTTGGTATCAATGCCACCGTATATCCGACTGCCAGCGGCGCCATCATGGACTCAACCAGGCTGTAATTATGGAAAGGCGGAATGACCGGCATGCAAACCTCCTGCCGTTCATATTTATTCATACACAGCATCTGCCATATCAGAGAGTTGACGCTTATGTCTGAACACATAACCCCCTTGGGCTCTCCTGTTGTTCCGCCGGTATGAGAAATCAGCGCGGTTTTATGACAGTCCTTTCGGTATAAATCGGTTTTTGCGCCTTTGCCATCGGATATAAACATTTTCCAGCTTTTGAATTTTCGGTTGTCCAGGTCAGGTTTATTAGCCTTCAAATAATACGCGGCTTTGAGCGTAAAGGGCAATAAATCGGCAGGAGACGCGACAATTATCAACTGCGCCGATGTGTCCGGAAAACAGTCTTTCAAAGATGGATACGCGGAATCAAAAATCACCACCACTCGGCTCTTAACCTCGTTAACATAGTTGGCGGTTTCGTTCACCCCTGCCAGCGGATGAATCATGTTGGCAACAGCGCCTATTTTATTCAGCGCGTAAACGCAGTATATCGCCTCGGGGATGCTCGGCAGAGCGATTGTTACCGTTTCGCCCTCCTTTACGCCAGCGTTTATAAACGCCGACGCCGTTCTGTCGATACTTTCAAACAGTTCCCCGTAAGTGATTTTATGCCCCATGTAATTAAGAGCGATGTCCCCGGGCCGGTCTTTATTGTTTTTTAAAAGATTCTCATATATTGTGCATTCTTCCTGTTGGAAATTTATGACATTGTCAGAATAGAATTTTAACCACGGTTTATCAACCGAAGGGTATCCTGTCTGTCCGTGTGTCAAAGCGCTGTACCTCCTTTTCTGCCTGTCAGTGTTATCTTAAATACTCCGTAGGATTCAGAAGAAAATCGAAAACATTTATCGTAAGTATTCCGTTTTCATCGTATTGAGCGGGTACAATATCCCCGGTGATTACAATTTTTTTGAATGAATCGCCGATCTTTATCAATGGTCTTATCTCCTGCTCTCTTTTTGCCGCGTCGGGTATTGAATACGCCGACTGAATATAATACCTCGCGGAACCCATATTGCATACGAAATCCACTTCGAGCTGTTTTTTAACAACACTCCCTGATTCATTTCTCTCCGCTGCGGTCACAGTGCCGATATCCACTTTGAATCCGTGCATTCTCAATTCATTGTAAATCACATTTTCCATCAGATGATTTGGCTCATATTGCCTGAAGCCTATTCTTGAATTTCGAAGTCCGGGATCCGAATAATAGTATTTTTTCGGGGTCTCGATATATGATTTCCCTTTGACATCATAACGGACAGCCGATTCAATCAGAAAAGAATCTTCCATATAATCAAGATAAGACTTTATTGTGTCGGAAGAGATATTGGATTTTTTTACGCCGCGAAAGGTATTCTTCAACTTCTCCGGATTTGTTAATAAGCCGACAGAAGAGGAAATATAATTCAATAAATCCTCAAATTCGTTCTGATTTCTCACATTGTTTCTCAATACAATATCACGCACATAGATTTCTCTGTACAGATTGTCGAGAGCGGAGATTTTATCCTGATCGGTTTTTCTCAAAACAACAAGGGGAATTCCGCCGTAAAGCATATATTGGGACAGACCCTCATATTTATCTGCGTCGAACACGGTCATAAATTCCGAGTAGCACAGAGGATACATAAGGATCTCATCGCCGCGCCCCGCAAACTCAGTGATAATATCCTTTGAAAGGAACTTCGCGTTGCTTCCGGTAACGTAAACATCCATATTGTCTTTTCGGAGATATCCGTTCAGCACCGCTTCAAATGAGCCTAACAGCTGAACTTCATCAAGAAGCAAATAATATGTGTTATTGTCCGATATTTTTTCATTGATATACCTTATAAACTTTTCAGGATCAACTTTTCTGTTGCTGTTATTGATGTCAATCAGGTTCTCACCTATAAGGCTGAGATCTTCGGCTGAGTCAAACGCAAATCTAATGATGTGGTCTTTATTTATACCGTCACTGATAAGCCGGTTGTAAAAGATAGTATTCAGCAGATATGACTTACCGCAACGCCTGACACCGGTAATGACTTTTATGAGTCCGTTGCCTTTTCTGTCTGTCAATTTATTTAAGTAGAAATCCCTTTTAATTTCCATAATTCAAATGCCTCTGTTAGAGAATATTGCAACATGTTGCATTTTTCTCTGATAAGATACCATAGTTAAACACTGCAGTCAAGTCATTTCTGTTTAAAATGAACAACCGAGTTGACTTTGTAACGGTCAGCCCGGCTGCGTTTTAAGATTTGATTTTATTTCGGTTCAATCGTTACGTCGGGGAGTGAAGCATTACCAATAAATTCCAAAAAAACGCATCTTAATCAAACCATGATTTACTCATTCTTTACATTAAAAATCAGTATAATCTTTGTTTTAAAATAAGTTCGCTAAACTTCCTGAAAATTATACGGAAAAACTCAATAACTGTAACAACCCGCCTGGAATTATTAGCGCTATAGGAAACATCAATAACCCAATAAGCATCAAAAGTATTGTTTTCCTCCACTGTATAGGAATCACCCGCGCAATAAACTATATCATTAATGTCAGCCCAGCCAAGGAACCAATAACCGGGACGAGTAGGCTGAGGTAGTGTAAATGAATTACCACTCATTGTAATAACACTTTCAGGTGAAACAGAGCCATCGTTTGCGTTAAGCGTTGTTTTATAGAATGTTTTTGAAATTGTTGACGAAATATTGCCCGCAGCATCTTTTACGGTCAGATAATATGTTCCCGCAGATGAAACGGTTTTGGTTACGCTCTTGCTCGTTCCGCTTACCGCAGTATAAGTATTATCGGAATAATTTGAGCTTGTGCCCCAATAATAACCCGCAAGATTCAGATTATCACTTAATGAAAGAGTCACAGTCTGCGAAGACGCCACATTGTTTGTTGAAGAAATTGACCCGGCAGGTTTTGTTGATTCTGTCCACTGCGCATATAAAGTAACATTACCGGTCGGTTTATATGACGCGCCGGCGCTATTGCCCGTTCCGGTTCCGCTTGAATTGGTGTTCCAGTTTTTGAATGAATAACCGGTACGGGTCGGTGAAGGCAAGGCAAACGAGTTACCGCTCATTGTTATTACGCTTGAGGGTGAAACCGAACCGCTGTTCGCGTTAAGCGTTGTTTTATAGAATGTTTTTGAAACTGTTGACGAGATATTGCCCGCCGCGTCTTTCGCGGTCAGATAATATGTTCCCGCAGATGAAACGGTTTTGGTTACGCTCTTGCTCGTTCCGCTTACAGCAGTATAAGTATTATCGGAATAATTTGAGCTTGTGCCCCAATAATAACCCCCAAGATTCAGATTGTCACTTAATGAAAGGGTTGCGGTCTGCGAAGACGCC
Source organism: Clostridiales bacterium (assembly GCA_024697575.1). Lineage (GTDB taxonomy): Bacteria > Bacillota > Clostridia > Oscillospirales > Acutalibacteraceae > CAG-177. The sequence continues at coordinate 16,457 of JAILFM010000157.1, forward strand.
ACATTGTTTGTCGCCGATATTGACGCTGACGGCTTTGATGTATCCGGAACGGTTACGGTGATAGTTTTTGTGTCATACACAATCTTGGTATCTTCATCTTTAGATGTTATTGTTAATGTTGTTGTTCCGCCTGATTTTCCGGTTATTGTCAATGGGCAAGTCATACCGTTCCAATCCCCCCAAGATGCGGAACAAACAGATGTGTCAGCAATATTACAATTCATAATCACTCCGCCAGTTTCGCGGCCAACCGTGCAATTGACCGTAACAGAACTGCCGGAGCTGACGGTAACCGATGATGTCGACAGATTAAGAGGCGGGTTGCTGAGCTTGAGCAACCAGCGCTGGGCGTCAGTACCGTTGTCTGTATGCTGTACGATGTTATTTCCGTCTGAGGTACCGGCGTTATAATCGTCTACAGTCTGATAGGAATTTTTAGCGACCAAACGATAATAACTGCCTTCCGGAATTACATAGAATTTCTGATTGTCGCCGCCATTGTAGGAACAGCCGCAAATATTGGCGCATTTCACCATGGATATACCCTCAACGTCCAGCACCTTGCCGTTGCGATAGGCGTTTTCCAAGGTGTAGGTGCCGTCGCTGTTTTTGCGAAACAGCCAATAACCGTCACCGCCGGGACTGTTCCAAACGCCAACGTTATAATTGCCGAAGCAGGTCATGAGCAGGTTGCTTTTGAGCTTTGACTCAACCTTATAAATCCCCTCTTCCAAACCCGTCGTATAAGGAATGGCGGGAATGGTTTCGGTCATAGTTTTACCGCAGGAGCAGGTTCTAACGCGAGAACCGGCTGCGGTTTTCGTCGGTGCTTTTGTTACCTTCGCCGAAGCCATATAATCGCAGGTGTGGGCAGCTTGGTAATGCCAGCCGTGGCTGAAAGAATAGCTGCTGCCGGAAATTGTGGAATCATTGACGACTGAGTAATTCCACCCGATGCGGACTTTGCTTACGTAGTTACCTTCCGCAACATATAAACTGTTTCCGCTTCTCTTTAAACAAACAAACCAATGCCCGTTGCCGTTTTCACCGCCGACCACGATCACATCGCCGGCGCGGATGTTGGTTGCGCCCGTAAAATACTCACCGGCTTTCGGCGTGTTGTAGCCAAAGCAATACTTGACAAAATCGGCGCAGTAAGCGCAACACTCCCAGCAATCATATGTAGACAGTTTGGGGCGGATTGTTCCCCATGATATACCATTCGTGAATCTGGAATCGTTGATAAAAGCGTCAAACGTTGCGTTGCCGGTAGATTCCAGCGCTTCTGCCAGGATCGAAAACGAAGCGAGCGTTTCGCCAATTCCCTCGCCGCCCACAGCAACAGTGCCGAAAAGCATAATCAGGCAAAGAATCAAGGATAAAGCTTTTTTGACAAATTCTTTCATCATATACCCCCCCAAAAAAAAAAAAGTGCGCAGCCGAAGCCACGCACGAAAAATACACAGCTCTGACTGTCGCCAAACAAAATCACCAATAGCCATACAGATTAGCAGAACAATGCGTGATTAAAACAGAGCATGTACTTTTACCGAAAGGGTAAAATACAAGCAATGTTCCGCTGTCTGTAAATAAATGTTATTGATTTTGTTTGGCTTAAACATTGTACCATAACAGAACCGGCTATTCAATACTTTTTCATATGATTTAGTGTTGAATTTGCGTCCTATTTGATTTATGATATAAAAAAACGGAGGTCAAATAATATGAAAAATCTGTTTTCTCTTTTTTCGGCGCGGCAGGTCAACGCATTTCACTCTGTTCTGCCCGCTGTCGCCGGTTTTTTCAAAGCGCTTTTTTCGTTTGATTTTAAACGGGCGGCGGCTATGATCACAGCCGTGTTCCAGCTTTTCGGAGCGTTTTTATTTGACACTCCGGTAACGCCGTATAAAGACAGGATTGACATGAGCCGGTTTGAGCTTGTGTGGTCAGATGAATTTGACCACGGGTTTGATACAAAAATATGGCAGGGGCACTATGTTTACGGCAATAACGACACTCAAAAGCGTGACTACTGCTGGTGGAACAGGGACAGTGTTTCTTTCACGGATGACGGATGCCTTCAGATTAATGTTGAATACAAAGAGGACGGTCCTAAGGGCGCGGGGTACTACACCTACGGAATGGAAACAAACCCCAACAAAAACTATGCGGGCGATCACGAAGGCTATGAACAGCTTTACGGATATTTTGAAATCAGCTGTATATTGCCCAAAGGCTCCGGCATTAACCCGGCGTTCTGGCTTTTGACAGACGGCATGTGGGCGGATGACACAGACGGCGGTGTAAGCGGGGCGGAAATCGACATACTTGAAACCAACACGCGCTACAACACGAAAAGCCCGGACTTCAATTCCATAGTTCAAACCATTCATGTAGACGCCTACGGCGAAGCGCACAAACATGAAAATCAGGGTTTCTATTATGCAGACAACCCGTATGAAAAATTCAACACATACGGCGTAGAGTGGAACAGCGAAGAATATATTTTCTATGTCAACGGGGTTGAAACCGCCCGGACATCGTTCGGCGGAGTGTGCCAAGTGCCGCTGTATCTGATAATCTCTGTCGGTGTTGACGAACTTATAGAAAACAATGAGTTTTTGCCGACGCCTTTCACGGTTGATTATGTCAGATGCTATCAGTACAAATAATTAAATAATATCGGGAAATTGTAATATGTTAAGAATTATCAGAACATTTGTATCGCTTATTGTCGGCATTGAGATGCTGTTTTCGGGGGCCGTTTTTGCTCCGAAAGCGGAAATACCGGAAAAAGAAACCGGGGAATATACTCAATATGTCAATCCCTTCATAGGGACAGGCGGCATACCGTGGGCGTGCGCCATGCTCAGCCCCGCTGCCTGCACTCCGTTCGGGTGTGTCAGGGTCGGGCCGGACACCTGCGCCGCAGGAGGGCTGACATTGATAAAAACAAGTACGTCGGGTTATTACCGCGAACACGGCCATATGCTCGGTTTCAGCCTCGGCAGGCTCTCCGGAACAGGCGCAAGGGATTACGGTATGTTCAGGGTAACGCCTTGCGTTAACGGCAAAAAGCCGAACTGTCTGCCCTATTTAAACAAGAATGAATCCGCTTATCCCGGATATTACGGAGTATATCTGCCGACGGGTGAAGTTTACTGCGAAATGACGGCAACTTCTCACTGCGCAATATTCCGCTTCAGCTTCAAAGGTAAATCCAAGTCTGAAATATATATCGACGCTTCATCATGCCTCAGCAGCGGCAAAACTGAAAACACAGCGCTATCAGTAGATGACGACGGCAAAGGCATAACCGCCCAAACAACGCTTTTCGGTACATTTTCCGGCAGATACGGCGGACTGCCGGTGTATATGAAAGCAGGGTTTGATACACCTGTTGAAAAAATAACACCGTCCCAAAACGGTGTTACTGTAAGTTTTGCCGAAAGTGAAGTTGTTTTCAGAACGGGCGTGAGCTTTGTCAGCACCGAAAACGCCTGCCTTAACCTTGAATGTGAAACCGGCGGAAAAGATTTTAATGCCGTCAGGGAATATGCCGTAAATGAATGGGAAAACAGGCTTTCTTCAATTCAAATCGAAGCGGATGAAGAAACAAAAGAGATATTTTACACCGCGCTTTATCATTCAATGATAATGCCTACCGATTTCACTGACTGCAACGGCGAATACCTCGGTTTTGACAAAAAGGTACACACGGCGCAGAACTATACTTACAGAACCGATATGTCGCTGTGGGACACCTGCCGTACAACACATTCGCTTTATACACTTATTGCGCCGGATATTCAAATCGACTGCCTGAACAGCCTTCTTGACATGGCTGGCAGAGGCGGAGTTTTGCCGCGCTGGCCGATGGGAGCGGGGTATTCCGGATCGATGTTCGGCAACCCGGCAAACATAATTATCACCGAAAGCTATCTGAAAGGTTTTGATTTTGACGCAGAAAGCGCCTGTGATTATATGGTTAGCTGCGGCGAGGGTGAAATCGGTGACAGCGAGCAAAAAGACGACATTAAGCTGTATAATAAATACGGCTACCTGCCGGACGATTTAACGCGCAGATATTCCGTATCCAAAACTCTTGAGTTTTCGTGGCAGAATGATGCCGTCTCGCGACTTTGCGCTGCTCTTGGCAGGGATGAGGAAGCAAAAACATTTGCAGAACGCGCCGGGTACTATAAAAACCTTTGGGACGATAAGACCGGCTATTTCATGCCGAAAACTTCCGACGGCAGTTTCAAAAGAATAACGACAAAAATGACATCGTTTTTTGATGACATATTCGGCACAAAGTTTTTTAAAGCCTTTTGCGAAGGTAGCGCGGCGCACTGGCGATGGAGCGCCACACAGGATGTTGACGGATTAATTGAACTGTTCGGCGGCAACAATAAATTCGTAACAGAGCTTGAAAAATTTATGAAAGGCGCTTCCGGAAGCCGCGCAGATATAAACCCCGGCGCAGATTACTGGATCGGCAATCAGCATGATATTCACACGCCCTGGCTCTTTACGGACGCGGGCAGAACGGACCTTACACAAAAATGGGTCAGGTGGACGCTGAAAGAAAGATTCAGCACTGATATCGACGGTCTTGACGGAAACGATGACGGCGGCACGCTCAGCAGCTGGTATGTGCTTGCCGCAATCGGTATTTACCCCGTTGCGGGAACGGACAGGTATTACATTGGCTCCCCGTGTGTTGATAAAGCGGTGATTAATTTTGAAAACGGGAACAAACTGACAATAACAGCGAATAACAACAGCGAGAAAAACATTTATGTCAGTTCGGTAACCTTAAATTCAGAAGATATAACCAATGGATTTATTACCCACGGCGATTTGACGGGCGGCGGTAACCTCACTTTTGAAATGTCCGACAAATAAGGATAAATCATCGGTGCCGCACACTTTATGTGAGCGGCACCGATGATTTATTAAAACACTATCTCACAATTGATTTCGGCTTGAAAATAACCGAAAAAAGATTTTTAAAGAACCATTTTATTCTGTCCTGCAGACTGTTTTTCACCTTAACACTAATCACACCGCTTGATGCAATTTCATTACCATCGTTATCAAACATCTTACACTCAACGGTATAGTCCTTTGTCGGCTTATCAATGGTAACTGTTTTGCCCTCTTCAATGGGTTTCCCATCCTTATATACAATCAAAACAGCGCCCGCCGGAAGGTTATCAACAGTAAAGGTGTATGTTTTTGCCTGCCTGAAATCAACGGTTTCCTCAAATGATCTATCTGCAGAACTGACTTTTGGTTCCAGCACATAAACGGCGTTGATTTCAATATCTCCGCCAATGAGGGAATAGCTTTCCCAAGAGCCCTTATATCCCTCTTTCTTGGGAACATCAGGCAAGCTTAACGACTTCTGACCGTAAGTATACGGAATTTCTTTATAAACTTTGCCGTCGACAAGAAGGGTTGCAATGTATTTTTTGGGTGTGAAAACCGCACGGAACTCCATATCGTGAGCAGGAGCTTTATCCGGTATTTCGGGATTCCAGCCGGCAAAGTCATAATACTCTTTTGAAGGTGTGCGCGGGTGAGCTACCGGTGACCCGAACGGAACATAAAACTGCGTATGAACTTTGTCACCGTTATAAAAAGTCATTTTGTATTCAATCGGCTCATAAACTGCGTTGATTTCAATATTTGCGGCGATAAGAGAATAACTCTCCCATGAACCGGTGTACCCCTCTTTCTTGGGAACATCGGGCAGTGTAATTGACTTCTGACCGTAGGTAAACGGAATCTCTTTATAAACTTTACCATCGACAAGAAGGGTTGCAATGTATGTATTCGGCTCGTAAACAGCGTTTATTTCTACATCCCCGCCCATGAGAGAATAGCTTTCCCATGAACCGGTGTGTCCCTCTTTCTTGGGGACTTCAGGCAGGTCAATGGACTTCTGACCGTAGGTAAACGGGATTTGCGCAAATATTTTGCCGTCAACAAGAAGAGTTGCAGTGTATTTTTTGGGGGTGAAAACCGCATGGAACTCCATATCATGAGCAGGAGCTTTATCCGGTATTTCGGGATTCCAGCCGGCAAAGTCATAATATTCTTTTGAAGGCGTACGCGGATGCGCTACGGGAGAACCGAAAGGAACATAAAATTTCGTATGGATTTTGTCGCCGTTATAGAAGGTCATTTTGTACTCAATCGGCTCGTAAACGGCGTTGATTTCGATATTCGCGGCGATAAGAGAATAGCTTTCCCATGAGCCGGTGTGCCCTTCTTTCTTGGGAACTTCGGGCAGTGTAATTGACTTCTGACCGTAGGTAAACGGAATCTGCGCGTACTCTTCACCGTCGACAAGCAGAGTCGCGGTGTAGGTCTTCGGTTTGCCGACATTGAATTCGACCGTTACGGCATTCTGACTCTGATAATTGTCATCACCGCTGTAAACCGCTTCAACGATGTGCTTCTGAATGGAAAGTCCTTTGAATTCACAAACTGCTTCACCATCCGTAATTCCGATTTTCGGACCGTTTTCAGCATAGTCCAGGTAGAAGGTGACGGTCCCGGTCGCATCGGATGGGAATGACGCCGTTACAACAGCCGTTTCACCATAAGAAATGTCATCTGCCGTAAGCGTAAAATTGATTAATACAGCATCAGCAATTACAGGTGAAACCGAAAAAACGCCGAACACAAACAGCAGCGACAGCATGAGTGAAAAAAATCTCTTGAGCATTCTTAAATCTCCTTTCTACTCACCCTCGACAACAGCAAGGGCGATAATACCGACTATAATTAAAAAAATACAGATATATTGCTTGAATGTCAGCTTCTCTTTAAGGAAAATTCTTGACAAAATAAGAGATACGACACACACGGAGGAAATTATCGGCGCGGCTATGGCCCCGTTACCGCTCATTGCGAAAACATAGGTAAACTGACCCGCCGTTTCACAGCCGGCGGCGAGAAATTTATTGCCCTGTTTCGGC
>JAILFM010000082.1 GCA_024697575.1 Clostridiales bacterium
CGACTCCCTTCTTGACTTGATCATCGATCCATTGTTTGAGATTTGATGTCGGAACAACTCTTCTTCTGCCAAGGCTCAAAACAGGAAAGGTCGGATCTCTTTTAATAATTCCGTAAAGACATGGATTTGAAATACCGAGTACCACTGCCGCTTGCGGTATGGAGATAAACATTGGCATCTCGTCAAACGATTTGTAATCTGTAATCATCATAAAAACCTCCTTCAGATCGTTTGTGTTTTAACTCTGAAAAAGGTAAATTGCAAGTCATTTTTCAAATGTCCAATAATTGGTACACCAAACCCTTTACAAATTCAAAAGCAAGTGATATAATCATCCCGTAACAGAACATTTGTTCTATTACGGGATGTACTTTTTTCGTGCTTATTCCGTGCAACTGATTGCACCACCCTAGTGCAGTGGACTGCTCATAAACAATATAGAAAGCCTTCAGAAAAGCTCTCCGGACACTGTAAAGAAATCACACAACCTCCCGTTAAGGAATCTGATAGAAACAATCTTAAACTCCTTCGGCAGAATATCGGGCGTATTTGAGCGAGCAGGAGCAAAGTCGGGAAAGTAACCGCCGGGAATATAAAAATCGTTTTTGAGGCATTTGTGAGAGTCTTTTATAGAGAATATTAATTATTTGCGCTTGTGCTTTTTCTCTCGTTTTTCGGCGTTTTTCTGCAATCGATTTTTAAGCGGGTTAAAAGCGTGGCGCCTTTTTCATGCCGCCTCGCAGGAAAACACCGCAACAGCAACGCTTTGCGGGATTTTATTTTGGAGACTTTTTTTAGAGTTGGAGACAAAAACGGCACCATATTTTGGCTTTTTGCTACAAACATAAGGGTTTCTGACGACACAAAAAAGCGACTTTTTCATTTTTGACGCTAAAAACTCTCTTATTGAGAGTCCAAGCATCGCCTGAAGGCGTCTTGTTTCGGCAAGCCGAAAGAACGGGCAGAAGCCCGAGCCCACTTTACCATAAAGGAGATAACTATGGATCTTAAAGAAATCTATCTCGGAACAGGCAGAATCCCTCTTGACGAGAGAGGGATTAAAATGAATACCCATATTGAGAACGGAGTTACATATTGCGTTATCAGTCACTTCAGAAAAGGCGAACAGATTGAATATCTGCTCAAACATCTTATGGAAGATAAACTCGATTCGTTGGTTTCAGACAAAAAGTCGGATGAAAATCCGTCGGCTTTGGATATGGATAATGACAACGCTTGATGGTATTGTTTGTGGCTGAAAGGATGTGACTTTATGATTACAAAAGAGAACGAATACCGCGCGGCTCTGTATTGCAGACTGTCCTCGGATGACGCTTATCTCGGCGAGAGCGGAAGCATTCAGACACAGAAGGCGTTGCTCACTCAATATTGTAAGGAAAACGGTATTGCAATATATGACATCTATGCCGATGACGGATTCAGCGGTACTAACTTTGAGCGCCCGGACTTCAAACGGATGCTCAAAGACCTTGAAAGCCACAAGGCAAATCTTGTAATCGTCAAAGACCTCTCCCGATTCGGCAGAGAATATGCGCAGATGGGTATGTATATCGAAAACGATTTCGAGGACTGGAACATACGCTTTATTGCCATAGGCGAAAACATTGACACTCTCAAAGGCACAGACGGGATACTCATGCCCATAACCAATGTTATAAACAGCCACTACGCAAAGGAATGTTCACGCAAAACAAAGCTTGCATTCCAAGCACTTGCAAAGGAAGGTAAGTACATAGGCAGCCACGCTCCTTACGGATATATCAAGGATCCGGATGACAGACATCACCTTGTAATTGATCCCGAAGCAGCCGAAGTGGTAAAAGAGATATTCAGAATGTTCTGTGACGGTATCGGATATGTGAGAATGGCAAAGATACTGCGTGAACGTGAAATACTGAATCCCCAGGCATACTTCAACAGAAACAATCCCGACTATTTCAAGAGCGACTACTGGCGGCAGGACTTTGACTGGCACGCAACATCAATCCGCTCGATACTTAACAACCCCGTATATCTCGGACAGATTACCTTCGGCAGAACAAGAACTGTAGGCAGAACGAAAAAGAAAAAGGTCGCCACCGATGAAAAGGACTGGATAGTAGTTGAGAACACTCACGAGCCGATTATTGATAAACGCAGTTGGGATCTTGCTCACAGCATAATGCAGAAACGCCGCAGAGAAAACAAACGAGGCGAAGTTCAGATGTTCGCAGGGTTGGTTAAATGCGCTGACTGCGGCTCGGCGCTTAATGCTTCATACAACAGTAAGCGTGAACAGTTCACCGGCTTCTCCTGCTGGGTGTATAAGAACTACGGCAAACAGCGTTGCACATCACACGCTATCGGATATCAGACGCTTTACAACATTGTGCTTGAAGACATTCGCCGTCAGGCAAGTGAAGCGTATGAAAACAAGGAAGTGTACGCCCGCCTTCTGCAATACAAAATGGATGAAAAAACCGAGCAGGAAATCAAGGCAGCGAAGAGTCGCTTAAAGAAAATCGACAAGCGCTTGGAACAGCTCGACAAGATAATCGGCAAGCTCTATGAGGACAGAGTGCTTGAAAAGATTACCGAGGAACGCTACCTCGATATGAACGGCAAATACGAAAACGAATACGCCGGACTCAAATCCGAAAAAGAAGAACTGCTCGCCGAGGTCAACGCCGTAACCTCTGCCGAGCAGAACGCAAAGCTATTCACAAAACTGATTGAAGAATACACCGACATCGCCGAACTCAACGCCCGAATTCTCAACGAGCTGATAGACAAAATCGTCATACACGAAAAAGAAATCATCAACGGCACACCGCACCAGATGGTCGAGATATATTACAAGTTCGTCGGGCTGATATAAATAATTGTTTATTATTTCCACCAATTATGGTAAAATGATTTCGGTGATTACATGAAATTCTTTAATGTCAACAATCTCGCAAAAGAAACATTAGATGTGTTCTCGGCATTTTCAAATGTTGAGGACTTAGACTTGGCATTTGTAGAGCATCCCGAAAGCAATGAGCTAGTGATTCGCTCTGCACCTACTTTTCGTGCAGTAGAATTCACATTGTTTCTGCACAACGCTTCAGGCTTTTCATATACAGATGATGACTATGTTTACCTAAGTTTTGGGGACAGCACACTTACTTATGAAGATGAAGAATTC
>JAILFM010000066.1 GCA_024697575.1 Clostridiales bacterium
ACAGTATTGGAAAAAGAAAAACTCCGCCGTAAATGCGATATTATGGCACGGCAAATCGACAATGAATATAAAAAGGACGCAGACAGATTGATTTATGAGAAATTCATAAAAGAATTTTCCGACAGAGGCGAATCATTTTTCGTTTATTTAAGCACGGAAAAAGAGCCGGACACAAAACGGATTATAGAGTTTCTTTTGAAAAACGGCAAAAAAGTTTACGCGCCGGTTTGCATGGGAAAAGGCATAATGAAAGCCGTACGGCTGACAGACCTCGACAAGTGCATAACAGGAAAATTCGGTATACCGATGCCCTCGGAGCAAAACGAAGAAACGGAAAAACCCGATATTGCAGTAATCCCCTGCGTGTGCGCCGGGCGGGACAGACGGCGGCTCGGTCACGGCGGCGGATATTATGACCGTTTTCTTAAAAAAGCGGAATGCATAAGCATTTGTCTGTGCTTTGAAAAGCTGATTGTCGACGATATCCCGGTTGAACAGCATGATTTAAGCCCGGATTATGTTCTGACCGAAAAATTAATTTATTAAAATATTGAAAATTGGTTTATATTATTGTATAATCAATCGGAGTACAAAATATGTTTACAAGGAAAGATTATGCAAAACAACGATAATGTCCGGGAGATAGATCTTGTCATCATCCTGAAAACTCTCGTTAAGAAAATATGGTTGATCATTCTCAGCGCTGTTGTGTGCGGATCACTGTTTTTCAGCCTTGTGTATGTTGCAGTCGATCCCACTTATACCGCTGACATTGAGCTTTATGTCAATAACACCGATATTTCAGTCGGCAACGCAAGTTTTAATATTTCAAGCTCGACATTGAACGCTGCCCAGCAGCTTGTTAACACATACATAGTTATCTTGAATTCCAGAACAACGCTCAACGAAGTAATTGAATACGCCGGTGTTAACATAAAGCCTGAAAGACTTAAATCAATGATAACAGCCAAAGCTGTTGATTCAACCGAGATTTTCAAAATCAATGTCGAAACAACCGACCCTGCTCTTTCGACTGTTCTTGCCAACGCAATTGCCAAGGTTCTGCCGAACAGGATAGCCGAAATCGTTGACGGCAGTTCCGTAAGGGTTGTTGATTACGCTGTAACGCCTTCGAGACGCTCCGGTCCCGCATATACGCGCATTACCGTTATCGGCGTTCTTATCGGCATTCTGTGCAGTACGGTCACCGTTATTGTCAGGGCAGTTATGGACAATGTGATCCATGAAGAGGCGTATTTATCGCAGGCTTATGACATCCCCGTTCTTGCATCCATCCCCGATTCACGGGAAACTAAAGGCTCCAGATATTATTACTATTCACACGGCAAAAACAGTTAAGGAGGGCGCATGGCTAAATTTAAACCGATAAAAACATCTGCCTTCTCACAACAGAGCGCCGATGAAAAATATCCGATTTGTGAAAATATAAGCTTTGCTTCTTCCGAAGCTTACAAAAGACTCAGAACAAACATTCTTTTTTCATTCGCCGGGAATGATGGCTGCAAGGTTGTGGGCGTTACAAGTTCCGTACGCGGCGAAGGCAAAAGCATAACAGCGATTAATCTTAGTTATTCAATGGCGCAGGACGGCAAAAAAGTCCTTTTGATAGACGCGGATATGCGTCTGTCTACTGTAGCCGAAAAGCTCGGTATTTCAAACGGCAGCGGTCTTTCCGAACTTCTGACAAACCAAAGCGAAGATAATACCGTTGTTAAAGATGTGTGTGCCAAAGATGATATTTGCGGTTTCGATGTGCTGACATCCGGCAGCATCGCTCCCAATCCGTCAGAACTTTTGGGCAGTGCCAAAATGGAAAGTATAATTGATGCGTTCAAAGAATGTTACGACTATATTTTCATTGATCTTCCCCCCGTGTGTGTAGTAACCGACGCCGCTGTTATTTCTAAATACGCAAACGGAATGGTTATTGTTGTCAGGCGCGATGTCTGCAGAACAGACTCACTTAAAGAAACCGTTGACCAGCTTAAATTCGCCGGCGCAAATATCCTTGGTTTTGTCTATAACGGCTCATTGAATGAAGCCGGAAAATACGGATACAGAAAATACGGCAGATACTATGCCAGAAAAAGATGAAAACTAAAGTTTTTTATACTCTTTCCGCCGTCTTCTTTATATCGGCAGTCGTTCTTGCGATATTCTATATCAAATTCAATTTCACCAAACCTGTCACAAAAGATGATATAGAACAGGGTGTTATCGATGAAGAAGCGGTTATAAAGGAAAGAATCGAGTCAGCGCTCGATGTTATTTCATCGAGCGACAATCCTGAAGAAAACGGTTTTGAACCGGTCACTGAAAAAGGCGGCGAAATACTGACAAGGATTTTTACCGACGAAAACGGTCAACAGAATTTTGAAATTGTTACCCGGGTTGCCCAAAATGAAATCATCACTCAAAAGGCAGAGCTCACACCCGAAAGGCTGCAGTCTCTGCCGTCAACGGGTAAAAGCAAAAATCCGCGTGTTGAATCGCCGTCAAACAAGAATAAATCCGCAACCCCCGAACCGGTGCGAGAAAAAACTACTGCAGACTATTCATTCCCCGCTTCCGCAGGTCAGACTTCCGGCAGTCAATCCTCCGGCGTGGTGTCGGGTTATAACAGTCCGGTTGATTTTGAGCAACTGCGGCGCTCTGCTCCCGATGTTATCGCCTGGCTTGACATACCGAACACCGAAGTATCATACCCGGTGGTTATGCGTAAGGGCAACAGCAGTTATTATCTTTTCAGAAACATTTACGGAAAAACATCAAAATACGGTTCTCTTTTTGTTGAAGATTGTAATAATTCCGATTTTTCGGATAATGTTACGGTTATCTACGGTCACAATGTCACTTCAGGAGCCATGTTCGGCTCATTAAAAGATTACTACACCGGCAGCAGTACCGACAGTCACAAAACAATCTCTGTTTATCTTCCGGACAGGAAGCTGACTTATAAAACGGTTGCCGCAGTACCTGCCGATAACGACCATTTAATAAAAACAGCGCTGGTTAACACCGAAGCCGGATTCAACGGATTTATCAAGAGCATTTACTCAACGCGTTCACTTTCCGCTTTTCTTGACATGGAATCAAGACCGGTATACGGCGACAGACTTTTGATTTTGTCAACATGTGTCAGCGATGACACTTCAAAAAGATATTTGGTAATAGCTAAAAAGGTTTAATAACGGAGGAAACGAAAATGAAAAAAACCATTTCAGCATTAACTGCACTTTTGATGCTTGTTTGCCTTTGCTCACCGGCATTTGCATCATTTACACCCAGTGTTTCGCAAAAAGGCGCACCGGAACTCATTTCTGTTTCACAGGGCAGTATCAGCGATGTAATAATCACAGCTTATAAAGATATTGACAAAGCAGACAGCGCTGTGGATACAGACGCGCTTCTTGACGCTTACAGCGAAGTGAGAAACGCCGGCGGTCCTTCAGACCTTGTTGCCTCTGCCGTGAGCGGGAAATATGCGTGCCGTGACTTTTTTGACATCCTTCTTAAAGGTGAAGCCAAGGCGGCTTTTGACAATGGAACAGCTCTCACACTGACATTCAGAGTTACCGGTTACACAGTTACGCCTGTTGTTCTGACAAAGTGCGAAAACGCATGGAAAGAAATTGCGGCTGTTAATCTCAGCGGTAATACTCTTTCAATAACTTTCGCATCGGGCGATCTTTGCCCTGTTGCCATATTTGACATGGCTCAGCAGTCGCCGTCAACAGGCGTCGTTAACACTACGATAATCGCCGTTGCCGCCGGTGTTTGCCTCGCAGCTGCAGTAACATTCTTCTTCATTGCAAAAAAGAGCAAATCTCACGCCGAATAATTCAATCTGATTGTTAATAAAAGCGCTATGAAGAGTAACAGGAATTACCTTTTAAAGCTCGTCGCAGCGCTTTTTGTTTTGGCTTTTTCTGTATCGGCATTTTTAACCGGAATCAGGCTGATTGAAAGAAAGCTGACACAAAAAGAAGACGATGAGATTTTAGAATCCGTTAGTATTAATGAGATTTATAAAGACGATTATATAACAGTCGATGGAGTTGAATATAAACCCAAAAAAGCTGTTACCTCAATTCTTCTGATTGGAATTGACAAGAGCGGTGAAATGAAGGCTTCAAACTCATTTAACAACAGTGAGCAATGTGACTTTGTTTCGTTGCTTGTTCTTGATGAGAACTCAAAACAATTTAATATTGTTCAGTTTAACCGCGACACTATGACAAAAATACCCGTTATAGGCGTCAACGATGAAGGCTCCGGCACCTTAACCGGTCAGCTGGCTCTTGCTCACACCTACGGCTCCGGAATGAGCGACAGTTGCCGCAATGTGGTAAAGGCAGTTAAAAATCTGATTTTTGATACCAATATTGACTATTACATATGCGCAAATATGTCCGCAGTTTCAAAAGCCAATGACATTATCGGAGGAGTTACGGTTAAGGTTCTGGAGGATATCCCCTCCGCACCGAAGCTGAAAAAAGACACAACCGTAAAACTAAACGGAGACGATGCATTAAATTATATCAGAGCGCGTCAAAACACAGGCGATCAAACGAATCTTTCCAGAATGAAAAGGCAAAGGCAATATATGTTCGCTTTTGTTAAAAAGCTGAATGAAACTATAAAAAAAGACCAGGATATAATGTTAAAGCTCAGCGCATCCCTTGCCGATTTTACATTAACAGACTGTTCTGTTTCGGAAATCAACCGGCTCAGCTCATCTTTCAATGAATACACAATAAACGATATTATCGTGCCGAAAGGTGAAAGTAAAAAAGGCGAAAAATACTCTGAGTTTTACATAGATGACAGTTCACTGAAAAAAACCGTTATATCTCTCTTTTACGAAAAGGCATAAAAAAACCGGCGACCCATTTAAAAACGGGTATTCGCCGGTTTTTTTATATTTTACTATAATTTTATCTGCAGGACAGCCACACCGTCATATCCGCCTCACCGCGATTGCCGAAAGCGTAATACGGGATCATACGCATCCATACCTTGTTGAATTCGCGTTTTCTTGAATACAGGTCGGTGCAGTTGTCACGGCGCAATTTCTCTGCTTTAACCATAAAGTCCTTTGTGCCGAGCTTTTCATTTGTTTTTGAGAAATACTCAAAACCATCTTCAACAAAATAATTTCTCAGATGGCAACCGTTGTCAGCACCGTCCGAACAATATACAAGAGGACCCGCAATTATACAACATTTGCCCACATCTTCATTAACACGCGGATTTGCGTAATAAAGCCTGGGAAGAATATCAAACTGCAGAATTATTTCAAAATCACCGCGCATTCTGCAAACGGCATAGCCATCAACAACATCAACATCAACATAGCGCTGATTGATTGCAATATCAAACCTGCCCTGTGTCCAGCCCGGTATGCGAACACAAACTGCTTTGAAATCAGCATTGTTTTTGACATCAATTGTTATCTCACCGTCATAAGGATAACCTGTTTTTATCTCAATATCCGCACCGCCGACATTTGCGCTTGAGGCGATAAATTGGTTAATATATATATTATCCTCATCTTCGGCATAAATATAATCGCCGATTGACGCTATGAACCTTGCTATATTCGGCGGGCAGCAGGAACAGTCAAATATTTTCTGCCTTACGCTTTCGGGATAATGCTCGGTTTCTTTCGGAACAGTGATATTTCTGTCCCTTACAGCATGAAGGATTTCCAGCGGATTTTTATAAAAGAAAGCTTCACCGTCAAGCGATACACCGGATAAAATACCGTTAAAAATTGCTTTTTCAATAACGTCGGCGTATTTAACATCATGCCTTATTGAGAGCATACGGTTTGCAAAATAACAAAGCCCTATCGCGGCGCACGTTTCCGTATACGCGAGAGAATTCGGCAGGTCATATGGAACAGTAAAAGCCTCGCCGGCGTAGGACTGACCGATTCCGCCGGTTACATAGAGTTTTTTGGTATAAATATCGTCAAATATTCTGATACAGGCATCTTTAAGCTCCGTGTCGTCATATTCGCGCGCTATATCCGCCATTGCGGAATAAAGATAAACCGCTCTTACAGCGTGCCCGTATGCCGTTGACATATTTCTGACCGGCACATCGCTTTGATAATATGCCGCTGTGCACCAATTATCCTCCGGAACTTCTTTTTCAGTTCCGCGTTTGTCAATAAAATACTTTGCAAGCTCAAGCCATCTTTTTTCACCGGTGCAATGATAAAGCTTAACAAGAGCAAGCTCAATTTCTTCATGCCCCGGCGTATGGAACGCCGCACTGTCTTCAATCTTAAATACCTTTTCAATTAATTCAAGATAGCGGCACATACATTTGAGCATTTTATCTTTACCGGTTGCGTTATAATATGCAACAGCCGCCTCTGTTAAATGGCCGGCACAATAAAGCTCATGCCAATCACGGTTAAAGAACCTGTGCTCCGGTTCGCATACCGTGAAATAGATATTAAAATAACCATCAGGCTGCTGATTTTTTTCTATGTTATCAATAAGCGAGTCAACTTCGCTTTCAAGCTCCGGGTGAGGCTCCTTGGCAATAAGATAAGCGACACTTTCGATCCATTTAGCCACATCGGAATCCCAAAAATAATGAGGTTTGTTCGGCATTCCTTCGTGCCAGTCGAACTGAAAAGCAGCGAACCTTCCCGTTTCCTTAAATCTGTTCATAACTGCGGGGATTGTTTTGGTTGCGTTGACAGTTTGCCTGTCTTTCCAAAAGCCGTCGTTAATCGTCACTTTATCAAAAGAGATATTTTTCATGGCGAAATCCTTTATTTTAAAAATAACGGGGTGCGAACCGCAACAAGTTCACACCCCGGGGGTTAATCAGGAGTTAATCAGAAGATTTTGCCGATAGCGGCAACTATCTTAGCGAAGTAGGACTTGATAAGATCAAAAATGCTAGTAACCTTAATCTTAACCTGCTTCACAGCGATATCCTCAACAGCCTTGATAACAGCCTTGGTGGTAACTTCGTTAAGAACGGGATAAACAAAGTCATCATTAAGCTCTTTAACCTGAAGATTACCATCAGCGTCATAGAGGTTGTAAGTCGCGCCGTTTGAAAGATTTGTTGAAAGTGTCGCAACAACACCGTCACCGACAGTAATGTCTGTGAAGGAATAGTCGTTGATTGCACCGTTGAGATAGCTCTCAATTATCAAAGTTGCAAGTGTGTCCGCAGGATATCTCAGTCTGAGATCCGCATCACCGCTGATGAAGTAAACTTTGACATATCTGTCCTGAGCCTCATCATAGCGAACGGCAGCTTTGGTGTTATAGCTGTCATAGATGCCTTCAACATTGTCAATCGCGTTGCCATCAACAACAGTGAATGCCTTTGATGTAACGGTAACGATTGAATCAACAACCTTTGCATCATCATAATTGTCAGCGAAAAGAACATCGTCGGCAAGGTCGATGAAAGCAAGTTCAGCGTGGTTCTCAAATGTGATGTTGGCATTGATCTGATCTTTAATCATACCGATAACGCCGCCGTTCTGAGCAACCTTGAGGTTGTAAAGAGTTTCGGCGCCAACCTGTCTGAGTGAAAGAAGTGTGCCGATGCCGAATACATAAGCATCTTCATTGTCGGCTTCTTTTGCCCAATCATTAGCACAATTCTCAGCGAAGAAGGTTGTGTAGAGCTCGTCCATAAGAGCGAACTGGTCGCTGGTGTTCCACAGAGTGTCAGCAATGCTTGTAGCCTTGTTGTAAACCTTCTGCGCAACAGCAGTGTAGGTGTTGGTGTCCGCAGCAATTCTTGCAGCTGTTGCAAGAACTCTTGAAGCCGCAAAGCCGGAAGCTTTGAGAACTTCGCCCTTGATGATCTCATCAACGCTCTTGTTGATATCGTTTGAAAGGTTGTAAGCAGCTTCCTGAAGGACATCATACTCACTGTTATCAACGATATACTTGAGGAAATCAAGGTAGTAAACATTAGCAGCCTGAACCGAAAGAATCTGAGCGTAAGCTTCGATAACGCGGTCACGGCACTCTAAGTAGAGGTTGCCGGCTTTGATACCCCATTCAATATATTTGAATGCGGTTGACCACTGATTTGAGCTGACTACGCCGTCAATCTTGTCAAGAGCTTCGGCTTTGGCATACTTATTGATCTTCTGAAGGATGTCATTAACCTTCTGGATAAGATCATTGGCATCGGTAGCCTTGTCAAGAATCTTAACAATAGTCGCTACCTTTGATTCGCCTACATTTGCATCGACACGATCGATGAGGGAAACAAGAATTTGTTCTGCAGCGTCAACAGAAACGCTCTGATCAAAACCGTTTTTCCAAGCATCATCATAAAGACCGAAAGCAGTGTAGGTGATCATTTTCTTTGCGATACTTTCGTTGTTCTCGGCAACATAGCGCCAATGTGCGGACTTTTCATTGTCGCTGAGTTTGTCAAGAACGATCTGATAATTCTCCGCCCATGCTTCGCTCCTCTCGGCAGCGGAAAGCTCCGCTGAGTCTTCCGCAAATGAAGCGAAGGGAACCATGCAAAGGATCATTAACATGGCAAGGAGAACTGACAGACCCTTTTTCATAGAAAACACCTTCCTTTAAAAAATTTTGGTATTACCCTTTATTATTCTATTATAAAAGGGCATTTTTTACAATTGTAAAATATTACAAATTTATTAACACCTGTTTGTATACTATTACAACTTATCAACAAAAACTCTCCGGCTGATCTCAGAGTAAAGATAATGATTTGTCATACGATTTCGACTGTCCCCGTTAAAGCTTTTCCGGTCTTGGCGTAAGGACTTACAGGAACAATTTTTACGCTGTATTCGCCCGGTTCAAGAGAGCCGATGTTGATGCTCATGCCGTTTTTAACCGTGCGTACATAGTTTGAAAAATATGTTTTTTCATATATGTTTTTCAATCCCCTTGAAACGGTCACTTTATAGTCCTCCGCGCCCCAATAACATTCAGCGTCGGGGAAAAGTAGATTAACCGTGCCATCCTCATTTTTTTCTGTCGACACTTTGCTGCCCTCGGGAAAAACCGGAGCAGTATCCTGCTTTTTAAGAACGCCCCAAGTATGAGTGCGTTTTGTTACCTTTGACAACCCGGTTAAATAATACTCATTTTTTTCAAAAAATCTATTTTCCGGAATATCAAGAAGCTTCAACCTGACATTACCGTCTGCATCAGCTTCGACAATCCATACCGTTGCGCTTTCACCCGGCACATCCTCGTCGCCTGAAATCAGATTGAGGTTACTCATAAGACACGCCGTTGAACCGGTGCCGATTGAGGTGAACGACCCCTGCCAGATTGAACGCGGGTCGGTCGTTGAATAGTGCGAATGACCGCTGAAGTCAACAACCTGAGGATAGTTTTTATACACTGTTTTGATATCAAAATCACCCCAGTTGACAGAGCCGTAAACCGTATTGAATGGCTGTGGGTGCTGAATGCAGAAAACAGGCATATCTCTTCTGTCGGCAACGGCTTTGTCAAGCTCCGCCTTCATCCAGCCCTTCTTTGAAGTGAAAGTTCTCGCATCATCTGAATACGAAGTCAGAATAAAATGGAAACCGTTTATTACAAGATGCCTGTCAACATCCTCACATACATATTTTTTGTATTTCTCATAGCCTATTTTGGGATCATAGTCACGGTATTTAATAAATTCGTGATTACCCAATACACAAAGGAACTGCGTGCCTTCCCTGATGCCTTCCGAAGTTATTCCGATGAACTGCTCATATTCTTCGTCGCTGCCGGTATTGACCATATCGCCGGCAGTGATAATCGCGTCAAGCTTTGAATAATCCTGGGCATCGGCATATTCATAAAGCTCGTCAAACATTTGTCTGTAATGTTGCGAATGAAGGTTTTCTTCCCCTTGAAGATGAATATCGCTGCACACGGCAAAGCGCAAAACCGGGGTAAAATCTTCCGGGGTCTCCGGCAATGATGAAGGAAAGCCGCTGATAAGTGAAAAAACACCGAATTCCAAAGTGAAAAACCAGGTGAGAATCTTATAGACCAACTGGGTAAAAAAATTTGTTATTGAAAACATTGTTTAACTCCGTTTCAGTCAAAAATATAAGCTCTCGTTTCGTACGGTTTAAGGTTAAAGCTGTTTTTACCCGGGTCAAGGACATCATAGTTATTGACAACCAGTCTGCCCTTTTCAAGGTCAAACCCATCCGGAGTTTTGAACTCAACAGGATCTTTTGAGAATGAGTTGATAACAAGCATCCGCTTGCCTTCGTAATTGCGTTCATACACAAACAACTTGCCGCTGTGTTTGTAATGCTGTTTGAAATCGCCGTAAATAATAATCGGATTTTCTTTGCGCAGCTTCAAAAGATGACGGTAGAAATTGAGAATTGAATTCTCGTCTGCCTCCGCCTGTTCAACATTGATTTCCTTATAGTTGGGATTTATGTTGAACCAGGGTTTATCGGCAGTTGTAAAGCCGGCGTTTTTGCCCGCATTCCACTGAACAGGAGTCCTTGCATTTTCGCGGTTAACCTTCCCGGCAAGGCGGCAAAACGCCTTGTCG
>JAILFM010000093.1 GCA_024697575.1 Clostridiales bacterium
TTACGCCGAGAAAGAATATTCCGTCAAGCAGTACTGCTACAACACAATAAACAGATACATAAATGATGCGAGCCGTCAGAATCTTGTGAACTTTGTTGTGTCGATCCTCAATTACGGTTCATACGCTCAGCTGCAGTTCAATAACAACACAGGCAGCCTTGTCAACGCGGAGCTTGCGAACTACACGTACGACAACGGCAACGCGCTGTTCACAACAGACTTAAGTAACGCCCCGGTTAAGGATGAAAGCTGGAAGGCGACGGGCGGCACGGGAAACACGGAAAACATAACCTTCGTCGGGCAAACAGTCTCCGCAACGTCAAACACGCAGATAAGCTATTACCTGAAACTCACTGACAGCATTGAGAATTACACTTTCAGTGTGACAAAAGCGGGTACGGCAACAGCCAAGGCAATATCCGTCAGAGCGATAAGCGGCTCAAGCCAGTACAACTGCGTTGTGACAATACTTGACATACCGGCAAAGAACCTCGGCGATGTTTACACACTTACTGTTACAGCCGGTGAAGAAACAGCCGAAAAGAACTACAGCGTTTTGACTTACATCTACAACCAGTATGACAAGGGCGGCACATTGGGCAATATGGTCAGGGCAATGTACCTCTACTACGCCGCTGCGGATGAGTATTTTAACTGATTAAGGGGGAAGAGAAATATGAGAATCAGACAGATGAGAAGAATGTATGAACTGACGCAGGAGCAGGTGGCAAAATACCTGAAAATGCACCAGAACAGTTATTCGCATTATGAAACGGGTGAAAACCGTGTTCCCGTTGACGTTTTGGAAAAGCTCGCCGACCTTTACGGCACTTCCGTTGACTATCTGCTTGAAAGAACGGATGAGAAAAAACCATACAGCCCCTGCGCCGAAAAGCCGGAAGAAAACGCAGTGTTAAAGCTTTTGATGGCGGAATAAGACATTTCAGTTTAACATATTGTAATTATGTTTTATCTATGATAGTATTAAGGAAACACTGATTTAATTGAAGTGTTTCCTTAAGAAAAGCTTGTTATGATGATGACAGGTACGAATGAGTTTTAAGGCAATACCGCACAATTCAGGTATGCGGATTGCGATGCAAGATTTTTCGTCAGATGATACAAAAATCGAAGTTGATACTTTGTGTATTGACTGAGATTTTTGTGAAATATGACGGAATAATATTCGCGCAAGGCGCGTGCCGCGAATTGTGCGGTGTTGCCTTAACTGTAATTCAAGAAATTCAAAGGGGTAATTATGTTAAAGAAAACGCTTTCTCTGATTTTTTTGTTATTTATAATTTTAAACATTTTTTCACTATCTTCTTTTGCGGCTCAGGCAGATAAAGTGTCTCTTAAAATCAACAGTGACATTGCCGGCAAAACATACGAAGATTTTGACTCGCTTATCGAAATAAAATCAGACAATGTTGTTTTGAATATGAGGCATAACCAGCCTGTGCACATATCCGACTATGCAGGGACTGTAATGTTCGGTGAAGTTAAAGCAGGCAGAAAATATTATATTGATTATTCTCTTTCACCCGCGCAGGGATATACTTTGCCTGAAAAGGAATATGATGGCTTTTTTGAAATAGAAACAGAAAAAGGGGTTAAGATTATTTCCGCTCGGATAACCGGTGGAAAAATCAGAAATGAAAACGGAGAACTTGAAAAAACCGAAGGCGTTCTTATCCGTGCGCAAGTACAGATTGACGGAAATTTATTGCAGCGTATTGCGGGTTTCATTTATGACGCTTATTTAAAGATAAAAGCGTGGCAGCTTTATTAATCGAAATTATTGACATCAAAATATCTATGTGTTATTATTCACCAAAGGCTGTGATGGGGAGTCGCTTTAATTATTCCTTTCAGAGAGGCAACGGTTGGTGTGAGTTGCCGGTGCGTTAAAGCTGTGTAGCCCCGGAGCCGGAGGAAAGAAAGCGTTTTGGCAAGTAGAATCCTCCCGTGTAACGGCGTTAAGCGTTAATGAGTGGCCCTGATGGGCAATTTGAGTGGTACCGCGGGTTTATGCTCGTCTCATGATTTTTTCATGGGGCGTTTTTGTTTGCCCCGGAAAGGAGTTTTTATGGCAAAAGAACTTGCCAAGCAGTATGATCCCAAAAATGTTGAGGATCGGATTTATAACTTTTGGCTCAAAGGTAATTATTTTCATGCCAAAAATGAACCTGACAAAAAGACCTATACTATTGTTATTCCGCCGCCGAATATTACGGGTCAACTGCATATGGGTCACGCTCTTGATAATACTCTTCAGGATATTCTCATCCGTTTTCGCAGAATGCAGGGCTATGATACGCTTTGGCTGCCCGGAACCGACCATGCTTCAATAGCAACCGAAGCTAAAATAGTTGAAAAAATGCGTGAAGAGGGCGTAACTAAGGAAGAAATCGGCCGAGAAAAATTTCTTGAAAGAGCCTGGGATTGGAAGGAAAAATACGGCGGAACTATTATAAAACAGCTCAAAAAAATGGGCTCATCCTGCGATTGGGAACGCGAAAGATTCACCCTTGACGAAGGCTGCAGTAAAGCGGTTCGAGAGGTTTTTGTCCGGCTTTATGATAAAAAGCTGATTTATCGCGGCAACAGGATGGTTAACTGGTGCCCGTGCTGCAACACCTCAATTTCTGACGCTGAAGTTGAGTACGAAGAGAAGGACTCTAACTTTTGGCACTTGCTTTACACCGTTAAAGAAACCGGTGAAAAGCTGGAACTCGCCACAACAAGGCCTGAAACCATGCTCGGCGATACCGCTGTTGCGATTAATGCTGAGGATGAAAGGTATAAACATCTTCACGGCTGTCACTGCATTCTTCCTCTTCTTAACAAAGAAATTCCGATTGTTTGCGATGAACATGCCGATATGACAAAAGGTACCGGCGTTGTTAAGATTACTCCGGCTCACGACCCCAATGACTTTGAAGTCGGCAGAAGGCATAACCTGCCTGTTGTGCGCACATTTACTTATGACGGTCACTTGACCGGCAAAAAAGAGAAGGAAGAGGCTGACGCTTATATTGCTTCCGGCAGAGCGGCTGCTGATGAGCCGGAAGTGCTTGACTGCGGCAAATACGCCGGAATGACGACTCTTGAAGCGCGTAAAGCTATTCTTGAGGACCTTGAAAAGGGCGGATATATTAAATACATTGAGCCCATTAAGCACGAAGTCGGTACCTGCTATAGATGCCATACAAGCATTGAACCTATGGTTTCAAAACAGTGGTTTGTCAAAATGCAGCCTCTTGCCGAACCTGCTATTGAAGCCGTTGAAAAGGGTGAAACGGTTTTTGTGCCGGACAGATTTACAAAGAACTATCTTAACTGGATGCGCGCCACAAGAGACTGGTGTATTTCGCGTCAGCTTTGGTGGGGTCACCGCATCCCGGCATGGTATTGCCCGGAATGCGGCGAAATGACAGTGTCAAGAGAGGATGTGAAAAAATGCCCCAAGTGCGGTGCTGCTGTCGAACAGGATCCTGACACTCTCGACACCTGGTTTTCTTCCGCTCTCTGGCCGTTTTCAACCCTCGGTTGGCCTGAGAACACTCAGGACCTTAAGCACTATTATCCAACCAATACTCTTGTAACCGGCTATGATATTATCGGCTTCTGGGTTTCAAGAATGATTTTCTCTGCCATCGAATACACAGGTCAGGTGCCTTTTGATACCGTTTTAATTCACGGGCTTGTCAGAGACGCCTTGGGCAGGAAGATGTCAAAATCTCTCGGTAACGGTATTGATCCGCTTAAAATCATTGATGAATACGGCGCAGACGCTCTCAGACTGACCTTGGCAACCGGCAACAGTCCCGGCAATGATATGAGATTTTCGGACGATAAAGTCGGCGCAAGCCGTAACTTTGCAAATAAGCTTTGGAACGCGTCAAGATTTATCCTTATGAATCTCGGCGAAAATACCGAGCTGACCTTACCTTCAGAACTTGCTATTGAGGATAAATGGGTTCTTTCACTTTATAACAATCTTGTTAAAGAAGTTACCGATAACCTTGAAAAATTTGAGCTCGGCATTGCTGTCGGTAAGCTTTATGATTTTATCTGGGATATATTCTGCGATTGGTACATTGAACTTGCCAAAATCAGGCTGCAGGACGGCGGTGAAAATGCGGATAACGCTAAACGCGTTTTGGTTTATGTAATGACCGGCATTCTTAAACTGCTTCATCCCTTTATGCCGTTTATCACCGAAGAAATCTGGCAGACTTTGCCTCATGAAGGCGAGTCAATTATGGTATCGGCGTGGCCTGAGTTCAATGAGGAGCTTTGCTTTGACAGTGAAGAAGCTGAGATGGACCGCATAATGACCGCCATACGCGCTGTCAGAAACAGAAGAGCTGAAATGAATGTTGCTCCTTCCAAAAAGGCGAAAGTATATGTTGCTTCATCATATACAGATACATTTTCAAAGGCAGGCGTCTTTATGAAGAGGCTCGCCGGCGCGTCAGATGTTGAAGTCGGCAGTGAATTTGATGTTGCAAATTCCGTCAGTATTGTTACCGCCGACGCAACGATTTATATTCCTATGGGTGAACTGATTGACTTTGCCGCTGAAAAAGCAAGGCTTACCAAAGAACTTGAAAAGGTTCAAAAGGACCTTGATTTTGTTAACGCCAAGCTTTCAAATGATAATTTCATTTCAAGAGCGCCGGCAAATGTTGTTGCCGCCCAGAGAGAACAGCAGGCTAAGTATATTGAAAAAATCAATATGCTCAAAGAGAGCATTGAAAAAATCGGCTGATGAAATATGATGAAGCCTTAAGCTATATTCATTCGCTTGAACGATTCGGTGTTAGACCCGGTCTTGACAGGATGAGAGAACTTATGCGTCTTTTGGGTAATCCGCAGAATGGGCTTAAGTTTTTGCATATTGCCGGAACAAACGGTAAAGGTTCAACTTCAACTATTGCGGCATGTATTCTCAAAAGTGCGGGCTATAATGTAGGGCTTTACACTTCGCCCTATGTTCTGGATTTTCGCGAGCGTATTCAGTTAAACGGTGAAATGGTCTCAAAGCAGGATTTAGCCGATATAACCGAAAAGGTCAGATCGGCGATTGAAGAAAACAATCTTCTGATAACCGAATTTGAGGCTGTAACTGCGATTGCATTCTTGTATTATGCAAGCAAAAGCTGCGACTATGTTGTTCTTGAAGTCGGTCTTGGCGGAAGATTTGACGCGACTAACATTATATCTGCCCCGTGCGTCAGCGTTATCACTTTGATAGGGCTTGACCATACTGATGTTTTAGGTGATACAATGGAAAAAATCGCATTTGAAAAATGCGGTATAATAAAAGAGAAAAGTCCTGTTGTTTCTTTTCCGTTTCAAAAGCCCGAATGTCTTGAGATTATAAAGCAGACAGCCAAAGTGAATAACTGCTGTCTTCTCACACCGAATACAGGTAATTTACAGCTAATCGGCATAACGCCTTGTTCAAGTGAATTTATCTATGACGGCATTCATATTTATTTGCCTCTTGCGGGCAGACATATGGTGTTTAACTGTATTACAGCGATTGAAGCTGTCAGGGCGGTTTTACCCTCTGTAAATCCAAAATCAATTTACGACGGTGTGTCGGATGTAAGAATGCCGGCAAGAATGCAGATTATTTCTTATAATCCTACGGTTATCATTGACGGCGGTCATAATGAAGACTGCGCGAAAGCTCTTTCATCGTTTTTGGAGCAATCTTTTTCTAGCAGACGGATAATTGCCGTGTCTTCAATTATGGCAGACAAGGACTATAAAAGATACATTGAAATTATATCGCCATATGTTAACAAACTCATTGCTTGCAAAGCGAATGTCAAAAGAGCGCTCAGTGCCGACAAACTTTGTGACTGCGCAAAAGCTTACATTTCGGATTGCGAATTTATCGAAGACAGTGAAAAAGCGTTAAATTACGCTCTTTCCGTTGCCGGCGAAAATGATGTTATTCTTATTTGCGGCTCTTTTTACCTTGCCGGTGAGCTTTTTAAAAAAATTTATTTTGATTTTAACGGAGAACCTGTATGCTAAAACAAATAAAAAACGGCGTTTATCCGACCATGGTAACGCCATATACTCCAGATAATAAAATTGATTTTAATGCTGTTGAAAAGATTCTGAATTATTACAGCGATTGCGACTGTGACGGTGTTTTTGCAATTTGTCAATCAAGTGAAATCTTCTTCCTTTCGTTTGAAGAGAGGCTTGAGCTTTTAAAGTTTATTGTCGATCATCTGCCGAAAGGGATGAATATTGTTGCTTCCGGTCATACCGCGGATGATATTGATCGCCAGATTTATGAAGCGAATGCTTTTATTGACTGCGGCATTGACGCGTATGTTTTTATAGCCAACAGGTTCGCTAAAGAAAACGAGGGCAAAGATGTATTCCTGAAAAATTATTACAAAATGGTTTCATCTATACCCGAAATAAGTCTTGGCGTTTATGAATGTCCTCATCCTTATAAACGCCTGATGACTCCGGATGTTCTTGCTGAATGCGCAAAAGACGGCAGGATGCAGTTTTTAAAAGATACATGCGGCAGAATAGGGGATATCAAAGCTAAACTTGACAGCGTAAAGGATTATAACCTAAAAATCTTTAATGCCAACGCCGCGACTCTTCTTGAATCGCTCCGCCTTGGCTGCGCCGGTTACAGCGGCGTTATGGCAAATTTTCATCCTGAGATTTATTCTTGGCTTTGCAAAAACTTTGATAAACAGCCTGAAATTGCCGATAAGGTCGGAGCATTCCTCGGTTTTGCAAGCCTTGCCGAGTGTCAATGCTATCCGGTTAACGCAAAATATCATATGGCTTTGAGAGGACTTGGTACAGGAATATTCTCAAGAGCGAGAGATTGCAAAGCGTTTTCCGAAAGCAACAGAAAAGAAATTAATGAAATGCTTCTTGTTGAAGATGAAATCAAGAAGTTGTATAATATCTGAGTATGAAAAAGTTTATTGAGATAATGAAACTGTCCTTTAAAATCGCAACATATGTCTGGAGCATTGTTCTTGCGGCAAAAAAGCGTTTTGCGCCTGCAATTATTCTTATTTGCAACCGTATTGTCAGGTTTTTTACAACCGGAAAAAGAAGTTTTTGGCAGGTCCTCAAATCTGCCTTTAAATGGATTGTTAATAAAACTTTGAAGGTGTTTAAATATCTTTTTTCAGAGAAAGGCACTTTCTTAAGAAAACTGATTCTCGGTATGGACTAAGGAACCCCCGGTAATACATTGCGTTGCAGTGTTTTACCGGGGTTTTTGTAACAGGATTTAGTCACTTATCATTTTATTGAATTCATCTTCATTGATTATTTTTATAGAAAGCTCGTTTGCCTTAATCAGCTTACTTCCGGCTTCTTCACCGGCAAGTACAAAGCTTGTTTTTTTGCTCACCGATGATGATACTTTGCCGCCGTATTTTTCGATAATTTCGCTTGCCTGCTGCCTTGAATAAGTCGGCAGTGTACCCGTCAGAACAAAGGTAAATCCCGCAAAACGGTTATCCGAAACAGGTTGAGCGCTTGACATATTAACGCCGAGTGATTTTAAACTTTCGATTTCTTCAATAACGCTCGGCAGGGAAAAATAATTTTGTATGCTGTCAATCATTATTTCGCCGAAACCGTCGATTGCCTCAATTTCTTCTTTTGATGCAGACATAAG
>JAILFM010000095.1 GCA_024697575.1 Clostridiales bacterium
TTACGCCGAGAAAGAATATTCCGTCAAGCAGTACTGCTACAACACAATAAACAGATACATAAATGATGCGAGCCGTCAGAATCTTGTGAACTTTGTTGTGTCGATCCTCAATTACGGTTCATACGCTCAGCTGCAGTTCAACAACAACACAGGCAGCCTTGTCAACGCGGAGCTTGCGAACTACACGGACGGCAACGGCAACGCTCTGTTCACAACAGACTTAAGTAACGCCCCGGTTAAGAATGAAAGCTGGAAGGCGACTGGCGGAACTGGAAACACGGAAAACATAACCTTTGTGGGTCAAACCGTGTCGACAACGTCAAATACGCAGATAAGCTACTATCTGAAACTCAGTGACAGCATTGAAAATTATACTTTCAGCGTGACAAAAGCGGGTACGGCAACAACAAAGGCAATCTCCGTCAGGGCGATAAGCGGCTCAAGTCAATACAACTGCGTTGTGACAATACTTGACATACCGGCAAAGAACCTCGGCGATGTGTACACACTCACCGTCATTAAAGACAGTGAGACTGCCGAAAAGAACTACAGTGTTTTGACTTACATCTACCACCAGTATGACAAGGGCGGCACATTGGGCAACATGGTAAGAGCTATGTATCTCTACTATGCCGCTGCGGATGTGTATTTTAACTGACTAAGGGGGAAGAGAAAGATGAGAATCAGACAGATGAGAAGAATGCACGATCTCACTCAGGAGCAGGTGGCAAAATATCTTAAAATGCACCAGAACAGCTATTCGCATTATGAAACGGGTGAAAACAGAATCCCCGTTGAGGTTCTTATTAAACTCGCCGACCTTTACGGCACGTCGGTTGACTACCTTCTTGAAAGAACGGACGAGACAAAACCCTACAGCCCCTGCGCCGAAAAGCCGGAAGAAAACGCCGTATTGA
Source organism: Clostridiales bacterium (assembly GCA_024697575.1). GTDB lineage: Bacteria > Bacillota > Clostridia > Oscillospirales > Acutalibacteraceae > CAG-177. The sequence goes on from JAILFM010000095.1 coordinate 918, forward strand.
AGCTTTTGATGGCGGAATAAGTATCCTCAGAAAACTCTTTCCTTTTTTGATAAAAAAGCGTATAGTATTCGGTAAAAAAAGGAGGAGGCTGCTCATGAATAAGCAAACGTCGGAAAAAACTGCGCTGCATCCCAATCACATCGGTATCAAAGAAGCGGCGGGATATATGACAGGCGAAGCGGGCAATATGTTTGCTTTGACTTATATTTCCTCATTCTTAAAGGTGTTTTACACCGATGTTCTTAAAATCCCGACTCAAAAGGTTGCAAGAATTTTTCTTTTTTCCCGGCTTTGGGACTGCGTCAATGACCCGATGTGGGGATCGGTTGTCGCAAAACGCAGACCGGGTCAGGACGGGAAATACCGCCCGTATCTCAAATGGCTTGCGTTTCCGCTCGCTTTAAGCGAAATGTTGTGCTTTTTCAATGTCAACAGGTTTACGCAAAACCAGGCGATGATTCTGATTTTTGCCTACTTTACCTATATTATTTTCGGCATGCTGTATACCGGCGTAAATGTGCCGTTCGGTTCCCTGGCTTCCGTCATTACGGACGACCCTCAGGGGCGTACGCTGCTTTCCACATTCCGTTCCATCGGTACCGGAATCGGTGCCGCGGCGCCGATGCTGCTTGCGCCTATGCTTATCTATTCCAAGGTCAGCGACGGCAGCGGCGGGGTGTATGATGTCGCAAACGGAACAGGTATGTTTGTTTTTGCGGCTGTTATGGCTGTATGCGCCGTGATATTCTATCTGGTAAGCTTTCATACCACAAAAGAACGCGTGCATTCAGACTTAAACGCGTCAGCAAATCTGAAAAAAATATATCTCGGTATGCTCAAAAGCAAGCCCTTTATCATTCTTGCTTTAACGGGTATATTGATAAGCGGTCAGCTGCAGTTTGCGTCTTTAAATCAATATCTGTATAAAAACTATTTTTGCAACACATCTCTTTCCGCATTGGGTACGGTTGCGCAGTATCTTCCGACTGTTATTATGCTTCCTTTTACCGGCAGGCTTGTGCGCCGGTTCGGTAAAAAAGAGCTGTCCGCAACCGGTTCTTTATTTGCCGCCGTATGCTCTACTCTTTTATTCGTTCTGCGTCCCGAACCCGATAATCCCGCTTTGTTTCTGATGTTTCAGCTTTTTATCGGAGTCGGCTACTGTATTGTTTCCATCACCAACTGGGCTGTGGTGACGGATGTTATCGACTATCAGCAGTACCTGACAGGCGAACATGCGGAAAGCGCCGTTTATGCCGTTTATACATTCTGCCGTAAACTCGGGCAGACATTTGCGGATTACGGAGGACTTATGCTGCTCGGTAAGGTCGGCTACAGCGCGAAAACTATGGCGAACGCGGGGTTTGTGCCGGGTGTGAGCGAGGGAATTTTGCGTATCTGCACCGCCATTCCGGCTGTGGTGTATTCGCTGATTTTTGTTCTGTATGCTGCTTTCCCACTCACAAAAAAGAAGCTTGAACCTATCTATGCCTATATCCGCAGTGAAAACTCTAAGGAAACGCTGGAAACGCACACATCTTGATTTTTGCATATTTTTCATAAATAATTACAGCGCGGCATTCGGAAATTGCCGCGTTTTTTATTTTTTTGACGGAAAATGCACTTTTTATCAAAAAAGACAGCAAAAAAAAGGATTTTTATATAAATAAGACTATATAATATCAGAGGTGGTTTTTTGAATTGTATTAGGGAATACACCGAAAAGAATGAGCATCTTTTTTTATCGGATTCGGCTTCCTTTGCCGACAGGAGTTCAAGAATTAACTTTGAACAGCCGTGTCCGCTCAGGACATCCTATCAAAGGGACAGGGACCGCATTATTCATTCGGGTGCGTTCAGAAGGTTAAAGCATAAAACTCAGGTTTTCCTGTCACCTGAGGGCGACCGCTACAGAACGAGGCTGACGCACACTTTAGAGGTTGCTCAGATTGCAAGAACAATAGCCCGCGCTCTGCGCCTTAACGAGGATTTGACTGAGGCTATTGCTCTGGGTCACGATCTCGGGCATACTCCGTTCGGTCATGCGGGTGAAAGAGTGCTCAGGGAGCTGTGTTCAAATGGCTTTTATCACTTTAAGCAGAGCCTGAGGGTTGTTGACAGGCTTGAAAAAGAGGGCAAAGGGTTAAACCTGACCAATGAAGTGAGAAACGGCATTGAAAGGCATACCGGCGGCGAGCCGGCATTCACATTGGAAGGTCAGATTGTGAGGCTTGCCGACAAAATTGCTTATATCAATCATGATATTGAAGACGCAACAGCTGCCGGCGTTATGACAGAGGATGATATTCCGCTCTTTATCCGTCAGGCGTTGGGCTTCAGCAAAAGCGAGAGAATCAACAGCCTTGTTACCGACTGTGTTGAAAACAGCAAATCAGCTATATCCCTTTCGGATGAAACGGAATTGGTGTTTAATAAGCTTCATTCGTTTATGTTTGACAGCGTCTACACCAACCCCGTTTGCAAAAGTGAGGAGAGCAGAGCGCAGGAAATGATAAGAATACTTTTCAATCATTTTGTAGATGTGCCTGAAGAAATGCCCGCCCTTTACCGTGAAATTGCGCTCACAGACGGCGTTGAGACGGCGGTTTGTGATTATATTGCCGGTATGACGGACAGATATGCGGTGAATATGTTTGAGGAACTGTTTATTCCCAAGGCATGGACGGTGAAATGATATTCTTTTGATTTAATTCAGTATGAGTTTAACCGGCATACGGCGACAGGGGGTGATTAGACTGAAAATAGATCCGCATTATTTACAGGAGCTTCATTCGCGCCTTGATATCGAAAACGTTGTTTCGCCCTATGTTCACCTTACAAGAGCCGGGAAAAACCTGAAAGGTCTTTGCCCGTTTCACAATGAGAAGACCCCTTCATTTACCGTTTATACAGGTGAAAACGCATTCCACTGTTTCGGCTGCGGCGCTCACGGCGATTCCATAGGCTTTATAATGCGAATTGAAAATCTCGATTTTATTGAGGCCGTCAAGACCGCCGCGGAAATGGCGCATATGCCGTTGCCCGAGGATAATTTTGACGATTCTTTGATAAAACAACGGCGCCGTATTCTTGACGCCAATCGTGAAGCCGCCCGGTATTTTCACTCGTGCCTTATGTCTGACGAAAACAAGAAGGCTCTGGATTACTTTCTTAAAAGAAATCTGTCTTTGTCAACCATCAGACATTTCGGTCTCGGGTATGCTCCGGATGATTGGGAAGGGCTTATAAAACACCTGAAATCACTCGGCTTTACCGAAAATGAGATGGTTCTTGCCAACCTTGCAAAGCGCAGTGAAAGGGGCAGGGTTTATGTCAATTTTAAAAACAGAGTTATATTTCCCATTATCGATGTCCGCGGTAACATAATTGCCTTCGGCGGGCGTGTTATGGACGACAGCAAGCCCAAGTACATAAACACATCTGATACCCCCGTTTACAAAAAAAGCAACGGCGTTTTTGCCCTTAATTTTGCAAAAAGCAATAACACCGGAAAGCGTCTTATTCTTGTTGAGGGATATATGGACGTTATCTCTCTTCACCAGGTTGGGATAACGGACGCTATTGCGTGCTTGGGGACGGCGTTCACCGATGAAATGGCGCTGCTTTTATCAAGATATGCCGAAGAAATCTACATTTGCTACGATAACGACGACGCGGGGCGTAAAGCTACCGAGAGAGCGCTGAATGTTCTTAACAAGACCGGACTTAAAGTTAAAGTGGTGGCGATGACCGGCGGTAAGGATGCCGACGAAATCATAAGGACCTATGGCAGAGAACGGTTTGAATCGATTCTAAAAAGCGCTTTTAATGAGATTGAATATACAATTGAAAAAGAAAGCTCGAAATATATTTTATCAACCGATGACGGCAAAACAAAGTTTCTCACGGAAATGTGCCGCTATCTTTCGCAAAAAAGCGAGATAGAGCGAAGTGTTTACGCATCCCGTCTGGCTTCAATGACCGGCAGCGATGAAAAATCAATTTCAGCTGCCATAGACGGCTTTATCCGTAAGGCTCAAAGAGAAAGAAACGCTCTTAACAAAAGTAATCGTCTTAAAGAAGGCGCGCAAATCATATCGGGTTCAATGACTGATACAAACAATCCCGAAAAAACCCGGTATTTGAGCGCCGCAAAAGCAGAAGAGAGGCTGATTGCCGTTTTTGCGGCAAATCCCGATTTTTATAAGAAGCTTTCCGGCAGTGTCTCTCCGGATGACTTTGTTACCGGATTTAACAAGCGGATTTTTGAACATGAAATTACGCTTATAAGTGCAGGTGTTGACATTGATTACTATCAATTCCAGCAGGAGTTTTCACCGGGCGAAATGTACAGTATTCAGAGAATTCTTAATTTAAAAAACAGTGTTGCGAATACGATTACCGAGTGTTACGACTGCATAGAAAAATTGAAAAATCATACTGTTGCCGTGTCTTTGAATCCCAATGAAATGAGTGATGACGAGTATCTTGCGGCAATTTCAAAAAAGAAAGAACGAGGTACATAATGGAAGAAAAAAAATCGGTTTTCAAATCTCTTGTTGAAAAGGGAAAGGCAGCGGGGAAGCTTACCACGCAGGAAATTGACAACTTTATTCTTGAGCAGAACGTCGAGATGGAAGAACTCGAAAAGCTCTATGAAACCCTTGAACAGCTTAATATCGAGGTTGTTGACGATATGGCGGGCGGCGATGTTGAGCTGTTTGATATCGAACTGCCCAAATCTGCTGAAATCGGTGCGGAAGAAGACAAAAATGCCGGCGTTGAAGACCCTGTCAAGGTTTACCTTAAAGAAATCGGAAGAGTTCCTCTGCTTACACCCGAGGAGGAAATTGAGCTTGCAATCCGTATAGCCCAGGATGATAAAGCGGCGAAGAAACGCCTTGCGGAAGCGAACCTTCGCCTTGTGGTATCAATAGCAAAAAGATATGTCGGCAGGGGAATGCATTTTCTTGACCTGATTCAGGAAGGCAACCTCGGTCTCATTAAAGCCGTTGATAAATTCGACTATACCAAGGGCTTTAAATTTTCAACCTATGCCACATGGTGGATTAGGCAGGCGATAACAAGGGCAATTGCCGACCAGGCAAGGACAATCCGCATACCCGTCCATATGGTTGAAACCATTAATAAAGTCAAAAAGACTAACAGTCAGCTTTTGCACAAAAACGGCAGAGACCCGACGATTGAAGAAATTGCCGAAGAACTGAATATGCCTGCCGAGAAGGTACGCGACATAATGCGCGTAGCCCAGGAGCCTGTTTCACTTGAAACTCCCATCGGCGAAGAGGAAGACAGCCACTTGGGTGACTTCATACCCGATGATGACGCGCCGCAGCCTGAGGACGCAGCTTCAATGACCCTGCTCAAAGAACAGCTTAATGAGGTGCTCGGCACGCTTACCCCGAGAGAAGCCGCCGTTTTACGCCTGCGTTTCGGGCTTGAGGGCGGTCATCCGCATACTCTTGAAGAGGTCGGCGCAGAGTTTAATGTCACCCGTGAAAGAATACGCCAGATTGAGGCAAAGGCGCTTCGCAAGCTTCGTCACCCGACAAGAAGCAAAAAGCTTAAAGACTATATGACTAACTGATGAAAGGTGAAAGAAAATGAAAAACATTTCTTTTGAAGTCAAATATTCTATAGGAAAGAGGGAATACGATATTCCACTGACCGAAAACAAGCATTTCAGAATTGATTATGAGCTCAGTGACAGTTCTTTCAAAGCAAAAATCATTTCCAAAGCGTGTATTACACTCAAAAGTGTTGACGTTCATTTTGCCCGTGAATTTAAACCGGGAGACAAATTCTTTGCTAACGGCTATCAGTCCTGGACAACTTCAAAGGAATACACGGTAAGCGACAGTGAAAAAGACATCACGCCCATTGCCGTCGGTGAAGCTCTTCATAATTTTGCGGGTATTTCTTCCGACTGCCGCTTTGCAAAGCATACCTGCGAACAAGGTCAGTTTGTAAGCCACTGTTACACATATATCAGAAACGGGGAAGCAGTTGATTTTTACGGCTCCTTAAGCGAAAGACAGGGCTTTACTGTTTTTTATGCAGATATGGTAAGGTCTATGATGCGTGTGAGCAAAGATGTTGAGGGCGTTTCCATTAACGGATGTGAATATGAGCTTTTCGATATTGTCATGCTCAGCGGCGCATATGACGAAGTGTTTGACCGCTACTTTGAGCTTATGGGAGTGAAAAAGCCGAGGCTTTCACATATGTCCGGCTATACATCGTGGTACAATTATTTCGGAAAAATCGACGAAAACATAATCGAGAGAGATTTGAATTCTCTTGACAGACTTAAAGAAAGCGTTTCTGTTTTTCAGGTGGATGACGGTTATGAAACTGCTGTCGGAGACTGGCTTAAGCACAACGAGAAAAAGTTTCCAAAGGGAATGAAATATATAGCCGACAAAATTCATGAAAAAGGTTATATGGCGGGTATTTGGATTGCGCCGTTTAACGCTCAGACTTCTTCTGATCTTTTGAGAAAGCACCCCGATTGGTTCATAAAGAGCAAGCACGGACTGCCGCAGATAGGCGTTGCCGCCTGGGGCGGGGCAGCTGTTCTTGACCTTTATAATGAAAATGCAAGGGAATATATCAGGCACTTCTTTGATGTTGTCCTCAATGACTGGGGCTATGATATGGTTAAGCTTGACTTCCTTTACAGCCAGTGCCTTTACCCCCGGAACAACAAATCAAGAGGAACCATCATGTGTGAGGCAATGGACTTTTTGCGCGAATGCTGCGGCGATAAGCTTATTCTCGGCTGCGGCGTACCGCTTGGAGCCGCATTCAAGGTTGTTGACGCCTGCCGCATAAGCTGTGATGTTGATTTGAAATACAGCGGCAAATTCTATAATGTCCTGCACATAAACAGTGAGGTTCCTTCCGCGAAAAATGCGATAACAAACTCCGTATTCAGAAGGCATCTTGACGGGCGCGTATTTGTCAATGACCCGGATGTTTTCTTTATGCGTTATTCAAACCTTGATTTCAATATGGATCAAAAGCATCTTCTTGCCGGTATAAACCACCTTTTTGGTAATGTTCTTTTTGTGTCCGATGATGCCAAAGAATATAACTCAAAAGATGCCGAAGTTGTCAGAAAGGCTTTTGCCGTTTGTGATAAGAAGGTTATATCTGCGGATATTGACGGTGACGACGGCAGAATAGTACTGCTTGACGGCGAAACCGAAAAAGTCTTCAGGTTCAATATGAAAACGGGTCAGAGCAATGCCGATGAGATTTTCGGCTTTGAAAGCCTTGAGGGTGAAAATAAATGAAGGGAATTATTCTTGCCGGCGGGTCTGCAACAAGATTGTATCCTTTGACCCTTGTCACGAGTAAACAGCTTTTGCCGGTTTATGATAAACCGATGATTTATTATCCATTGAGCACTCTAATGCTTGCGGGTATCAGAGATATTCTTATCATCTCCACACCGGGCGATACGCCGAAGTTTGAGACTCTTTTGGGTGACGGCAGTCAGTTCGGTTTAAATCTTTCTTACGCCGTTCAGGAAAGCCCGGACGGGCTTGCGCAGGCTTTTATAATCGGTGAAGAGTTTATCGGCAGTGACAGCGTCGCAATGATTCTCGGCGATAACATTTTCTACGGCAGCGGTCTTGGATATATGCTGCGTCAGGCGGCGAAAAACTGCGGCAGAGCGACGATTTTCGGCTACTATGTTGAAAATCCTCAGGCGTTCGGTGTTGTTGAGTTTGACGAAAACAACAAACCGGTGTCAATTGTCGAAAAGCCCGAAACTCCGAAATCGCACTACGCGGTTACCGGCTTGTATTTTTACGACAACCGTGTTGTTGAATACGCAAAAAATCTTAAGCCGTCGGCAAGGGGAGAGCTTGAGATAACCGACATCAATCAGATTTATCTTCAAAACGGCGATCTTGATATAAAACTGCTTACAAGGGGTTTTGCCTGGCTTGACACCGGAACCATGGAGGCATTGCTCAGAGCCGCTAATTTTATTGAGATGATTGAAAAGATGCAGGGAATTCAGGTGTCCGCTCCGGAGGAAATTGCGTACAATATGGGCTGGATTTCACATGAAAGGCTTTTAAAAGCGGCTGAAAAATACGGTAAATCACCATATGGAATACATCTTCAGAATGTTGCCGACGGTAAAATTCTGTATTCCTCCGCAAAACCGGGCGAAAGACCGGTATGGGGCAAATAAGGAGGGGAGTTTCAGTTGAAATATCTGGTTACCGGCGGCGCCGGATTTATCGGTTCCAACTTTATTTATCTTTTGCTTGATGAGAGACCCGGCTCTCAGGTGGTATGTGTTGATTCACTGACATACGCCGCCAATATTCACACGCTTAACGCCGCATTCAATAACCCTCGTTTTACATTCTATAAAGAGGATATCAGAAACCGAAAGGGTATTTTTGAAATTTTCAGTAAAGAAAAGCCGGATGTTGTGATAAATTTTGCGGCGCAGTCGCATGTTGACCGTTCGATAGAAGACCCCGGTATTTTTCTTGAAACCAATATTCTCGGCACACAGGTGATGATGGATGCATGCAGAGAATACGGTGTTAAAAGATTTCACCAGGTCAGTACCGACGAGGTTTACGGCGATTTGCCGCTTGACCGACCGGATCTGCTTTTCAGTGAAGATACGCCGATTTGCACCTCTTCGCCGTATTCGGCTTCAAAAGCCGCAGCCGATTTGATTGCGCTTGCTTACTACAGAACTTATGGTTTGCCGGTAAGCATCAGCCGCTGTTCAAATAATTACGGACCTTACCAGTTTCCCGAAAAGCTTATACCTCTAATGATTAACAATGCGCTTAACGGTAAACCCTTGCCGGTTTACGGCGACGGATTGAATGTCAGGGACTGGCTTTATGTTAAGGATCACTGTCTCGGTATTCTGGCGGTTATTGAAAATGGCAAAGCCGGTGAAGTATATAATCTCGGCGGGCATAATGAAAAAACTAATATTGAGATTGTTAGAATAATCCTTCATTACTTGAATAAAAGCGAAAGCCTTATTACATTTGTCAAAGACCGCAAGGGACATGACCGCCGTTATGCCATCAATCCCGAGAAAGCAGGCAGAGAGCTCAACTGGTCACCTACGACGAAATTTGACGACGGAATAAAGCTGACAATCGATTGGTATATTTCAAATATGACCTGGATGAACGAATGCACCGGCGGCGAATATGTAAACTACTACAATGAAATGTACGGTAACAGGGGATAATATGGCAAATAAATATGTAATTTCATACGATATAGGAACAACCGGTGTTAAGACCTGCCTTTTTGAGGTGGAAAAAACAGTAAAGCTTATTTCTTCCGCAATGAAAGGCTATGAGCTTTACATTACACCCGACGGCGGCGCCGAGCAGGACCCCGACGAATGGTGGCAGGCGGTTTGTTCAACAACAGCCGGTATTTTCAGTCAAACCGACATAAAGCCGGAGATGATTGACGGCATTTCATTCTGTTCGCAAATGCAGGGGCTGGTTCTTGTTGATAAAGAAGGGAAACCGGTTCACCGCGCGTTCAGCTATATGGACCAAAGGGCAAAAAAACAGATTAAAGAGGGTATGGCGTACGGGATTCAGATTGCAGGTTCCAATATCTTCAAGCTTATACCGTCGCTTATGATAACCGGAGCCGTTTCAGCCTCCGTTAAAGACCCTGTGTGGAAATATAACTGGCTTAAGGAAAACGAACCGGGTAATTTCAATAGGGTTTATAAATGGCTCGATGTTAAAGAGTATCTTATTGCGCGAATGACCGGACGCTTTGTTATGACAAAGGATTCCGCGTTCGGAACTTTGCTTTATGATATTCATAACTGCTGCTGGAGTCCGAAAATCTGCAAATTACTCGGTGTTGATATTAATCATCTGCCTGAAATAATCGAATGTACCGATAAAGTCGGCGGGCTTACGGCAAAGGCCGCGGATGAACTCGGACTGAAAGAGGGCACTGCTGTTTTCGGCGGCGGAGGAGATGCGTCACTGATCGGTGTCGGCGCAGGCAGTGTTGAAATGAATGATACCCATATTTATCAGGGTACATCCGGCTGGGTATCGACCGTTTGCGAAAAAAGTATTGTTGACACTTCCGCAATGATTGCCGCTATTGTCGGCGCTCAAAAAAATTCATACAATTATTTTGCTGAGCTTGAGACGGCGGGTAAATGCCTTGAATGGGTTAAGGATCACCTTGCACTTGATGAGATTGGCATATATCTTGAAAAAACAGATGTTTCTGAAAGTAAAGAATCGGTATATACCTCTTTATATGATTACCTTTCGGCTGTTATCGACCGTGTTCCCGCAGGCAGCGGCGGAGTAATTTTTACCCCCTGGCTTCACGGCAACAGATGCCCGTTTGAAGACCCGAACGCAAGGGGAATGTTCTTTAATCTGAGTCTTAATACCGGCAAAACACAGCTTATCCGCAGCGTTATCGAGGGCGTGTGTTTCCACCTTCGCTGGTTCCTTGAAACCGAACAGAAAAAAGTGCGCACAAGCAATACCATCAGGTTTGTCGGCGGCGGCGCTCTGAGCGATGTTACATGCCAGATCCTTTCCGACATTACCGGCCGTATCATTGAAACGGTTGAATCTCCGCAAAACGCCGGCGCGGTCGGCGCGGCGGTTATTGCCGCAGTCGGGCTTGGCGTTATCGGCAGTGTCGGGGAAGCAAAAAAACTGATTCCGGCAAAAAAAGTTTTTAAACCCAATTCAGCTAACAGAGCCGTTTATGACAGAAACTACGCTGTGTATAAAACCCTTTACAAAAATAATAAGGACGCTTTTGCATCCCTTAACAACGATTGAGGAAGAGTTGAAGATATGAAGATGAAAATTAAAGCGTTTGCTGCGGCAACAGCTGCCCTTTTGTTAATTATCCCCATGGGCGGATGCGGCGACAAGGTTTCAAAGGATGAACTTGTGACCGACATGAACGGGGAAGGCGTTGTTGCGGTAACGGAAGACGGCGGCAGAATTGCCCGTGATGATTACGGCAATGTTGTTGTCGAGGTGACTGATGAAAACGGGAAAAAGATGAAAGACGAAAACGGCGAATACGTAACCGAAGGCGTAGAGCTTACAAAGGCCGTTGTAATCGGCAACAGGATTGAAAACGCCCATTGTGCGCTTACTGTTCCCAAAGGCTGGTCCGATGCGTCAAGCTACGGCTCCATACAGATTCAAAAAGATGACGGCAGTACTGATTCAATTTCAATCGATACGCTTGAAGGAACGGATGAAATGACCGTTCGCGAAAGCTGCCTTAAGCTTCTTGATGCAATAGCGGACAGCTACAGCCTGAAAGTCAAAGAAGATAAGCTGAAAATTGACGGTACGGCCTACACATTTGACAGCGTTTATGTTGAAAAGGATAGCTCCGGCGGCAAAACCTTTGTTGCTTTCATTGTTGTGCCGACTGTTCAGTATGTTAATAAAATTATGGTGACTCTTCATGATGACCCTGCAAAGGGTATGAATGAAATCAATGATATTCTCAATTCTGTTGAGTTTCATCAGTAAGGAAGGTAAAAATGTTATTCACACAGGATATAGGAATTGATCTCGGAACAGCAAACACTTTAGTCTTCGCAAAAGGGAAGGGTATTGTTATCAGGGAGCCGTCTGTTGTTGCCGTTGACAGAAAAAACGGTAAGGTGGTCGCTGTCGGCAGCCGCGCCAAAGAAATGATAGGAAGAACCCCGGGCTCTATCGAGGCAGTAAGACCGCTTAAAGACGGCGTAATAGCCGATTTTGACATAACGGCGGAAATGATAGAAACTTTCATCAAAAGGACCACAAAAAATAATCCGTTTTCAAAAATCAGGATTATTATCTGTATCCCCTCAGGCGTAACGGAGGTTGAACGCAAAGCTGTTCATGACGCTGCAAAAAGCGCCGGGGCGGGATATATTGCTCTTATTGAAGAACCGATGGCGGCGGCGATAGGCGCCGGGCTGCCTGTTGCGGATGCAGCGGGCAGTATGGTGGTTGATATAGGCGGCGGAACGTCAGAGGTTGCGGTGATTTCACTCGGAGGTGTTGTTACCGCCAACTCATGCCGTACAGCGGGTGACAATTTTGATGAAGCGATTATTTCTTATGTAAAGAAAAAATACAATCTTCTCATCGGTGACAGAACAGCGGAAGATTTAAAAATAAAAATAGGCTCCGCTTTTCCTTACGAGGGTGAAGGCGTGATTAATGTCAAAGGCAGAAATCTTATGGACGGTCTGCCGAAGAATGTTGACGTTACGAGCGAAGAAATCAGGGATGCTCTTAAGGATTCTGTCAGTGAAATCATCGACACCATAAAAATAACTCTTGAAAACACACCGCCTGAGCTGGCAGCCGATATTATCGACCGGGGTATCACGGTAACGGGCGGCGGAGCTTTGCTCAGGGGCATTGACAAACTTATCAAATCGGAAACAAAAATTCCGGTTCATATTGCTCAAAATCCGCTTGACTGCGTTGTTAACGGTACCGGAATTTGTCTTGAAGGCAAGAATTTCGGCCTTCCTGCGCTGTCAAGATAACACCGGAGGGTCTGATGAACGGCTTTTTTAAAACCGGAGCTTTCAAGCTTTTGTGTGTCGTTATTGCCGCGCTTATGGCGGGCAGTATTTTAGCCGGAGTTTCAAGGGGCGGATATTCGCCCTTGACAACTGTAACCGGTATAGTTTTTTCACCTGCCGCAAGGCTTGCAAGCGCAGTGTCAAGAGGACTTAAATCACTGCCGATTTCATTCAAGTCATCTTCTGCTCTTCAGAAAGAGATAGACAGTTTGAATGATAAAATTGATTTTCTTAATGAAAAGCTTGTTGATTACGAACAGGTGAAACATCAAAATGAGCTTTACAAACAGTTTTTGGAGCTTAAGGAAGAGAACCCTCAGTTTAAATTTGTTCCGTCAACAATTATCGGCAAAAACTCATCTGAGCTTTATTCAGATTTTATATTGAACAAAGGCACATCTTCCGGAATCAAGGCGGATATGCCCGTTATATACGGCAGGTATCTTGTCGGTGTTGTCGGGAATAGCTCGTTGACACAATGTACTGTCAAAACGCTTTTTTCTTCTGAAATGAATGTCGGCGCTTATGAAGTGAGAACAAGAGAAATCGGCTATGTCACTTCAAGCGTTGAATACGCTGAAAAGGGTCTTTGCTGTATGCCGGGGCTGTCATCGTCAACTGCAGTTGCGACTAACGGAATGGTTTGTACAAGCGGTATCGGCGGTGTTTATCCTGAGGGTTTGGTTATAGGAACGATTGCCGATATTATTGACGGAACCGCTGATGTTTCGTCAACGGCACTGATTTCTCCCGGGGTTGATATTGCATCTTTGACCGACGTATTTGTTATAACTGATTTTTGATACTATGGATTTGACCGAAAACAAAAAGGAAAAAATAATATCCGCTGTTAAGCCCGCCGCGTTCATTCTTTTTTTGTCTGTTATTCAGAATGTTGACGGCTGGTTTCCGGCTGTCTCCGGCTCAAAGCCGCTGTTTTTGATACCCGCAGTTGTTACGGTTGCTATGTTCAGGGGTGCTTACAGCGGAGTGTTGTTCGGCGCTTATGCCGGGCTTTTGTGGGATTGTTTTACAACGGGCAACAACTTTACTGCGGCTTATCTTGCCGTTGCCGGATTTGCCGCAGGCGAGCTTATCAGGCTTATTATGCGCAACAATATTGCTACCGGAACAATACTTTCGTCTTTGGCGGCGCTTGTATACACTGTTTTCAGATGGTTTTTCAAATTCTTTTTAACCGGTACGCAAGGCGCTTTTCTTATGTTTTTCAAACACAATCTGATTACATTCATTTATACCGTTGTTTTTATCCCCTTGATTTTTATTTTAATGAAGAAAGTATTATCGAACGGTAAGGAGGGTGCGTATATTGCGCAATAGAGTTTCAAACGGCAGACATGTCGCAATTGTCTGTGCTATTCTCGCTTTCTTTTCCGTTCTTGGTATTGCGCTTGTCAAAATTCAGATAATTGACGGCAGTGAATATGCAGCGGCGGCATCGGCTGTCTCGTCAAGCGTTTCGCCTGTTGCTTCTTCACGCGGTGATATTGTTGACTGCAACGGCAGGCTCCTTGTTACCAATAGTGCAAGGCGCGATGTGATTATAAACGCTTCATATTTTCCGCCTGCTTCGGATACACAGGGGAGAAATACGATTTTACTTTCTCTTATCAATTTGTTTGATAAAAATTCGGTTGAATGGATTAATAATCTTCCTCTCGTAAAGTCGGGATCCTCGGTTGTGTTTAAAAAAGATGAAGAAGCGATGATTTCAAGGCTTAAAAGTAAGGAGATATTAAACCTTAACGAATACGCAACGGCGCAAAACTGTTTTGATGCGCTCAAAAGCGAGTTCGGGCTTGAAGAGTACGGTGTTGATGACGCATTAAAGCTTGCGGCAGTATATTTTGAGATGAAAAGAACATATTTTTCATCTGCGTCCGCTTATACATTTGCAAAAGAAGTGCCGGAAGAAATAATTGCATACATAAAAGAAAACAGTTCGTTTTACAAGGGTGTAGATGTTCAGATTCAGGCTGTGAGGTCATATACCGACGGAACTGTTGCGCCGCATATTTTGGGGATGACCGGACCGATTGATGCCGAGGAGTATGCTTCTCTTAAAAAATCCGGTTATAAAATGAACGATATTACGGGAAAAAGCGGCATTGAAAGCCTTATGGAAAGCTATCTTAAAGGCGTTGACGGCGAAAAAACCGTTGTTACCGATGCGCAGGGTGTAAAACATTCCGAAATAACAAAACCGGCACAAAAAGGCAATACGGTTGTTATGACTGTTGACGGCGCTCTTCAGAAGGTTGCTCAGAACGCGCTGAAGGACGCGCTGCTTGATTACTATAATAAATCAAACGGTATGGTCCCGCCTGCGGGCGCCGTTGTCGCACTTTCCTGTAAGGACAGTTCAATTCTCGCCTGCGCCACATATCCTACTTATGACGCTTCAACCTATAACGACGATTACGAAAAACTTTCTCAGAATCCGTCGGCTCCGTTGTGGAACAGAGCGTTGCTTTCGACCTATGCAACAGGTTCTACCGCAAAACCCTCGGTTGCGGTTGCCGCCCTTGAAGAAGAAATGATTGATGAAAACTATACTGTTTACTGTAACGGTACATATGAATTCATGGGTCAGAGATTCAAATGTGAACAGGCTCATGAGAGGGCGTTTGTCGATGTTGTTGAAGCGATAGATGAAAGCTGCAACACATTTTTCATGAAGGTCGGCAATTTGATCGGCATTGAAAAAATGAATGAATACCGCGTTATGTTCGGGCTGGGCTCCAAAACCGGATGTGAGCTCAAAGAATCAACGGGTGTTCTTGATTCGCCGGAATACCGTGCATCCCTCGGTCAGGCATGGCTTCCCGGTTATGTTGTTCAATCGGCAATCGGTCAGGCGGGCAATCTTTTCACACCGATTCAGCTTGCAAATTACGTCGGAACCATCGCAAACGGCGGCACAAGGTACAAAACTCATTTTATTAAAAGCGTAAAAAGCGCGGATAATTCAAAAACGCTGTTTGAATATGAACCGGAAGTGGCTTGCCAAACCGGTATTTCACAGGAAACTTTTGACATTGTAAAACGCGGTATGCTTGAAGTCGGTACTACCGGTTATTGCCGAAAATATTTTGAATCCCTCCCGGTTAAGGTCGCCTGTAAAACAGGCACATCGCAGGAAATAAGGCAGATTAACGGCTATTCCAGAAAGATAAACAACGGATTTTTGATTGCGTTCGCCCCCTATGAAGAACCGGAAATCGCAATTGCCGCGGTCGGTGAAGGTATGACATCCGGCGTGTTTATTGCTCCGGTGATAGCGGCTATCGTAGACTATTATTGCGGCAGGTCCGATGAAAGCCGCAGTGTCGAAGTAAGAAACGCTCTGATACCCTGAGAAAGGCTTTGATTATGTCAGAAATAATAGTTATCACCTCCGGTAAGGGCGGCGTAGGTAAGTCTACCGCAGTGAGTGAAATTGCATACTCTCTGTCAAAACAGGGGAAGAAGGTAATGTGCATTGACTGTGACATTGTTTTGCGCTCGCTTGAAATAATTTTGGGCGTCAGCGACCGGAGTGTATTCCATTGGGGAGATATTATTCAAAACCGGTGCGACCCTTCGCAGGCAGTGATTAACTGCCATAGCGGTATTGATTTGCTGTGCGCGCCTGCTGATTTTGATGAAAACACAACAAAAGACGCTTTTAAAGATATGCTTTTGTTTTTCGATAATCAATATGAATATATTTTGATTGATTCACCTGCAGGGTTTGACACCGGTTTCGGTATCGCAGTTTGCGCCGCGGACAGGGCAATTATTGTTGCTACGCCGGACGCTGTGAGTGTTTCCGGCGCCGAAAAATGCGCTGAAAAACTGCGTGTCACAGGTTTAGCAGATATAAGGCTGATTATAAATATGTTTCAAAAAAATAAAGTCGGAAGTAATAGGCAACTTAATATTGATAAATGCATTGATTTAACCTGTGTTCAGCTTATCGGGGTTGTACCTTTTGACAGAGAAGTTGCATTTTCTTCGGTTACCGATACAAATCCCGGGGACGCGTCACCGTTTTCAAGGGCATATTTAAGAATATCGCAAAGAATAATGGGCAAAAGCATTCCACTTAAATATTAATTTGCAGGTTAGCTTAAATGAATACATCAACGATAGCGGCGATTTCTACGCCGAACGCACCCGGTGGTATAGGAATTATCAGACTGTCGGGTGAAAACGCGCTCGGGATAGCGAAAAAAATTTTCAAACCCTTAAACGGCGCAGATATTACAAAAAGTAAAGGGTACCGTGCTTTTTTCGGCAGCGCTTGTGATAAAGATGAAAATCTTGATGAAGCGGTGTGCCTTGTTTTCAGAGCGCCGAAAAGCTACACAGGCGAAGATGTTTGTGAAATCAGTTGTCACGGTGGGCTCTATATCACAAAAAGGATACTGCGTGCGGCAATCGATGCGGGGGCTGTGAGCGCCGGACCGGGTGAATTTACAAAGCGTGCGTTTTTTAACGGAAAAATCGATTTGGCAAAAAGCGAGAGCGTTATGGCGCTTATTTCAGCCTCCGGTAAACAGGCGGCAAAAGCCGCTTTCAACACTCTTGAAGGCAATTTGAGCCGTGAAATAAAAGAAAATTGTGATAAAATCATCGGTATTTGCGCTTCTCTTGCTGCTTGGGTTGATTACCCCGATGATGAAATTGAAGAAATTTCAAAAGAAGAAATCAAGGGTACATTCAGCTTCGTCAGAGATAATCTTTTGCGGATAATACAGCGTTTTGATAACGGCAGGGCTGTCACCGACGGTATTGAAACTGCCATTGTGGGAAGGCCCAATGTCGGCAAATCAACGCTTATGAATATCCTTGCCGGTCATGAGAGGTCGATAGTTACCGATATTGCCGGAACAACAAGGGATATAGTTGAAGAAAAGGTTGTTCTCGGCGACATTATTTTAAGGCTTGCGGATACTGCCGGGATTCATGAAACCGGCGATACAGTTGAAAGCATCGGCGTTGGGCTTGCAAAAAAGCGAATCGAAATTTCTCAGCTTGTTCTCGCTCTTTTTGATTATTCCGAAGAATTGGCAAACGAGGACCGTGAAATTATTTCCCTTTGCCGCGATAAGCTTTGCGTTGCGGTAATTACTAAGACGGATCTTGAGAAAAAACTTGATGTTGATGAAATAAAAAAGAATTTTGGCAATGTTATCACTTTTTCTGTTTTTGATAAAGAAGGTGCGCAAAAGCTGGGGAACGCTTTAAGCGTTCTTTTGGGCGCGTGTGATTTTGACCCTTCGGCGGCGTGTCTTACAAGCGAGCGCCAGCGTGAATGCT
Source organism: Clostridiales bacterium (assembly GCA_024697575.1). Taxonomy (GTDB): domain Bacteria; phylum Bacillota; class Clostridia; order Oscillospirales; family Acutalibacteraceae; genus CAG-177. The sequence continues at coordinate 18,880 of JAILFM010000095.1, forward strand.
GCGCCCGGGCTGTCGGACACCTGGATGAGGGCATTGCGGCGCTGTCGGTCGGCGTTACTCTTGACGCTGTCAATGTCTGTGCCGAGTGCGCGGTCGACGCTCTGCTTGAGCTCACGGGTGAAAAAGCCGGTGAGGCTGTGGTTAACGAAGTGTTCTCAAAGTTTTGCGTCGGCAAATAGTTTTTATTAACCGTCTTTTTTATTATTGAAAAAACCGGCGGCACCTGAAAGTGTCGCCGGTTAAAACAGGCAGTTTAAGGCAGAAGCTCAGCTACGCTTCTTAGCTTCGGATTATTTCATAAAATAGTCGCTCTCGATAAGGTCGACTCCCATTGCGCGGCAATAGTTGAGAGCAAATCTTGTGTTTGCAGTCCATGCGGCGACAAGAAGTCCCCTTGAATGAAAATCGTCGACCATCTTTTGAGTTAAAGCATTGTAATCGGTGTCAATGGAAATGCCGTATTCAAAGCATTTTTCATAATCGCCGTCGCCTACGCCGTATGTCAGCATAAGCGGCAGGTCGGGCACAACTTCTTTAGCTTTCAGAAGATTGTCAAACTCAAATGACTGCATTATACATTTTGAAATGTCATATTCTTCCCTGACAAAGCCAAACATTGATTCTATTTCTTCATCGGAAAAATCACCTTTAAGTTCAATGAAGCAAATAAGATTGTGTTGCTTCATTATTTTAATATACTCTT
>JAILFM010000168.1 GCA_024697575.1 Clostridiales bacterium
TATATGTTAAAGATGTTGCCTTAGCTTTTTGGAAAGCAATGAAAAGCGAAAATACTTACGGACTTTATAATATGACATCCGGTAAAGGCGTCACCCTTTTGCAGCAGGCACAGATAATTGCCGAGCTTTGGGCAAAAAGCCCTGATAAAAAATCAAAAATTACATTTAAACCCGAGGTTCAGAACAACACCCCGTCTTACCTGTTTTCTATGGAAAAAGCGAAAAATGACTTTGATTTTGAACCCGCTTTTTCGGATTTCAGAACAATGATGACAGATTATAAAAAAGACCTTGACAATGACAAATATCGGGAGCTGTTTCATTATGTCAAATAATATGAAGCCCGCAGGCGGTTTGATATACAGGATTATAAAAAGAATATTTGATGTTCTTATTTCTTTATTGCTTTTGATTCCGGTCGGAGCGGTTATTGCCGTCTCATCTGTTTTCATAAAAAAAGAAGACAAAGGTCCTGTGTTTTATTCGGCCGACAGAACAGGCAGGTACGGCAAAATTTTTAAAATGCACAAATTGCGCTCCATGAAAGTTAACTCACCCGATATCCGTCTTGAAGACGGCTCAACATTTAACGGTGAAGATGACCCCAGAGTGACTGCATTCGGAAAATTTGCAAGAAAGACAAGCATCGATGAACTTCCGCAGATTTTTAACATTTTTAAAGGCGATATGTCGTTTATCGGTCCGAGACCCGATACGCCTGTAGGGTCGGAGCAATACACCGATGAAGAAAAGGTTATTCTCACTGTTCGACCCGGTGTTACCGGTTATAATCAGGCTCTTAACCGCAATTCTGTTCTCACTAAAGAAAAACTTAAAAACGATATATATTATGTAAACAATCTTTCTGTATGGCTTGATATTAAGATTATTTTTATGACGATTGCCGGTGTTATCGGCCGAAAAAATATCAACCGGTCTAACTCAGATACACAGAATTCATATGTACTTAACGATGACGGAACAAAAACATTTACTGTAACGGAGAGTAAATGATGCAAAAGAAAATAATGATACTCGGCGCAAGTATTCTTCAACTGCCTGCGATTGAAAAAGCAATCCAAATGGGTTTAAGTGTTGTTGCCGTTGATATGAACGCCGACGCTGTAGGTTTTCGGGTGCCCGGTGTTACAAAAGAAGTTATCAGTACTATTGATATTCCTGAAATTGTTAAAGCCGCCAAAAGGCATAGTATTGACGGAATAATGACTTTAGCTACGGATATGCCAATGCGCAGTGTTGCGGCTGTATCAAAAGAGATGGGTTTTGGCGGTATTGATGAAGATGCCGTTTTTAAGGCAACAAACAAAATTGCCATGAGAATAGCACTGAAGGATAAAAATGTGCCGGTTCCGAATTTCTTTAAGGCTTCGGATAAGGCTGAATATCTAAACGCAGTTAAATCTATCGGTGTGCCGTTTATTGTAAAACCTGCGGACAGTTCCGGCAGTCGCGGTATATTCAAGGTCAGTGATTTAGAAGACAAAAAACTTATAGATGAAGCTTACAGCTATGCACGCACGTATTCAAGAGAAGGCGATGTTATTGTTGAAGAATATATGAGCGGTCCCGAGGTCAGCGTTGAAACAATCTCTCTTGACGGCGTTTGCCATATTATTCGGATTACGGATAAGATAACAACCGGCGCACCGCATTTTGTGGAAATGGGTCATTCACAGCCGACATGCCTTGATGCAGAAACTGTTAAAAGAATATCCGAAGTGACAGTTCAGGCTAACAAAGCTATTGGCATAAAATGCGGACCGTCCCATACTGAGATTATTGTCACACAGCAGGGACCTAAAATAGTTGAACTCGGCGCAAGGCTCGGCGGTGACAATATTACAACTCATCTTGTTCCCATGTCTACCGGTGTTGATATGGTGGAGTGCTGCATTAAGATTGCTTTGGGTGAAAAACCGGATATCAGTCAAAAATGGGATAAGGGAGCGGCTGTTCGCTATTTTCGGCAGCGCCCCGGTGTTGTTAAAAGCATATGCGGCATAGAAGAAGCTAAAAGAATTCCCGGAGTTAAGCAAATCAGCGTTGTTCACTCTGTCGGGGAAGAGGTTACGGATATTACGGGCAGCGGCGCAAGAATTGGCTTTGTTATTGCTCAGGACGAAAACGCAAAAGCAGCGATAGCTGACTGTGAAAAAGCGCTGTCAAAGATAAAAATCGAAATCGGTTAATTCTTAGAGGTTTTAAGATTAATGAGAATATTGACATTCAGCGCATATTTTACTCCTGAAATTGCCGCAAGTATGTATCTTTCTGAAGATATTTTTGAAGCAATGGCAAAAGAAGGTCATTTTGTTGATTTGTATGTGCCGACGCCCTGTAGGGGTATCAGTAACGAAGTCAGGAAACAATATAAAAGAAAGAAAACAGAAGTCAAATACGACGGTCACCTCATTATCCACAGGTTTAGATTGTATAAAGAGGGCAAGAATACACTTCTTCGGGCTTTAAGATATGCTTTTTTGGTTCTAAAGTTCTTTTGGTTTGGTTTAAAACAAAAAACCGATGCTATTTTTGTTCAAAGCACCCCGCCTGTTCAGGGAATGATGGCGGGACTGCTGGCGTCTGTTAAAAAGGTACCTCTGATTTACAATCTTCAGGATATTTTTCCGGACTCTCTTGTAAATTCAGGTATGACTCAAAGCGGCAGCTTGATTTGGAAAATCGGCAGATGGGTTGAAAATTTCAGTTACAAAAGAACAAGCCGGTTTATAGTAATCAGCGATGATTTTAAAAGGAATATAATTGAAAAAGGTGTTTCGCCGGATAAAATAACGGTTGTTCCCAATTGGGCGGATACTTCTTCTGTATATCCGGTTGTCCGTGAAAATAATAAGCTTATCGATAAATATCATCTCAACCCTTCGGATTTTATGGTTGTGTACAGCGGGAATATCGGCTTCAGTCAAAACATTGATTTGCTTTTGGATGTTGCAAAGGCGCTAGCCGCAAGATATAATCAATTAAAATTTGTTCTGATAGGTGACGGCGCGGCGAAGAAACATATTGAAGAAAGAATCAAGAACGAGAAGGCAAAAAATGTTGTTTTAATTCCGTTTCAGCCTTATGAAGATATTGCTCATGTGTTCAGCTTAGGTGATGCCGGACTTATAATATCAAAGCCCGGTGTTGGAGACAGTTCCGTCCCGAGCAAAACATGGAGCATTATGGCGGCAGGTAAACCTGTTTTAGCATCATTTGATTTGAACAGCGAGCTTTGCAATTTGATTGAATCTGTCGGTTGCGGTGTGTGTGCGAGTGCCGGGAACGCCGATGACCTGATAAGGGCAATCGAATTCCTGATGAATAATAACAAAGAATTCGGTATAAACGGTTATGAATATGTTAAAAACAATCGGTCTTCTTCGGTTTGTCTTCCTAAGTATATAAAAGCAATTGAAGATGCAGTAGAATCCGCAAATAAAATGTGATCCAAACGATAAATAATATGAAAAGCGAACGCGCAAGGGCTTATAAACATATGATAAAACTTATTCTTGCTGTTATCTCAGTCACAATAGTCTTTCTCAATATCGGTCCGTTGATAACTACGGGTGAAAAAAGCATAGGAGTTCTGATAGGCTTGGCAACCGGTGCGGTGATAGCTGTATATTTGATTTTTTTTGACCGGGTAAACAGTTTTTTTGCCGATTTCTGGGATCAAAGCAATTTAAACAAAGCAATATTAAGTTTTTTGTCGTCTTTGATTTGCCTTTTTTTGGTTTTGTTTTCTGTTACATTTGTAAAGGTTATTGTTCACTGCAGGCAGTCAAAAGCAAAAACCGAGTACATTATTGTACTCGGATGTCAGGTGAGCGGCGAAAGGCCGGGGATTTTTTTAAAAAAAAGAATTGCAAAAGCGTATGATTATCTTAAAGAGAACCCTTCTTCAAAAGCAATTCTTTCGGGCGGACAGGGCAGCGGTGAAAACATCTCCGAAGGCAGGTGTATGTTTGACACACTGACCCGTAAGGGTATTGACGAAAACAGACTGATAATTGAAGATTCGTCAACATCCACTGATGAAAATTTTCGTAACTCACTCGAAACGCTGAAATCAGAAGGGATGGAAATAACGGAAATAACAATAGTTACCAATGATTTTCATCAATACAGGTCGTCATTGATTGCAAAGAAACTCGGGCTCAAAGCATATTCATGCCCATGCGCAACGCCTTTTATGGGCTTTGTTCCTTTTGCTGTCAGGGAAGTTCTTGCCGCTTGGGCAATTAAACTAAAAATGATATGATTGAATTTAACTGATTTTTGCTCTTTATTTAATATCAGGTATTTCCATTGCAGCGCCGTTTTGCTCTGCGGACAGAGCGGCAATTATGCCGGGCAGTGACATCTTTATGCCGAAATCCACATCAAGTTCGGGCTTTTTCCCTTCAATGACGCATTTGACAAAATCAGCAAACATATTTGAGTCTGCTCCGCCGTGACCGAAGGCATCACTGTTGCCGTTTTCGTCAAGATATTTTGAAGTTACCGGGATATCTATCTTTTGTGAGAATGTGCCCGGAATGCGTGAAAGACTTGCAAGAGAGTGAGCGTTGTCGACAATCTCACGTCTGTCGGTCTCGATTGTCCCTTTTGTACCGCTGAGGCGGTAGTTGTGGTCGTAGCTTGTGTATGCTCCGAAGCTGACGAGCAGTCTTATTATCGCACCTTTTTCTGTTTTAAATACTGCCATTGAGGTGGCATTTTTTTGCGGAAAATATGGATTGTATTCAATATCGGCATTCATACATGAAACGCTGACACACCGGTCGTCCATTATATAAAGCAGAGGACCCAGCTCGTGTGTGCAGTATTTGATTGCAGGGTTATATGTTCTCCAATGACCTTTGGGGTAATTGTCAGGAGCAAATTTGGCAGGATCTATGCTGTGAAGATATTCCGCCTCAGCAAAAACGATGTCACCGAAATCGCCGTTTTCACGCATTGTTTTCCATGTTTGAATAAAAGCCCAATAGCAGCAGTTTTCTGCCGCCATATAGATGCAGTCGGGATGATCGGCAACAATTTTTTTGAGCTTATATGCTTCGTCAACATTGGTTATTGACGGAATTTCACTTAAAACATGTTTTCCGGCGTTCATTGCCTTTTCAACTATTGGCACATGGTAAACCGCTTCAGTTGCAACGATGACAGCGTCAATGTCCATTTTCAGCATTTCATCGTAATCATTCAAATATATTACATCGGTTTTGCCGAGTGATTCAAAGTATTCCTTGCAGTGGTCAATCACCTTCTTGTTGTGATCGCATGCGGCAATGAGCCGGCAATTGGGGTTGTTAAATCCGCATGCAGCCACAGCGGCGCCGCGACCGCAGCCGATAACACCGTAACGAAGGATTCCGTCTTTCATTTTACTGTTTCTCCCTGAGTTATTTTATAGTACCGATGAATTATGAGATGTATTTTTACTGACGATATTATATTATCTGAGTGTGAATAAATCAAGAAGGTTTTGATTAATGGTGAATTTGTCCAAAGAAAGATTGTAATATGTTATAATAAAGGAGCTTGAAATTGGAAGAGAAAGTATATGTGAGAGTTACCGATGCGCCCTTTAGTGCGGCAGGTGACGGCGTGCATAATGACAGAGAAGAGATTCAAAGCGCAATTGATTATGTGTTTTCAAAGGGCGGGGGTACGGTGACGCTTACTGCCGGCAGAACATTTATGTCAAGCGGCATTTTTTTAAAAAGCAATGTTTCGCTTTTCTTTGAAGAAGGTTCTGTCTTAAAACAGGTGGAAGGTACCGACGGTTATGTTAAACCGAAGGGCGACACATATGTTCCGTATACACCGTTAGTAGGTCATAATTATTCAGATAAAATCAAGTGGAGTCACTGCTGGTATCATAACTATCCTTTCATTTTTGCCCCCGAGGGTTCCCGCAATTTTTCCGTCAGAGGTAAAGGTACTGTTTCAATGGCGGAAGTTACTGACAGCAAGAATATTGTTAAAATATGTCCCATAGGTTTTTACCGTTGCAGCGAATTTGAGATAAGCGATGTTCGCATTACAAACTATCATAGCTACGCCATGATGCCGTTTACAAGCAGTGACGGGCTTATTTCAAATGTTAAAATTGATTCCTGGAGCTTCGGTAACGGCGACGGCGTATGCCTTATGAACTGCCGTAACATAAAAGTGACAGGATGTGACTTTTTCACCGGTGACGATTCGCTTTATATTTTTTCATCGTATAAGGACCCACGTAAAAGTGAGTGGTGGTCTTCGGATGAGCCTCAGCCAAGCGAAAATATTGAGGTTGATAATTGTAATCTGCGTTCAAATCACTGCAAGGCGTTCGGAATGATTTTGTGGGGAATTGACTGCCCAGACAAGGAAAAAATTCAGGTAAGAAATGTATATGTGCATGACTGCCATATCGAAACCCTCGGCAACTGGCTTTACAATCCATACAGTGACAGGGCAGGGTATCCGCCCGTGACCGGCGTCAGGTTTGAAAACAATGTTATTGACGGCATTGAAGCAAACTTTTTCGAAACAAAAATCAGTGATCTTTACGGCTTCCCTTCAAGTGAAAAAATGATAAACGGCGATTTTAAAGACGGACTTTGCTTCTGGGCTTTTAAAACAAGCGGCAAAGCGAAGTGTGTTTCAAAAAGAGAAACGCCAGGTGAAGAATTGGCGCACTGCGTTATCAGCTGGTGCAAAAATGAGTACGCCGGTGTTTATCAAGGCTTGTTTTTAAGAAGCGGAAAGGCAGGTTATTTCAGGTTAAAGGCTCGTTCTAATGGCGAAAAATGTCGCATCTTTGTCAGGGATACATCAAATGATGAGGTTATTGCTCAGGTTATTTTTGACAATATCGAATACAAATACTTTGTTTTGAATTTCAATGTGCCTTGTGACGGTAATTATCATCTTGGTGTTGAAAACGCATCTGAAAACGGCGGACACGCCGAAATTGCCGACGCGAGTCTCGGTTATCATCCGCTTGCGGACGGATATAAAAGTGTTATCAATGATAACGGCAAAGTGATTTTTAAATATAATGATAATCTTTTCAGCAGAAATCAGCTGAAAATGTATTGGCTTACAGAAAATGAACTTGAAGATTTGACCTTGCCTGAAGGGTATTCTTTCTCACACTATAAAGGACCCGAAGATATTCATGTGTGGAATTTGTGCACCACTGTTGTTTATGAAAATGTTAACGATGAACTCAGGTTTAAAAGAGAAATTTTTGATTTTCAAGATATTAATCCGTTTGAAGATGTCTGGTTCCTTGACTACAAAGGTGAACATGTTGGCACTGCGACTTCATTTGTCCATTTATCAACCGGAACGGGTGACATGCACTGGGTCGGCATAAGACCCGATTTCAGAGGAAAGGGTTTGGCTAAATATCTGAGCTACATTGTTCAGAAAACCCTGAAAGACAGAGGGGTACCATATGTTTCACTTACAACCGGCGAAAGCCGTGTGTCGGCGGTAAAATCATATTTGACGGCAGGCTTTTTACCGGTTGAATACGCCGAGGGGATGCAGGCAAGGTGGATTAGTGTAATGAGAACCTACGGCATAAAATCTCTTCAGTATCTTAATGAAGACGCAACCCCGTTTAAAATTTTGTATATATAAGAGAATGATAAAAAGGACTGCAATCCCTCAAAAAACGGGTTGCAGTCCTTTTGACAATTGAAAAACAGAATCTTTTCAGGATGAATGCTGATTTGAAATCAGTTGGTTCTTTCAACGGTCGGCAATGAACCGAACAATCCCTTGAAAAACGCCAATAGTCTTGCAAAGAATCCTGTATTAATGTTAAGCGTAATGGTTTCAGAGTCGGCTGAATTGTTACCGTTTACATACTTTGCAACAATTGTATATCGGCTTGATGTCGCTTTGTTAATTTTGTATTCACTACCTGTTATGCCGGTATCTCTGCCGTTGACATACCAGTGAATATTTGAGACATTTATGCTGTCATGGGGGAAATAATCTGTTTCCTGGGCGTAAGCATGAAGGATAAATGTTGTCTTGTAATCGTATGTTTTGCCGCTTAAGCTGTTTGCACCATAAATATGAACGGCAGGCACAGCGTCCGGAATATCAGGAATGCCTGCTCCCGAGCCCGGAGCGCATATAGCGAACATTCCGAGGTATTTCCATGAGAAAACAATATAGTTACCTTCGGTGCTTAAACGCGAATCATTCTTTTCCCATCTGTAAATTTCGTTGCTGCCGTATTTCTTGACAAGTACATAAAAGTCGGTGTTTGCGTTAACACCATCGGGCATCGGAATCTTAACCGTTACGGTGTTCCTGCCGAGCGCTTTGACAACCTGATTGTCTTTGGTTGCCATAACGTTGTAGATAATAATGGTGTCCTTGGCGTCTTTCCTCTTTTCAAAGAAGCTGATGTAGTCAATGTCGGTTCTTTGAAGAACAGTTGCGGTTATGTTCATGGAGCTGTCGTCATCTGTATCAAAGGTGCCGAAGGGGTAGGCGACGATAACGCCGTTTGATGTTTTTGTAACTCTCTTCAGAGTGAATGTGCCGGTTACAGTAATGTCTTGTGACGGCATTACAGACGGCAACGATGACCAGCCGCTGAAATCATAACCTGTTTTTTCGGGGATGGCGTCAATTAATCTGATCGGGTCGCCGGCATAATATGCTTCTTCTTTGAATATTGTTTCACCGCTTACGCCTTCAACTGTATATTTGTAGGTTATTGTCCATGCTTTGGGTGTCAGATGAACCCAAGCTGTGTTTGTAATGGCGGGGTCATAACCGGCATAGTCCTTAGCGTTTTTAATTCTGTCGTTATTGCTGCCCCATTTGATAACGCCCCAGTTGTCGATTGAACCGGAATAATAGATATCGGATACGGCGTTACAACCGAGGAAGGAATTGTCGCCGACATTGGTTACGGTGCCTTTGAATGTTATGGTTTTGAGCGCGTTGGCGTTTCTCATAACATTTGCCGGGATATTGACAAGCTTTTCGCTGAATGTTGCGTCTTTGAGGTTCTGACAGCCTGCGAATACCGGGCTTGAGCCGCTGAATGAACAGCCCGCCGCATTTAATGTTACCGCTTCAAGTGAAAGGCAATTTGCAAACGCTCCGTCGCCGATGGATTTAACATTCATCGGTATTATAAGTTCTTTTATACCGGTGCCGTAGAAGGCGGCTTTGCCTATCGATGTCAGCGTTTCAGTTAAATTGATATTCTTTATTGAACCGCAGTTGTAAAAAGCGTTTTCGCCGATTGCGGTAACCTTTGAAAGGTCAACAGCGCTAAGCTGAGAACAGCCGTTAAAAGCGTTTGAACCGATTTCGGTAACAGCTCCGTTAAATGTTACGGTTCTAAGGTTTGCCGCATTTTTAAGTATGTTTGCAGGGATTTTTGTTACATTTGAGCCGAAGGCGGCAGTTGTGAGGAAGTCGTTTGTGAAAATCGCGTCTCCGATTGTGCAGTTTGCGGGGTTGTAGGTGAGAGTCTGAAGGTAGGAACAGTTGTTAAAAGCTCCGCTTCCGATTGAAGTTACCCTCACGGGAATCGTAAGGCTCGTTATATCTGTTCCGTAAAAAGCGAGAGAACCGATTGACTCGAGTTTATCGCTGAAGTTGATTTCGGTTATTGATTCGCAGTTGTAGAAAGCTTTGGCGGCGATGGTTTCAACCTTTGAAATGTCAATATTGCTCAGTTTTGAACATTCGCTGAAAGCGGAATTTCCGATTGAGGTAACATTTGAAAGGTCAATTGTTCTCAGTTTACCCGAGCAGTTGCTGAATGCGTAATCGCCGATAGCTGTGACTGTACCCTTAAACTCAACGGTATCAAGGCCTGTCATATCGCGGCATATGAAGGCGGGGATTGAAGTAACTCTGCTGCCGAAAACAAAGCGGCTGATGGCAGGCGAAGCGTTAAACGCCGCTGTTGCAAGATTACTGCCGTTGGCGCTCGGCTCTTTGCCGTCCGTTGTTGATGGCATTGTACAGCCGGTAGCGTTAAAGTATACGGTTTTAAGTGATGTGCAGTTTCCGAAAGCGTTTGAACCGATTGTAGTTACATTTTCGGGAATGGTCAGTTCGGAAATGCCTGTACCGTAGAATGCGGCATTTCCTATAGTCAAAAGTGAGGAAGTAAAGTTGACTGTGGAAAGAACCGAGCAGCCGCTGAATGCGTTTGCACCGATAGTTTCAACTGTGGAAAAGTCAATTGATTCAAGGTTGTTTGTGCAGCCTTCAAAAGCGTACGCACCGACAGATTTGATTCCGGTGCCGAATTCAACTTCTCTCAGGTTTTCGACTTTTCTGCAAAGATATGCCGGAACGGCGCTGACATTCGGGCCGAAAACGATTTTTTCAAGTCTTACGCAGGAATAGAAAGCGGGTTTCTTTTCGATATACTGCGCGTCGTTTGTTGCGTTATACTGATATTCGGACGGGAGTATGCAGCTGTTGGCGTTGTAATAAAGTGTCTTAAGATAGTTGCAAAGACCGAAGGCATTTGCTCCGATGGAAACAACGTTTTCCGGTATTGTCAGTTCGCGAAGACCGGATGAATAAAAGCCGAGCACACCGATTGTCCTCAGAGAGGAGGAAAGGTTGACATTCTGAAGGTCAGAGCAGTACGCGAAGGTATAATCGCCGATTGAGGTAACTTTTGAAAGGTCTATGTTTGCAAGGTGAGAGCAACGCTCAAAGGCGTGACTGCCTATGGATGTAACGCCTTTGATGTCTATGGAAGTCAGCGCAGCGCAGCCGCTGAACGCGTAATCTTCTATTGTATCCGCGTTATTACTGATAACTATATTTGTCAGGTTATCCGCTCCGCGGCAGACATTGGCGGGGATAGTAATAAGTTCATTACTGAAAACAAAGGAAGTCAGGGCGGTATCGTCGCCGAAGACATTGCCGCCGTTTACGGTGGAGCTTGTCGCGTTATACTGAACCGATGTCAGCGAATGGCAGGAAGCGAAGGCGTTGGCACCGATTGAAACAACATTTTCGGGCACTGTCAGTTCGGCAAGACCGGACTTGAAAAACGCTTTCATGCCTATACCGGTCAAAGCGGAGGAAAGCGCAACATTGCTCAGGTTGGCGCAGCCGTAAAACGCCGCGTCGCCTATAGTCGTCACTTTTGAAAGATCAATGTTATTAACCTTTGTGCCGAAGAATGCATAATCGCCGATTGTGTTGACATTATCCGTAAATGTTACATCTGACAGGTTGGCGGCGGCGAAGCAGACATAATCCGGGATTTTTTTGATTCCTGCGCCGAATGTGAACGATTTAAGTTCCGTACAGCCGTTGAACGCAGGAGTTGCGGCATATGTTATTGTACCGTTATTTGCAAGATTGGTTTCATATTTTGCAAGGTTTGTTGTCTGGTTAAACACTGCCGGCATTGTGCAGGTTATTGTGTTGAAGTTGACGCTTGAAAGCGAAGTGCAGTTTGCGAATGCGCCGGCGCCGATTGACGAAACATCGGCCGTGATGATAAGTGTTGTTATTCCGGCTCTTTCAAAAGCGTTATTGCCTATTGACTGAAGAAGGTTGAAGTTAACATTTGTAAGTGACGTACAGCCGCGGAAGGCAGCGTTACCTATATCCTTGATTGATGAAAAATCAGCCGATTTAAGAGCAGCGCAGCCGTCAAAAGCGTAATTTCCGACGGTGTCAATGCCCGAAAGGTCAACGGTTTCAAGAGCGCCGCTGCACATAGCGAAAGCGTATTGACCGATTGAGGTGACTTTACTGCCGAAGCTGACTGTTTTAAGATTTGTTGCAAGGCGGCAGACATAATCGGGGATAGAGGTTACATTTTCACCGAATATGATGCTTTCAAGCTTATTACAACCGACAAAAGCGGGTTGCTTTGAAACATTATTATTAACATTTTCATTCGGCATTGTGCAGTTGTTTGAGTTAAAATACACTGTCGTAAGTTCCGGGCATGCGGCAAACGCTCCGCCCTCGATTTTTCTGATATTGGAGTTAATAACGAGCGTTTTTATTAAATCACAACCCCTGAAAGCGGTGGCGGCTATGGTTTGAACGGCATAGTCATTGCCGTCGTAGTTTATGGTGTCGGGGATAATGAATTTACCGTCAGCATCAACGGCGATATCATCCGTAAAGCCGACTATTGTCGCTGTGCCGGAGCCCGTGAATTTAAGCCCCGTGGCAGTGTCAGTATAAACATCCGCGGCGCTCGCTTTTATATTCACGCTGTCAAAAATGCCCGAAAGAACACCCGAAAGCGACGGCAGACGAAATCCGGTCACTACCGAAGCCGGCATTGAGCCGAAAATCAATAGGCACGACAGAGCAAGCGCTGTTATCTGCTTTAATCTGCTGTTGTTCATTGTCATATCCTCCTAAGATAAGCTGTAAGAAAAATGATTCGGAATTATTACAAATTGTAATAACACAAATCAAGTCCTATAAACAAATATATTATATATATAATACATAAAAAAATCAAGTGGCTCATGAAAAAATGTGCTTTTTGCATAAGCTTACTTGATTTATTAACATGAATTATACAAATATCTCGATTTTGTCGAGACTTATTGTGATAAGAGATAATACTTTATCTTATTTGACCGCTTCCAATAATACGGTACTGTACCGTTTCAAGCTCTTCAAGCCCCATTGGACCTCTTGCGTGCAGTTTTTGAGTGGAAATACCCATTTCACAGCCGAGTCCGAATTCTCCGCCGTCGGTAAATCTTGTTGATGCGTTGACATAAACCGCGGCACTGTCGATTCTGCTGAGAAATTGCGACGCCTTTTCACTGTTTTCGGTAATTATCGCCTCACTGTGGCGGGTTGAATGCTTTTCAATGTGATTTATCGCTTCATCTATGTCTTTGACGGATTTTACGGCTAAAATGTAGTCGAGAAATTCAGTGTTAAAGCTTGTTTCATCCGCCTTCGTGCATGGAATGATGTGCGATATATTCTCGCTGACTATGAACTTTACCGGGTGCTCTCTGTTTTCTGTCAGTCTTTCATAAAGGAACGGTAAAAATGTATCGATGATTTTTTCGTTCACAAGGCATACTTCGCACGCATTGCATACGGACGGCCTTTGTGTTTTTGCATTGTCAATAATTTTAAGGGCTTTTTCAATGTCCGCTTCATCGTCAACATAAATATGACAAATTCCTGTGCCGGTTTCAATGCAGGGGACAGTGGCGTTTTCCGTGCAGGCTTTGATAAGACCCTTTCCTCCTCGCGGTATCAAAAGATCTATTTGCCCTTTTGCCGTCATCATTTCATTTGCACTTTGCCTTGTTGTGTCGTCAATTATTTGAATTACATCGGGATTTATTCCGCACTTTTCAAGTGCGTCTCTTAAAATACTGACTATCTCTTTGGATGTCCGGTACGCTTCCTTGCCTCCTCTGAGAACACAGGCGTTGCCGCTTTTAAAGCAAAGCGCAGCGGCATCGCTCGTAACATTGGGTCGGCTTTCGTAAATAATACCGATAACGCCCATCGGAACGGCAGTTTTTCTGATGATAAGCCCGTTTGGCTTAACAGTTTCTTTTAATACCCTTCCGGCAGGGTCGGGCAGTTTGGCTACAGAGCGAATACCCTGCGCCATGTTTTCGATTCTTTCCCTGTTTAGACTCAGCCGGTCAAGCATAACAGAGCTTATTTTACCTTCGGCATCTTTCAAATCAATCAGGTTTGCTTCTATGACACAATCCGCTTTTCTTTCAAGCATATCCGCCATTTTCAACAAAGCGCAGTCTTTTTTTTCGGTTGTCAGCGATTTTATTTCCGCTTTTGAATTTACGGCTTTTTCAAGAATTTCTTTTGTCGTCATTCACCTGTACCGCTCAAGCCTTATTTTGTGATGTCTGTTATTCTTTTGAATGTGTTCATTATCTGAGAAGCGCAGTGTTTGCCTGCGGAAAGTATCTGGTCCGCGGTGCCGCCGAATGCATACTCAAAAAATGAAGCGTTTGTGTCATATTGATAGTTTGCCCTGTCGCTGCCCCTCAGCGACCAGTGCCCCCAGCCGGAATAGAAATTGTCCGGAACGACATAGCCGATGTAGTCGTTTGCAAAGCAGACAGAATAAATGTCAATCCCTTCCCTGACCATATCCTTTGCGGCTGGGATTTCCCACTGATTTCCGTCCCAGGAATAGTTCTCTTTATCGGCGGTGATTATTTCCTGACCGTGAAAAACTTCAGGGTACAGTTCACAGGGGAAAAGTCCGAAAGCAACCCGTGAACCGAGTTCAACATACCCTATTTCGGACGGCATAACAACATCATCTATCCCTTTGCCCGTGGTATAAACTTCATTGTCGACAAGCCGTGTCTGACATGCAAGGTTCATAATGTAGTTTTGCGCCTTGAAATATATCTCTTTATATTTTGTGTTCAGAATCGGCTCTATTTTTTCTTCATTTTCATTTGATGCTTTCAAAAGTATCTCGGCGGCTTTTTCGCCCAATGAATCTGCTTTTTCAACACCCGATTTCTTATATAGCTTTTCTCCGATTTTTTCTTTGCAGGAAGAACTTATTGAAGTGTAGTTTTCTTTGTTCTCAACTTCAAATGAGCTTGCCGAAATCTGTCCCACGGCGCCTTGAGTCATTACGAAGTTTGCCCCTGCCTGTTTAAAACATTCGTCCATATAATAAACATAGTCCGCGGAAACAAGCCCTGCGCTCGCGCTGACATTTGTCGGGTGGCAGGTGAAATTGACAAGGTAGGTCGGCTTTGACTGTCTGTTATTCGGCACAAAACGGACAATGCCGGCTTTAGGCATATTTTGCTTTTCAACATAGCCGCGCTTATCACCGCAAAGTGACGATATGTCTGCTTTAGAGTAATACATTTCGCCTTCTTCCATGTTTGCATAAGCCTTTTTTATCTGTTCTGCAGTGACATTCACGAGGTTTTCGATAAACGGATCATTGCTTGTGGAAGCTTTATCAAGCCCTAAAAGATTTGTAAGAATATTTGCTGTGAACACATATGAAAATGATGTTGAAACGCCCTGTGTATCAAGAGCGCTGTGGCAGTGGGTCGCGGAAATATTTACAGCGGCAATTCTGCCGTCTTCGATATATGAAGAAAGCGCTTTGCGGATTTTTCTTATTGTTGTGCCGGTTACGCCAAGACCGTCAATAACCGCCATGACAACTGCGCCTGCACCGCTGTTATCATCTAAGCAAATAACTCTTACCCTTTGATCATCAAGTATTCCCTTTGCTTTTGCGCTTTCACCGCTTGCAAAAAGGTTCAGCTGCCTGCCAAGATAATACTTACCGATCTTAAAGTCGGCAGGTATTATGGAAGCGCTCGAATAACCCGCTTTCCAAACTGCGTTTTCAGTTTTTTGCCTTTGATAATCCTGCCTTCCGTCGTCTTCATTGTAAACATTCTCTCCGGTATACTTATCAAGACTTTTCCAGGATGCCGGCTTCGGATAAACTCTGCACACGCCCTTGACTATCGTCTGAATAACGGAGTTGATTTTGTTGCCGAATGCTTTGCGGCTGTCACTTGTTGACACGATTCTTTCAGTCAGTCCGGCATCTGAAATTACCATAGCCGAACCTGAGATAAGCGCAAAACACAGAAGTATTGCCATTAGTTTTTTCAGCGTTTTCATGTATATCCCCCTACAACATATGCCTGAATCAACATATTGCCCACCTTTTCAAAGTTTATCAAACGGTTACATGAAATTCAAGCGCTAGAAAAGAAAAATATTAAAAATTTATTTATAAACTTGAATAGTATACATATTTATGCTAAAATCAAACGGTTAACAAAAAACAGCGGCAGATTACGCCGATTATATATTCAGGAGAAAATATGGCAAAGAAGAATAAAAGCAACGGTCAGAATGGCGAAAATCAGAAGCCGTTTGACAAACCGGTGTCTTCCGATTTTGTGCCTGATAAACAGGACAGGCAAAGCGGACAGAAAAACCGCCAGAACACAAAGGCAAGACATAAAAATAAAAACAAATTCAAAGGCAAAACACAGACACAAATCGATGATCTTCGCTTACAGCAGCCGATTCCTCAACCTTTTTTACAGGCGGATGAAGAACCGATGACGAAACAAAGCGGCAAAAAATCTTTCAGGCGCTATTCAAAGCCCCGTAACGGTTCAGCAAAAAAACACAGCAAAAAATCAAATCTTCCGCCGGTTAAGATTTCTTTTTTGGGCGGCATTAATGAAGTCGGCAAAAATATGACCCTTTACGAATACAATGACGATATGTTTATTGTTGACTGCGGTCTTGCCTTTCCGGGCCCCGATATGCCCGGTATAGATTTGGTTATACCGGATTTCAGTTATGTCGAAAAGAATATTTCAAAAATCAGGGGGGTAGTTATTACTCACGGGCATGAGGACCATATCGGCTCTCTCGCTTATCTTCTCAAAAAATGCAATGTGCCCGTTTATGCGACCCGTCTTACCATCGGACTGATTGAGGGTAAATTGAAAGAGCATAGTATTCTTTCCTCCTGCAAGCTCAATACCGTAAAGCCCGGCGATGTTATAACTCTCGGCGCTTTTACGGTTGAAATGATACATGTCAATCATTCTATTCCCGATGCCATCGGTCTTGCGATAAAGACGCAAAGCGGCACCATTATCCAGACGGGAGACTTTAAAATTGATTCAACGCCGATTGACGGGGGTCCCATCGACCTTGCGAGATTTGCAGCATTAGGCAGCGAAGGGGTGCTTGCTCTTCTTTCGGATTCAACCAATGCAGAAAGACCGGGTTATACCGAAAGCGAACGGATTGTCGGTAATTCCTTTGATGTGCTTTTCAGAAAAGCAGGCAGGAATCGTATTATCGTTGCAACCTTTGCTTCAAATATCCACAGAGTTCAGCAGATTGTCAATGTTGCTCACTCTCTCGGGCGTAAGGTTGCGCTTGTCGGCAGAAGCCTTGAAAATGTTGTGTCTGTATCGAGTGAGCTCGGTTACCTGAATGTACCCGCAAATGTTATTATCAAGCAGGAGATGATTAAGCAGTATCAACCTCACCAGCTTGTTATTATTACTACCGGCAGTCAGGGCGAGCCGATGTCGGCTTTGACCAGAATGGCGTTTTCAGACCACAAGATGGTTGAAATTCTGCCGAATGATTATGTTATTGTTTCGGCAACGCCTATTCCCGGTAATGAAAAAACGGTCGGCAATGTAGTCAATGAGCTTATGAAGCTCGGCGCAAATGTCATCTACGAAAAGATGTATGATGTTCATGTTTCCGGTCATGCCTGTCAAGAGGAATTAAAGCTGATAATCGGCCTTGTAAAGCCAAAATACTTTATCCCTGTTCACGGCGAGCAAAAGCATCTTCAAAAGCATGCCGGGCTTGCTGAGGCTATGGGAATTCACAAAGAGAACATATTTATTGCGGATAACGGAGTGACAGTTGAGATTACGCCCGATAAAATCAAAAAAGGCATTTCGGTGCCTGCCGGTCAGGTCTATGTTGACGGCAGCGGAGTCGGTGACGTTGGCAATGTTGTTCTTCGTGAAAGAAAACATCTGGGTGAAGACGGGGTCATTATTGTCACGGCTGCCGTTGATTTTGAAACAAAACAGTTGGTTTCAGGTCCGGAAGTTGCGACAATGGGCTTTGTCTATGTCAAAGAATCCGAATACCTTATTGAAAGGATGTCCCGCATTGCCGAAAGAACGATTGAAAACTGTTACTATGAGAATATAAGTGAGATTAATGCACTTAAGGGCAAAATCAAGGACGCCGTGTCAAGATATGTTCACAGTGAGACAAAGCGCGATCCTATGATATTGCCGATTATTATGGAGGTTTGAAAAATGAAGCTTGTTTTATTACAGGATGTAAAAGGTTTGGGCAAAAAAGGTGAACTTGTGACTGCTTCCGACGGATACGCCAGGAACTTTCTTCTGCCGAGAAAGCTTGCGGTTGAAGCCGATTCTCAGGCTATGAGCGAACTTAAAAACCGTGAGAATGCCGTAAAGCATAAGCTTGAAACAGAGCTTGCCGCCGCAAAAGAAACTGCCGCTTTACTTGAAGGTAAGACCGTAAAGATAAGCGCAAAAGCGGGTTCAGCAGGAAAACTTTTCGGATCCGTCACCGCAAAGGATGTTGCACAGGCAATCAATACCGAATTCGGCACATCTCTTGATAAAAAGAAAATTGTCGTTGACGATATCAAGTCTTTCGGCACTTATCCCGTTGAAATTAAAGTCTATAACGGCGTTTCGGCGTCAATGTATGTCGCAGTCAACGAATAAAAATATATTCATTCAGGGTGTACGCTTTGATTGTACTTAATCATCCTGACAATATCCGGAGTGCAAAATGGCTGACAGTAATTTTATTTCACTTGACAACATTAATATGCCATACAGTCTTGACGCCGAGCAGAGTGTTTTAGGCTGTATTCTTGCCGACCCGTCAACCCTTTCAACCGCCTCGCTTTATGTTACGCCGGATTCTTTTTTCATTCCTCAGCATAAGGCTGTTTTTTCGGCAATGCTTTCAAGCGATGCAATGGGCAATAAAATCGACGCCCTTGTTATTCTGGATATGCTTGTTCAGCAGGGTGTTTATGACAGAGACGCCGGGCGCAGGTATCTTTTTGAACTTGCTCAGATGGTGCCCTCAACATCAAATGTTGAGATGTATGCGAAGATAGTGCGCGAGCATTATTACAAGCGGACCCTTATTGAAGTTTCGACAGGCACTATCGAAAATGTAATGTCTAATGACAGCACCGCCGATGAACTGCTTAATGATGCCGAACAAAAGATTTATGATATAAGAAAGGGCAAGACATCCGATGCTCCGTCAAAGCTTGGCGATATTATTGTCAATGATGTTTTTGACAGCCTGAGAAAGCTGACAAGCGAAGACGCCGAGTTGTATAAAGGCTATTCAACGGGATTTTCCGACCTTGATAATGTTTTGACAGGTCTTAATAAATCTGATTTGATTATTGTCGGCGCAAGACCTGGTATGGGAAAAACAAGCTTTGCGTTAAATGTTGCCCGCAATGTTTCTCTTTTGAGCGGACGTAAGGTTCTGTTCTTTTCTCTTGAAATGAGCAAAGAACAGCTTGCTTCCAGGGTTCTCGGTACAGAAGCGAGAGTTTCCAGCTCAAAAATGCGTTCCGGGCAGATAAATACAGAGGAGTGGAAACGGCTTGGAACGGCGGCGGGGGCTCTTTCAAAATGCGAACTTTATTTTGACGATTCCTCAAATATTACCGTCCCCGAAATGAAGGCAAAGGTGCGAAAACTCGGCGGTGTTGATTGCGTTATGGTCGATTATCTCGGCCTTGTCAAAGGCGTAGGTAAAAGCGAAAACCGCGTTAATGAAGTCAGTGAAATAACCCGCAGCCTTAAAATGATGGCAAAAGATCTTAAAATACCGGTCCTTGTGGCGTGTCAGCTTTCAAGAGGCACAGAGGCAAGGGGAAAAAGCCACAAACCTCAGCTTGCCGACCTTCGTGAATCGGGTTCTATTGAGCAGGATGCCGATATTGTCCTTATGCTCTATCGTTCGGATTATTACAGCGGTGAAAAAGAGCCGGATGATGATGAAGAGCAAAAACAGGATGAAATAAACAGGGTTTCCGTTATTGTTACCAAAAACAGGCACGGTTCTTTGGGAGAGGTTGAATTTGCATGGGATGGGGAACACACCCTGTTCCTTCAGATAGAAAAATATCATAATGAAGCGTGAAGTTCTTGCAACGATACGAAAGTATAATATGATTTCCCCCGGCGATACCGTTGTTGTCGGTCTTTCCGGCGGCAGCGATTCCATGGCTCTGATTACTGTTTTGATCGAGATCAGAAATGACCTTGATTTTGATTTAAAAGCAGCTCATGTGAATCATTGCCTAAGGGGAAAAGACGCCGACAGCGATGAAAAATTCGTTACCGCCTGGTGTAAGTCCAAAGGAATTGATATTTCAGTCTTGAAAGCGGATGTTTCAGCAATAGCGAAAGAAATGTCCTGCGGGCTTGAAGAAGCCGGCAGAAAGGTGAGATATGACTTTTTCGGGTCATTCGGACCTGATGTCAGAATTGCCACTGCGCATAACCTCAGCGACAGATGCGAAACAATGCTTTTTAATATTGCCCGCGGTTCATCACTCAAAGGGCTTGGCTCAATTCCTCCCGTAAGAGGCAACATCATAAGACCGCTTATCAACTGTTCAAAAGGAGATATTCTGGCTTTCTGCGCCGAAAACAATGTGCCTTTCGTTACCGATAAAACAAATTTTGACACAGATTACACCAGAAACAGAATAAGGCTGAATATTATCCCGGAGCTTAAGATAGTTAACAGCGCTTTTGAAAAAAATGCCCGGGGATGTCTTGAAGATATTCTGTCCGATGAAGCTTATTTGTCGGATACGGCAAAATCAAAGCTTAACGAAAGCACTATTGAAAACGGTTATGATATAAAAAAACTTGTAAATTTGCCTATGCCGATTAAACGCAGGTGCGTTGAAGCCGCAGTTTCGGAAAAAACAGGAGAAAAAGCAAACCGTAAAATCCTTTTTGATTTGATAGATGCGATTGATTCATATTCTTCTCAGGGCGGAAGACTTATTCAGCTTTCAAATTCAAGGTTTGCAAGAACCAGAGCCGGTATTCTTGAGTTTCTGCAATATATCTGTGACTCAGAAGCTGATGATATTTGTAAAGCTTCTGACAGTGAATGTGATTTTGAACTGATAAAACCGGAAATCGGCTGTGTTAAAAAAAATGAAACAAATAATTTACAATTTACATCTGTAACATATTTTTGTGACAGTGATAAAATAAAAGGCAATCCGGTTATCAGAAACATTCAGCCCGGTGACTGCATTAAGATAGCCGGCAGGGGTGTCACAAAGCAGGTAAGGCGTCTGTTTAATGAGATGGGAGTCGCTCCTGAAGAGAGAAAAAAAAGGTATATTATCGCCGATGACTTGGGTCCTATTATTGTTCAGGGCTGCGGAGTTGCCGAAAGAGTCAAGGCGGATAAAACAACTTTTACCTATTTCACCGTTAAAGAATTGAGAGGTTAAGGCATTGATAAGTAACGACATTAAAAGAGTTTTTTACAGTGAAGAAACTCTGCATTCCATTGTTGCCGATATGGGCAGAAAAATCAGCGAGGATTATAAAGATAAAAACCTTCTGCTTGTCAGCATTCTCAAAGGCAGCGTTGTTTTTATGGCGGATTTAATGCGCGAAATTACGGTGCCGTGCAAAATCGATTTTATGTGTGTCTCGAGTTACGAAGACGGCACAAAATCCGGAGGCGTAGTTAAAATCGTTAAAGATCTTGATATAAAACTTGAGGGCTATGATGTTCTTATCGTAGAAGATATTCTGGATTCCGGAAGAACTCTGAATTATATCCGGAGTATTCTTTTGGGAAGAAACCCGAGAAGTATTCGTATAGCCGCCCTTCTCGATAAACCCGAGAGGCGTGAGCCCGGTATAGACCTTTATGCCGATTATTCGGGAGCTCAGGTGCCGGATGCATTTGTTGTCGGTTACGGTCTTGACTACGCTCAAAAATACAGAAATCTGCCGTTTATCGGAGTTCTTAAAGAAGACATATACAAATAAAGGAAGTGAATTGATTGGATACTAAAAAGCCGGAGTTACCGAAAAGAAAAATAGGCACGGCGCTTATTTATATTCTTATTCCGCTGATGATTATTCTCGGCATGACATATTATGTCAATTCAAAATCATCCGATGAAATCTCATATTATGAGCTTGTTTCCTACTTTAACAAAGGCAAGGTAACGGAGTATAAGCTTAACCTTGCAAACGGCGCTCTTGAATACAAGCTTAAGGATGACAAAAGTGTTCATAAATACTCCGTGCCGTCCGTTTCTCTTTTTATTGAAGATGTTCATGAAGATGTAATGAAATATAACGACGAAAACCCTGACAGTCAGATAAAGGCCGAGTATATTTCGGGCTCAGGCGGCAGCTGGGTTATGAGTGTTTTACCTACCGTTATTCTTGTTGCTGCCATGGGGCTGATGACTTTGTTCCTAATCAGAAAGATGGGCGATACCATCGGAAGCGAAAACAACAGGACATTCAGCTTCGGCAAGGCAAAGTATAAAGTCAACCAGGATGAAAAACGAAAGACCACTTTTGAAGATGTTGCCGGCGCGGATGAAGAAAAAGCGGAACTTGAAGAGATTGTTCAGTTTCTTAAAGCGCCGCAAAAGTTTACCGAGCTTGGTGCCAGAATACCTAAGGGCGTTTTGCTTGTCGGCCCTCCGGGTACGGGTAAGACTCTGCTTGCAAGAGCTGTTGCCGGAGAGGCTGAAGTTCCGTTCTTTTCAATTTCCGGCTCGGATTTTGTTGAGATGTATGTCGGTGTCGGTGCGTCAAGAGTAAGAGATTTGTTTGAACAGGCAAAAAAGCACGCTCCGTCAATTATTTTTATCGATGAAATTGATGCTGTCGGCAGGCACAGAGGCGCCGGTATGGGCGGCGGTCATGATGAAAAGGAACAGACTTTAAATCAGTTGCTTGTTGAAATGGACGGCTTCGGCACAAATAACGGTGTTATCGTTATTGCGGCAACCAACCGCCCCGATATTCTTGACCCCGCGCTTTTAAGACCCGGGCGTTTTGATCGCCAGATTACCGTTAACTATCCCGACCAAAGCGGCAGAGTTGCAATTCTGAAGGTTCACGCAAGGGGCAAGCCTATAGGTCCTGATGTCGATCTTGAAAGCATTGCTCACGCGACGGTTGGTTTTACGGGTGCGGACCTTGAAAACCTGCTTAACGAGGCGGCTCTTCTTGCTGCGAGGAGCGGTAAAAAAGCTCTTACCATGGCGGAAATTGATGAAGCGGCGCTGAAGGTTGAAGTCGGCAGTGAAAAAAAGTCGCATAAAATGAGTGAAAAGGAAAAGAAACTTACCGCATACCACGAAGCGGGTCATGCTGTGAGCGCATATTATCTTGAAAATGAGGACCCTGTCCATCAGATTTCAATTATTCCCAGAGGTCTTGCAGGCGGCTACACGCTCTATAGACCCGAGGAGGATAAATCCTATAATTCAAAGAACAAGATGCTCGACACCATTGTTTCGCTCATGGGCGGCAGAGTTGCTGAAAGCCTTGTTATAGGTGATATCAGTACAGGCGCGTCAAACGACCTTCAGCGTGCGTCTCAGATTGCCCGCGAAATGGTTACAAAATACGGTATGAGCGATAAACTCGGTCCAATCGTTTTCGGCGACCAGAATGACGAGGTATTCCTCGGCAAGGATTACAGCCATGTCAGAAATTACAGCGAAAATGTTGCGGCGCTGATTGACCAAGAGGTTGAAAAGATTGTCAAGGACGCCTATTCAAAAACACAGAGTATTCTCAAAGAACATATGGATAAGCTTGAAACGGTTGCCCAAACTCTTATCCAAAAGGAAAAAATCGAGGGCGCTGAGTTTTATTCGATAATGAAAGGTGACACTTCGCAGCAGATACCGGATGGCGAAACCGGCGAAAATTCACCTGAAACCGGTGAAGTTACATTTTCCGCTGATTTGATTTGAACTTGAAGTGGTAATAAAGGACAGAAAAGGCGGTTAATCTGCCTTTTCCGCCCTTTTGTTCGTTATCAACCGATTTTATGAGGTGAATATGGCAAAAAAGAAAGAATACAACAGTGAGAGTATTGTTGCTCTGAAGGATGAGGACAGAGTCAGAAAAAAGCCTGCCGTTATTTTCGGCTCGGACGGTATTGAAGGATGTGAGCACGCTGTTTTTGAAATTGTTTCAAATTCTGTTGACGAGGCGCGTGAAGGCTTCGGCAACAAGATAATTGTTACCAGGTTTAAGGACCGATCTGTTGAGGTTCAGGATTTCGGCAGGGGAATACCTGTTGATTATAACAATAATGAAAAAAGGTACAACTGGGAGCTTGTTTTCTGCGAGCTTTACGCCAGCGGCAAATACGAAAACGGCGCTCAAGGTAATTATGAGTTTTCTTTGGGAACGAACGGTCTTGGCCTTTGCGCCACACAGTACGCTTCCGAGTATATGCAGGCAGAAATTCATACCGGCGGTTTCAGATATCTTTTGAATTTCGAAAAGGGCAAACCCGTCGGCGAAATGATAAAAGAGGAATACAAAAAAAAGGACACCGGTACAAGAATTAAATGGAAGCCCGACCTTGAAGTATTCACAGACATTGGTGTTACGGATGAATACTTCAAAAATATGATGAAGCACCAGTCGGTTGTCAACAGCGGAATACATTTTATTTATAAGAACGAGACTGCCGGCGGTTTTGAAACGAGTGAATTCTATTACGAAAAAGGCATAGAAGACTATCTGAAGGAAAGGGTCGGCGATGATACAATATCTTCCTGCCTTTTGTGGAAAAATGAAACAGAGTGCCGTGACAGGGATGACCTTGATCTTTACAGGTTAAAGATGAATATTGCTCTCACTTTTTCAAATAAAGTGCAGTTTAAGGAATTCTATCATAATTCAAGCTTTCTTGAAAACGGCGGTTCACCCGAAAAGGCAACAAAAGCCGCTTTTGTCTCACAGATAGACTCTTATCTGAAGGAAAAGGGTAAATATCAAAAAAGCGATCCGAAAGTTTCATTCCAGGATATTGAGGATTGCCTTGCGATTGTTATTTCATCTTTTTCAACACGGACATCTTATGAAAACCAGACGAAGAAATCTATTAACAATAAGGGTATTCAGGATGCGATGACCGCATTTTTGAAAAACCAGCTTTACATTTATTTTATTGAAAATCCGGTTGATGCCGAAAAAATCGCCAATCAGGTTCTTATCAATCTGAGGTCAAGAGTCAAGGCGGAAAAAACGCGTTTGGGCATAAAGGAGTCTCTGACCGCGAGCGTTAACAGCCTGACAAACAGGGTTCAGAAGTTTGTTGACTGCCGCAGTAAAGATGTGTCCGTTCGAGAGCTGTTTATTGTGGAGGGCGATTCGGCTAAGGGCGCATGTGTTCAGGCGCGCAATTCCGAATTTCAGGCGGTTATGCCCATACGCGGTAAAATCCTTAACTGCCTTAAGGTTGATTATGACCGCATATTCAAAAGCGATATTATCACCGACCTTGTCAAGGTTATCGGCTGCGGAATCGAAGTGAAAAACATTTCAAAAGCCGGCAAGGATATGATTTCTTTTAACCTTGACCTGCTTCGCTGGAATAAGATTATTATCTGCACCGACGCTGATGTTGACGGCTTTCAGATAAGAACGCTTGTTTTGACCATGATTTACCGTCTTATGCCGACTTTGATAAGAGAAGGTAAGGTTTTTATCGCTGAATCTCCGCTGTATGAAATAACATATAACGATGAAACATGGTTTTGCTACAGTGAAAAGGAGAAAACTCAGGTTGTTGAACGCCATCAGGGAAAAAAGTACACTATCCAGCGTTCAAAAGGTTTGGGTGAAAACGACCCGGATATGATGTCGCTTACTACCATGAACCCATCCACAAGGCGGCTTATAAAGGTTACGCCGACTGACGCCGAAGCGACCGCATGCTGTTTTGAACTTCTTTTGGGCGATAACCTCGCCGGTCGAAAAGAACATATTTCTCAAAAAGGTCACATGTACATTGACCTTACCGATTTGTCTTGATGCGGGGTGATAATATGCCGAAAAAATCAAAAAAAGATAATACTCCGACAAAGCCCTCTCTTGATGATAAAACACATATTCCTTTTGCAGGGGAAGTTGTTGACCAGAAAATAGTTGATACACTTGAGATTAATTATATGCCCTATGCCATGAGCGTTATTATGTCCAGGGCAATTCCTGAAATCGACGGTTTTAAGCCTTCACATCGAAAGATTTTATATACGATGTATAAGATGGGTCTGTTAACCGGCGCAAGGGCAAAGAGCGCCAAGATAGTCGGTCAGGTTATGCAGCTCAATCCTCATGGTGACGCAGCGATTTATGACACGATGGTACGCCTGAGCCGCGGATACGGCGCATTGCTTCATCCGTTTGTTGACTCAAAAGGCAATTTCGGTAAAGCGTATTCAAGGGATATGATGTGGGCGGCGTCCAGGTACACAGAAGCGAAGCTTGAAAAGATTTGTTCTGAGCTGTTTAACGATATTGATAAAAATACCGTTGATATGGTCGATAACTTTGATAATACAATGAAAGAGCCGCGCCTTTTGCCGGTTACTTTTCCGACTGTTCTTGTAAATTTAAATAATGGTATTGCTGTCGGTATGGCAAGTTCAATATGCTCGTTTAATCTTGAAGAAGTGTGCCGGACGGCAATCGAGCTTATTAAAAACCCGGATTTTGATGTAATGGAAACTCTCAAGGCTCCGGATTTTTCGGGCGGAGGTCTTCTGCTCTATAACCGTGAGCAGATGAAAGAAATTTATGATACCGGCAGAGGCGGGTTTAAAGTGCGCTCCCGCTGGCGTTATGACAAGGCAAACGGCTGTATTGAGGTGACCGAAATACCGCCGACCTCCACAAGCGAAGCAATTATAGACAAAATAATTGATAAAATCAAAGCCGGTTCTGTCAAGGAGATAAGCGATATCAGGGACGAGACCGATTTAAGCGGCCTGAAAATTACAATGGACCTTAAACGCGGCACAGATCCCGAAAAGCTGATGAAGAAGCTTTATTCTTCAACGCCTCTTCAGGATACCTTCAGTTGTAACTTTAATGTTCTTGTCAACGGTTGTCCGAAGGTGATGGGTGTTAAAGAACTTCTTAATGAATGGATTGAATTTCGCCGCGGCTGTATAAGGCGCAGAACGGAATTTGACCTGAAACGCGCTAAAGACAGGCTTCATCTTCTTCGCGGTCTTGAAAAAATTCTGCTTGACATTGACAAGGCAATTTCAATTATCAGAAATACCGAGGAAGAGGCTGAGGTTGTTCCGAACCTTATGATAGGCTTCGGTATTGACAAAATTCAGGCGGAATTTGTTGCAGAAATAAAGCTTAGGCATCTTAACAAAGAATACATTCTCAAGCGCCTTCAGGATATTGAAAAACTTGTTAAAGTGATTGAAGACCTTGAAGATATTCTTTCCAAGCCGAAGCGTGTTAACAGGATTATTATTTTTGAGCTTGAAGAAGTGATAAAAAAATATCCTTCCGAAAGAAAAACAGAAATTCTTTATGACGCTGTTGATGATACGTCGGGGTATGAAAAAGAACCTGTTCCGTCATACCCTGTAACTCTTTTCTTCACAAAAGAAGGTTATTTTAAAAAGATTACCCCGCAGTCACTGCGAATGAGCAGCGCTCAAAAGCTTAAAGAGGGCGATACTGTTTTGCAAACGATTGAAACCACCAACAATGTTGACCTTTTGTTCTTTACAAACAAATGTCAGGTATATAAGGCCAGGGCAAACGATTTTGAAGACACAAAAGCAAGTTCCATTGGTGATTTCATATCCGCAAAGCTTTCAATGGACAGCGGTGAAGCGCCGGTTTACCTTGCCGTTACCTCAGATTACAGCGGCTATATGTTCTTTATGTTTGAAAACGGCAAGGGGGCAAAGATAACAATGTCCTCTTACGAAACGACAACCAACCGTAAAAAGCTGATTAAGGCTTACAGCTCAAAAGCTACTCTTAACTGCGTTGTTCAGCTTGAGAGCGACAGGGACCTGGTGATAGTAAGCAGTAACGCAAAGAATCTCTTGCTGAACACGGCTCTTATAGAACCCAAGTCAACAAGAGATTCTCAGGGCGTAGGTATTATGAAGCTGAAAAAAGGTCAGTATATCGCTGAAGTTAAAGAATATAAGGACGGCATGTTTGCAAAACCATACAAATACCGCACCAAAAATCTGCCGGCGGCAGGTTCAATACTGACTCCTGAGGACAGAGGTGAACAAATGTTACTTTTCAGTGGTGAAGAGTAATTTAATTATTTGAACGGGTTTTCTGTCGGATAAGGAAGGGATTCAGGCTGATTATACGCTATGTCTTGAATGCCGAAATATTTGAACACTTCAAACAGAGCTCTGCCGTAATGGCCGAAGGCGACTGCGCCGTGATGCGGAAAGCGCTTTTCGATAAGAACATGGCGGTAAAATCTGCCCATTTCAGGAATAGCAAACACGCCTATGCTGCCGAATGATCCGGTCTGAACATCAAGAACCTCACCCTCGGCGATATAGCTTCTTAACACGCCTTCACTGTCGCATTGCAGTCGATAGAATGTTATATCACCTGCCGCTATGTCGCCTTCAAGTGTTCCCCTTGTAAAATCGGGAGATGACCCTTCCGGCTCAAGAAGCCTGTGCTGAATTAACTGATATTTTACTGCCCTGTCGGCGCACATTTTGCACGACGGGGTGTTTCCGCAGTGAAACGCCATAAATGTGTCAGTAAGCGAATAGTCAGTTACGTTTTTAATGTAGTTTTCATACAGTGATTTTGGTACGGTGTTATTGATATCGAGCAGTGTGACGGCATCGTCCGAAATGCACGCGCCTATATATTCGCTCAGCGCACCGTAAATATCAACTTCACATGCAACGGGAATATCTTTACTTGCAAGCCTTGAGTTAACATAGCACGGCTCAAAGCCGAACTGTTCGGGAAATGCAGGCCAGCATTTGTCCGCAAAAGCGACATACTGTCTTGCACCCTTGTGTTCATCCGCCCAGTCAAGCAGCGTGAGCTCAAACTGAGCCATTCGCGGCAATATTTCAGGGTAGTTATTGCCCTTTGTCCCCAATTCTTTTGCCATATCCTCGCATATTGCTGGGATTCTTTTATCTTCTGCATGATTACGGTATGAAACGAGCAGGTCAAGCTCACTGTTTTCTTCAATTTCAACGCCAAGGTCATAAAGGCCTTTGATGGGCGCATTGCAGGCAAAAAAGTCTTGAGGGCGGGGACCGAAGGTGATGATTTTCAGGTTTTTAAGTCCTATAACAGCTCTTGCAATCGGAATAAAGTTCTCGATTTCATTTGCTATGTCCTGTGCTGAACCCACAGGTTTTTCGGGTATATATGCCTTAAGGCGGCGCATGGCAAGGTTATAAGAGCAGTTGAGCATTCCGCAATAGGCGTCGCCTCTGCCGTCAATCAGATTGCCGTCACCCTCAGCGGCGGCAGCGAACATAACAGGTCCGTCAAATTTCTGCGCAATGAGTGTTTCGGGTGTTTCCGGACCGAAATTGCCGAGAAATACCGTCAGCGCGTTGCATCCGTTTGCTTTAACATCCTCGACAGCTTTAATCATATCGGTTTCGTTTTCAACAATTACTGGGCATTCATAAATTCCGCCTTTCGCTTTTTCTGCAACGGCTTTTCGCCTTTTTTCTGACAGCTCTCTCGGAAAGCAGTCGCGGCTGACAGCAATAATGCCGAGTTTAACTTCGGGAATGTTTTTCACTTATTTTTCCTCCCTGTAAAAATCTTTTAATATTGGGTACAGCTTCTTGAATTTGATGTATTTTTTTTCATAGTATTCGATGTTTTCCGGGTTTGGTGAGACAGAATATTTAATATCGGGCTGTGTTTGTATTCCGGCGGCAAGCAGTGCCGCTCCAAGTGCAGGACCTTCATTGTCAATGATGTCAAGCCTGATTACGAGAATATCGGACAAAATTTGCATCCAGTCCCTGTTTTTTGTTCCGCCGCCGCATACGGTGGCGAATTTGATTTTTTCGGGGCAGAGGGCAACGCAGTCTTTTATTGCAAAAGATACTCCTTCATAAACCGCTTTCTGTATATCTTTACGGCTCACAGCGTGAGTTAAGCCTATTAAAGCTCCTTTTACATCACCGTCGTTGTGAGGGCATCTTTCGCCGGAAAGGTACGGCATAAAGAACAGTCCGTCGCAAGGAGAAGTGTTTCCGGAAATGTCGGCAGTGACATTGTAAAGCGAATCAAACACCGTTTCGTTAATCCATTTATTACAGCTTGCGGCGGATAATATGCAGCCCATCAGGTGATATTTGCCGTTAGCGTGGCAAAAGGAATGAAGGGCGGGATTTTCGGTTTTAACATAGCGATCGGTTGGTATAAACACTGTTCCGCTGGTTCCGAGTGAAATGTTGCACTGACCTTCGTTA
Organism: Clostridiales bacterium; assembly: GCA_024697575.1. Classification (GTDB taxonomy): domain Bacteria; phylum Bacillota; class Clostridia; order Oscillospirales; family Acutalibacteraceae; genus CAG-177. Next base: position 30,137 of record JAILFM010000168.1, read on the forward strand.
ACAGTATTTGTTCCGATTGCGGCGGCGGCATTGTCGCCCGCGCCGGCAACTACCGGGCAGTCAAGACCCAAAATATCTGTTTTGCCTATTACTTCGCCGCTTTCAAAAACCTGCGGTAAAAAGCTTTCATCAATGCCGATTATTTTGAGCATTTCCTGTGACCATTTTCTGTTTTCAACATCAAAATACAGTGTGCCCGAAGCGTCGCTGACATCTGTTGAAAAAACCCCTGTCAGGATATAGTTTATGTAATCTTTGGGTAGGCATATTTTTTTGCATCTTGCGAATATTTCGGGTTCGTTTTCTCTAACCCAGAGGATTTTCGGCGCAGTAAAGCCGGCGAAAGCAATGTTGCCGGTTAATGACTGAAGCTTTTCTTTACCTATAATGTTGTTAAGATATTCGGTCTCTTTGCCGGTCCTTGTATCGTTCCATAATATCGCAGGTCGAACAACTTTGTCATTTTCGTCAAGCATTACAAGTCCGTGCATCTGACCGCCGACACCGATTCCCGCTATCTCGCTTTTATCCGTTCCCGCGCATATTTCTTCAAGACCGGATTTAACCGCTTTGAGCCAGTCCTCAGGTTTTTGCTCACTCCGGTTTTCACCCGGGTAAAAAACGGGATATTCCTTAGAAACAGATTTAAGTATTCTTTTTTCTTCGTCAATGAGAATCAATTTGAGGGCGGATGTGCCAAGATCCATCCCTATGTATTTTTTCATGTTTTACCTCCGGATAAGATGAATCATTTCTTTCTAATATATAATATAAGCCCTATTGTCGGGCAGGTCAAGAACAAGTTTTTAATCAAACCAATTGACGAAAATAAGCGGATGGGTTAAAATAATTCTTGAGTATTTGACAATTTAAAAGGGGATTGATATAATGAATCTTGAACAGGCAAAAGAATATTTCAAAGCCGACAAGTTTGCAACCGAAGCGGCGGATATCGAAATTATAGAATTAAGCGACAATTATTCGAAATGCAGTTTTGAAATTAAAGAAAAACACCTTGCCGCTCACGGTCAGGTTATGGGTGGGGCAATGTTTACTCTTGCTGATTTTTCTTTTGCGGTTGCGGCGAATTCCGGCGGAAGGCTTACCGTAACTCAAAGCAGCAACATCACATTTCTTGCGAACACCGGTTCGGGGCATCTTACGGCTGAGTGCAGGTGTATAAAAGACGGCAAAAAAACCTGCCTATTTGAGACAAGGGTGACAGATGATAGCGGAAGACTATTGGCGCTTGTTATTTCAAACGGTATGCATATAGGCAGTTAATAGAAAGATTGATAGTATGTGGTTGTTTTTTACATTGACAACGACCCTTATGTGGGGTCTTGCGGAGCTTTTTTACAAAAAAGGGGCAAGGAGCGATGAAAAATACGCTCACCTGAAAATCTGTGTGTGTGTCGGCATTGTTATGGGTCTGCATGCGATTTTTACGCTTTTGACAAAAGATATTTCATACTCTCCGGCTCACCTTGTTCAATATCTTCCGGTGTCGCTGTGCTATATTCTTTCAATGTCGCTGTCTTTTTTCGGTATGCGCTTTGTTGAAGAGTCAATAAGCGACCCGATTGAAAACACCTCCGGCGCGATTTGCACACTGATGTGCGTTGTTTTTCTGAAAGAAAAGCTTTCACCGGTTTCCGCTGTTGCTGTCCTTGTTATCCTTGCCGGTATTCTCGGAATCGGATTCCTTGATAACAGCGGCAAAACGGACAGAAAAAAGAAAATCGGCAAAAAGCTTGCTGTTGCCGCTTTTTCAATGCCTTTTCTATACGCTTTGATTGACGCTTTGGGCAGTTTTCTGGATATATATTATCTTGAAACCGAAACAACCCCTCTTAAAGGCGTCACGCCTGAAACCATTGAAGAAGTTGCCAACACTTCATATGAACTGACTTTTGCTTTTTGCGCAGTTGTTCTGTTCATTTTCATGAAAATCAAGGGCGTCAAATTTGAATGGCCGAAACAGGGCAATAAATTTCTCGCCGCCGGCTGTGAAACGGCGGGTCAGTTTACCTATGTTTTCGCAATGAGCGGTAACGGGGCCATAGCCGCGCCGATAATTTCCTCCGTGTGTGTCGTATCTCTTATTTTGTCAAG
>JAILFM010000005.1 GCA_024697575.1 Clostridiales bacterium
GAACCGCCCTGAATGCCGTCGAGGGTATGCTGCAGCTTTACTGTGCCGAGAAACTCCATTTTTTCAAGGTCATATTTTAAAATCTCATCAATATTTTTGAAACTTGATGTGTACAAAAAGCCGTTTTCGCGGTCGATTGCGCACCAGGGAATGCCGTCAGTCAATGCGCTGCTTGTCATGTCATAATAAATACCGGTGTACTCAAGCGTATCGCAGTCAAAAAGCAGAATGAAGTTGTATTTGTACCTGCCGTCGATTTTGCCTTCAACAGGCGCGTAGATATATCCGCCGGCGCAGTCAATTCCGCCGATGTGGCTGCTGCCGTATTTTTCGGTGAATTCCTTCGGAACGGCGTTTAATTTACGCTTTTTGCATTTCATATTAAGGTCAAATTTTGAAAGGCAGGTCATCTTAAGCGCCGATATTGCGCCGCTGCCGTAAAAGTATTCGCCGTCACAGCAAAGCCCCTGAGCCGTGAAAAGCGAAACCGAGGACGGCAGCTTCTTTTTTGAGTCGAGTGAATAGTTGCCGACGGTTGAAATAGAACCCAATCCGAAAATATATGAAAAAATCAGCGACAGGGTTACAAAAAAAGAAGTGATTTTAGCCATAAACGCCTCCCGTATTTCAAAAATTATTCCCGGATAGAATAACAGTTTTATTTGCTGAGAGCGCAACTGTCTGTTCGCTGAGACATGCGGCAATCAGCGTTTCCTTAGTAATTGATTATATATACATATTATACATAGTATCTTGTCGATTTCAAGAAAAAATAATCGGTTTGTTATGACTAAGTATCTTTAGGGAAAACTGAAACTCAAGATGAATGTGGAAAAGAGCAAAGTGGTAAGCATATTCTCAATCCGAAATTTTAAGTTTCCAGGTTTTGCGCTCGGGAAAGGTGCGAAGGGTGTATTCATCCGCGTACACGCAAAATCCTTGAAGAAAGCAAAAGACAAACTCAGAAAACTGACTTCCCGCAGTCAGGACAGAAATGTCCGGGTTGTAATGAAGAACGTAGAAGTCTTCATCAGAGGATGGCTTGGCTACTTCAGTATAGCGGATATGAGAAACGCAATGAAAGAATTAGACGGGTGGCTTCGCGGAAGATTCCGTTGTTACATATGGAAGCAGTGGAAAAGAACGTTCACAAGAAAACAAGCATTAGTCAAACTTGGTCTGAAAGAATGGCAAGCCGCTAACAGTAATTGTTTTAATTACTGGTTTATGAACAGCCGCCTTTAGGGGGGCTGAAAGAATAATGCGGTCGGCAAACCATTCGGGTTCCTTTAGGGACAGCAAGTAAAATGTCCTTATAGGGCAAAATCAAGCCTCCGGCTTAGCCGGAGGTCTTGACTTTCTGCTGCCGGAGAATATAATATCATTAAACTTCCTATCATTTGAGGGTGGATATATGAATTTTTGGGCGAACGATTTTCTTGGCATGGCTGCCAACATTGCAACGGCGCTGGTGAGCGCGATTTTGCTGCTTTTCAATGTTGTTTCTGTTTCCGGAAAGCCTGAAACACTGAATATTGAAGATTTCACCCTTGTTTTTGAGGATGAGTTTGACGGCGATTCCCTTGACAGGGATATATGGCATATTCATAACCACAAGGGTGTCAGAAAAGGCGGATTCTGGACTCTTAATAATACGGCTGTTTCCGGCGGTAATCTGACAATAACAACCGAATACCTGCCCGGCGGCGAGTTCGGCCCCGGCTGGTACACGGCGGGCATTTCAACCGCTGACACCTTCAGCCACACATACGGTTATTACGAGTGCCGCTGTATTCTGCCGAAAGGGTACGGTTTATGGTCCGCTTTCTGGCTGACAAATCCGAACGCAGGCAAGGTCAGCGGCAGCGGCAAAAACGGCGCGGAGCTTGATATCTTTGAATCTCCCTTCTATTTTTTAGGTGGTAAACGCAGCTACAAGGTCACTTCCAACATCCATTATAACGGCTATGAGCTTAACACCAGATACAAGAATGTTTGCATAGCTCAGCTTGACAACAATCCTTATGAGAATTTCAACACCTACGGTCTGCTCTGGACCGAGGATGAATACATCTTTTATGTCAACGGCAGAGAAACAAGGCGCACTTCTTACGGCGGTGTTTCGCAGGTGCCGGAATACCTCATCCTGTCTTGCGAAGTGGACGGGGCGGCGGCAAAGCCGACCTTCGGCTGGAGCGGCCACGCAAGGACCAATACCGACAGTAATGATAACTACAAAGGCGAATTCATTGTGGACTATGTAAGGGTTTATGACAAAAACTGACGGGGAAAAACAGATGAATCAAATTGCATTAAAAGCCGGTTATGTTCCGCTTTCACAGGTGACAGAAGGTCAGCCCTTTCCTGCGGGCACGGGCGGGTGCGATATGTTCCGTATACCCGGTCTTATAACGCTGGATAACGGTTATTTATTTGCAACATCCGACGCGCGGTGGAACGATGCGGACAGCGATTACGGCGGAATCGACACCATTTACGCTCTTTCTGAGGATAACGGCGAAACCTGGCGCCACGGTTACGCCGTTTATTTCCCCGATTCCCTCGGTACGCCGCCAAATCCTGAAAATGTCACCACCTGCATTGATTCAACGCCGATGCAAACGCCGGACGGCGCAATTCATATTTTTGTCAATATAAACCCTTCGGGCATAACAACCGCTCTTAACTGGCCCGGCAGCGGAACGGGATTTTTCACTGTGGGCGGCAGAAAGCGGCTCGCAGTTACAGACAGCTTTGAAAAATCGGGTTTTAATCCCTGCAAACATCCGGAATACTATCCGTATTATATCGGCGACTTTGAAAACGGTTTCGCTCCCATTGAAAGCGTGAACGGCGAAAAAACCGTCTATATTATTGATGAATTTTTTAACATTTATAAGTCTGCCGAAAACGGTCCGGAGCACCTTTGGCAAAAGCAGGAGGAAAGCGAAGAAAACATCGTTCAGAACCTGTTTTACAGAAGATCAGCTTTTCATGTTTTCAGCACTATGTACACCTTCCATCTTGTTTCAACCGATATTGCCAAAACATGGCACGGCTCGATAATCAGCGATCAGATTAAAAGCGAGGATGAATCCGGGCTGATTGCCGCCCCGGGCAGCGGCCTTGTGACAAAGGACGGTTTATGCGTTCTGCCGTTTTATACTCTTGAAGAAAATCGGCCCTTTGAAAACTCAAAGTCACGCCTTGCGTTTTCATATGATAAAGGCAAAACCTGGCAAATCACCGCGCCGCTTAATGTAAGCAAAGAGATACCGTGGAGCGGTGAAAGCAAACCCGTGCTTTTGCCGAAAGGCAATATCCGCCTGTTTTTCCGCACAGACACAAAGCGTATCTGTTACGCGGATTACGATATGAAAAGCCAAAAATGGCTTGAGCCGGTCAAAACCGACATTGTCATTCATTCCGACTGCAATTTCGGCGCAATTAACTGCGGCAGCCGGATATTGTTAACCTGCCCGTGCGGAATCAATGAAGATGCCGCAGACCGCTTTAACGGCAAACTGTTCTGCTTTGACCTTGATAAAAACTGCAATTTGATTTTGAAAGATAAAGTGGCAATTGACGAAAACATTTTTTCCTATTCTGTCCTCACCGAAACAGCCGACGGCAAGATAGGCGTTCTCTACGATACATGCGAAGAAGGGTATGTTTATTTTAAAAAAATCGATATTAAAAACATCCGTAATTCCTTGAAAGGCTGATTTATTATGATTTCACCATCAATGATGTGCGCCGATATCGGCGAATTGAAAGAAACTCTCGCCCGGTTTGAAGAGGAAAAAATCGAATATCTTCACATTGATGTGATGGATGGCGAATTTGTCCCGAATTTCTGCCTGGGCAGCGATTACATAAGGCAGATTCGCAGGATGACCGATATTCCTCTTGATATTCACCTTATGATAACCAACCCTGAGATGAAGCTCGATTATGTTGAGATAGCGCCCGGTGATATTGTTTCCGTTCACTGTGAAGCGACAAGGCATATTCATAAAGCTCTTCATGAAATAAAGAAGCGCGGTGCAAAAGCTTTTCCCGCATTAAACCCCGGCACACCGATAAGCGCTGTTGAAGAAGTAACGGACCTTATTGACGGGGTTCTTATTATGACTGTAAATCCCGGTTTTGCCGGTCAGAAAATGGTGACAAACGGACCCAAAAAGGTCAAAATGACAAAGGAGTTTTTAAAAAACGCCGGTATTGCCGACAAGCCTGTTGAGGTTGACGGCAATGTTACTTATGAAAACGCAAAAATTCTTTCGCAGGCAGGCGCTGATATCTTTGTTGTCGGTACTTCTTCGATTTTTGCCAAAAATGATTCGCTTAATAACAATATCAGAAAAATGAGGGGGATGATCAGGTGAGTTTTTTTGTTTTCGGTTCTCTTAACATTGACAAGGTTTACAAACTGAGACACCTTCCGGAAAAGGGCGAAACGGTTACTTGCTCCGATTACCGGGTGAATGTGGGCGGCAAAGGGCTCAATCAGGCGATTGCTCTTCACCGCGCGGGCGCAGATGTTAAAATCGCCGGCTGCGTTGGTAAGGACGGCGAAATGCTCACGGATTACCTTGAAAGCAGCGGCGTTGACGCTTCGCCTGTCAAAGTTGCTGACTGCCATTCCGGTCACTGCGTTATTGAGGTTGATGAAAACGGTCAGAATCAAATGATTTTGTTCCCCGGCGCAAACAGAAAAATTGATGTTGCCTACTGTGACGCATTCGCTTCTCAGCTTCATGAAGGCGACATTGTTCTTATGCAGTATGAAACTTCATGCGTTGAATACCTTGCCGGAATATGCCATGACAAGGGTGTTAAAGTGGCGTTTAACCCTTCGCCTTTTGTGCCGGAGCTGCTTTCTTTTCCTTATCATTATATTGACTGCCTCATACTTAATGATTATGAGGCTCAAATGATTACCGGCGAAAAAGATGCTGAAAAAGCGAGCGGAAAACTGCTTGAAAAAATGGCGGGCGGTCGCGTTGTGATAACCCTCGGCGGCGACGGCGCAGTCTATGGCGATTCAAGCGGATATTTTACGGTCCCCGCCGTAAAGGTCGACGCTGTTGACACAACCGGCGCCGGCGATACCTTCACCGGCTATTTTCTCTATGTTCTTTCAAAGTCAAATGATCCTGCGCTCGCTATGAAAACAGCCGCCAAAGCTGCCGCGATAGCGGTGACGAAAGTCGGCGCGGCTGAGACGATACCTGAAATGAAGGATGTGGAAAGCTATGCAATATAAATGCCCGAACTGCGGCGGCGGTCTTGAATTCAATACCGAAGCCCAAAATGTCAAATGTCCGTTTTGCGACAGCGAATTTGCTACCGAAGACCTTAAAGCTTATGATGAAATTCTCTCAAGTGAAACAGAGCAAAAGCAGATTGAGTGGGAAAAAGAGGACAGGCTTTATACCGAGGATGAAAAAGAGAATATTTCGGTTTACAGCTGCAAGTCCTGCGGCGGTGAAATCATAGCCGACAACACAACGGGCGCGACCCACTGCCCGTATTGCGGCAACCCGGTTATAGTGATGGGCAAGTTTGCCGATTCTCTGAAACCGGATCTGGTTATTCCGTTTAAGATTGACAAAGAGAGCGCGAAGAAAAAATACTATGAATATATTTCCAAAAAGTTCTTTGCGCCCAAAAGCTTCAAGCTCAATTCTCATATAGATGAAATCAAAGGGCTTTATGTTCCGTTCTGGCTCTTTGACGCCATTGCCGACGGCACATTGAGATTCAAAGGAACAAGAGTTCGCAAATGGACCCAGGGTAACTACGACTACACTGAAACATCTTATTTTGCCGTTGTCAGGCAGGGTAACCTTGGGTATGAAGCGGTGCCTGTTGACGGCGCGTCAAAGCTTGACGATGCGCTTATGGAAAGTATCGGTCCATTTGAGGTTAAAGACGCTGTTGATTTTCAGACGGCATACCTTACCGGATTTATGGCGGACAGGTACGATGTGAGCAGCCAGACCTGCGAACAGCGCGCGTCACAGAGGATAAGAAACGATTTTGAAAGTGAAGTGAGAAACACGGTTCACGGCTATACTTCATTGACCCTTGAAAACAGTCAGATTTATTTGCAAAAAAACAGGCTCAGGTACGCTCTTTATCCCGTCTGGCTTTTAAGCACCACATATAACGGTGAAAAATACACCTTTGCCATGAACGGTCAAAACGGTAAATTTATCGGTAACAGCCCGGCAGACAGTAAAAAGGTGGCGCTGACAAGCATTATCGCTTCCGCTCTTTCAACTGCGGCGGCGTTTCTGATTGCGTATTTTTGCTTCTGAGGTGGAGAGTATGAAAAAAATAATTGCAATATGTTTTACGGTGATTTTGGCTGTTTTTTCCGCTCTGCCGGTTTTTGCACTGACTGATGCCGATGAGGGCTTTACCTCACCTTTTTCATACGCCGAAGGCTATGACGGATATATTCAGCCCGCCCCCTCCGACAGTTATGACTGGACATATTACCGCTCCCTGAGGCAAATTCCTTCAAAAACACTCTCGCCTCTTCTTGTTGACAACGGCAATTTGCTCACAAGCAGCGAACAAGCTCATGTCCTTTCGGTTCTGAGCGAAAAAAGTGAAGAACTTAATGTCAGCATTGCTGTTCTTACGCAGTATTCGCTCGGGCAATACTCGCCCGAGGTATATGCGGATGATTTTTATGATTACAACGGTTACGGTAAAGGCGAAAACCGCGACGGTATACTTCTGCTTGTCAGCATGGAATACCGTGATTATCACATAACAACCTGCGGCTCATGCGTTGATTTATTCGGTGAAGCAGAATTTGAAGAACTGGATGATGCTTTTTTGAGCTACCTCGGCGACGGTGACTACTGTGAGGCTTTTGAAGCTTTTGCATCCGAAGTTGAAACAATAATATTAAACGGCGGCGCTGTCAAAGCCCATAAAAACGCGTTAAAAGTATTCTTAATCTGTCTTGTTGTGTGTTCCGCGGTATCAACCGTTATTGTTATTCTTATATCAAAGTCGTCGTCAAAACCCGTACGTTATGCTTCAAATGCGGCTGATTATCATGTGCCGGGCGGGCTTAACCTTACAAACACGCGCGACATTTTTCTCTACAAAAATGTTACAAAACACTACAATCCTCCGTCGGATTCTTCTTCCGGCGGGTCAGGTCACAGCCACACAAGTTCATCCGGCTCAAGCCACGGCGGTCACGGCGGAAAATTCTGACCCTTAAAACCGGGTGTACGGTTTAAAAGAACAATTTGCCGTTGAACTAAGGAAACGCTGATTAAATCGAAGAGTTTCCCTGACAGGCGATTGTTAAGAATATATGAATTTTTAAAAAAGTACTTGAAAAACGGAAAAAAATGGTTATAATGGCAATTGGCACTCGGGGATTGAGAGTGCTAACGCCCTTTGGGGAACAAAAATTACAGGTTATCCTGCAAAAATAATCGGAGGTATTTATCATGACAGTTAAACCCCTTCTTGACAGAGTTGTTGTTAAACTTGTTGAGGTTGAAGAGACCACCGCAAGCGGAATTATCCTTGCCGCTTCGGCACAGGAAAAACCCCAGGTTGCCGAAGTTATCGCGGTAGGTCCCGGCGGCATTGTCGACGGCAAAGAAGTTCAGATGTATGTTAAGGTCGGCGATAAGGTCATCACAAGCAAGTATTCAGGCACTGAAGTTAAGCTTAATAAGGAAGAATTCACAATTGTTAAACAGAGTGATATTCTTGCAATTGTTGAAGACTAAGGAGGATATTGAAAATGGCAAAACAGATTATTTACGGTGAAGAAGCCCGCAAGGCTCTGCAGGCGGGCGTTGACAAACTTGCCAACACAGTTAAGATTACACTCGGCCCCAAAGGCAGAAATGTTGTCCTTGACAAAAAATACGGTTCGCCCCTCATCACAAATGACGGCGTAACAATCGCAAAGGAAGTTGAGCTCGAAGATCCTTTTGAAAACATGGGTGCTCAGCTTGTTAAAGAAGTTTCAACAAAAACCAACGATGTTGCCGGTGACGGCACAACAACCGCCACTCTTCTTGCTCAGGCTCTTATCAGAGAGGGTATGAAAAATGTTGCCGCCGGTGCAAACCCGATGGTTGTCAAAAAGGGTATTGCGAAGGCTGTTGAAGCAACAGTTGCCGAGCTTAAGAAAAACTCAAAAGCTGTTGAAGGTTCAAAGGACATTGCCAGAATCGGCGCTATCTCTTCCGGTGACGAAGAAATCGGCAAGTTTATCGCCGACGCTATGGAAAAGGTCTCTGCTGACGGTGTTATCACTGTTGAAGAGAGCAAAGTCGCAACCACAGAGTGCGAAGTTGTTGAAGGCATGCAGTTTGACCGCGGCTATATCAGCCCCTATATGGTAACCGATACCGATAAGATGGAAGCCGTTATTGACGACGCTCTTATTCTTATCACAGACAAAAAGATTTCCAATATTCAGGACATTCTTCCTCTTCTTGAGCAGGTTATGCATTCTGGCGCAAAGCTTGTTATCATTGCGGAGGATGTTGAGGGCGAAGCTCTTTCAACAATCCTTGTCAACAAGCTTCGCGGTGTCTTCACCTGCGTTTGCGTGAAAGCCCCCGGCTTTGGTGACAGAAGGAAAGAAATGCTTCAGGATATCGCGGCTCTTACAGGCGGTGAAGTCATCACTTCAGACCTCGGTCTTGAACTTAAGGATACCCAGCTGACATCGCTCGGTAAAGCCCGTCAGGTGAAGATTTCAAAAGAGAACACAATCATTGTTGACGGCGCAGGCGCAAAAGAGGATATCGCCGCAAGAGTTAACCAGATAAGAGCCCAGCTTGAAACAACAACATCTGATTTCGACAAAGAAAAGCTTCAGGAAAGGCTTGCAAAGCTCGCGGGCGGCGTTGCCGTTATCCAGGTCGGCGCAGCCACCGCGACCGAGACGAAAGAAAAGAAGCTTCGCATTGAGGACGCTCTCGCAGCTACCAAGGCGGCTGTTGAAGAAGGATATGTTGCCGGCGGCGGCGTTGCCCTTCTTAACACGGTTGAAGCCGTTAAGGACCTTCTTGACAAAACAGATGATGCCGATGAAAAAACAGGTATTAAAATCGTCCTTAAAGCTCTTGAGGAGCCTGTACGCCAGATTGCCGCTAACGCAGGTCTTGAAGGCAGCGTAATTGTTAACGAAATCGTATCCTGCGGTAAAGCCGGCTATGGCTATGACTTCGCAAGCGATGTTTATACCGATATGGCTCAGGCGGGTATTCTTGACCCGACAAAGGTAACCCGTTCGGCTCTTCAGAACGCGGCTTCCGTAGCGTCAATGGTTCTCACAACCGAAAGCCTTGTAACAGATAAACCCGACCCGGCAGCCGATGCGGCGAATGCGGCGGCGATGGCAGCTCAGGGCGGCGGAATGTATTAATCCGAAAGCTTGGTTTGCAGGATTTGCTAACATAAATCAAAATTAATCAAAAAATTGTTGACAATGCCCTCGGTATATGCTAAAGTATGAAAGCTGTTCTGTTTAAGACAGCAGGTGCTTTTCGCATAATGGTTATTCCGCCTGCCGAGAGAGGATTGCAATTGAGATTGATTCTGTAATTGTATGCCCTTTTCGCGGTTAGCGAAAAGGGCTTTGTTTTTTCGGAAAATCTATAGGAGGTGAAGTATATGCCCAGTCAGAAGGTTTTGGAGCAAAAGAAGCAGGTTGTTGCTCAGCTCAGCGAACAGCTCAAAAACTCGGTTGCCGGTGTTGTTGTTGATTACAAAGGTACAACGGTCGCTGACGATACAGCTCTTCGTAAAGAACTTCGCGAGGCGGGTGTGAGCTATTCGGTTGTTAAGAATACTCTTTTGGGTCTTGCAGCCAAAGACGCCGGTCTTGACGGGATGGAAAGCGTGCTTGAAGGCACAACAGCCATCGCGATCTCACCTGAGGATCACACCGCAGCCGCAAGAATTCTTTCAAAGTTTGCCGACACTCACAAGAACTTCTCTGTTAAGAGCGGTTACCTTGAGGGCAAGGTTATCGACCTTGCAACGGTTGAGTCACTCGCCAAGCTTCCGACAAGAGAAATTCTTCTTGCCACAGTCTGCAACGCATTCAATGCGCCCATCGCATCCTTTGCGCGCGCCATTCAGGCTATCGTTGACAAGGACGGCGAGTCCGCAGCCGAACCCGCATAAGCGGTTTAACACTATCAATCACACATATTTAACAATTGGAGGAAATTAAAATGGCATCAGAGAAAATTGCTGCTATAATCGAAGAAATCAAGGTTCTTACCGTTCTTGAGCTTTCAGAGCTTGTTCACGCTGTTGAAGAGGAATTCGGCGTTTCCGCCGCCGCTGCTGTTGCAGTTGCCGCTCCCGCTGAAGCTGCCGCCGCTGTTGAAGAAAAGACAGAATTCGACGTTGTTCTTGCTGAAGTCGGTCCGGAAAAGATCAAGGTTATCAAGGCTGTTCGCGAGATCACCGGTCTCGGTCTTGCTGACGCAAAGGCTGTTGTTGACGGCGCTCCCAAGACCCTCAAAGAAGCTGTCTTCAAAGATGACGCTGAAGCTATGAAAGCGAAGCTTGAAGAAGTCGGCGCTAAGGTTGAACTTAAATAATTAAGGTTAAGCCGTAATTTAAAGATGTCCATGACGGGGATGACTCGTCATGGATTTTTTTGAGTATTGTTTTCGCCGCATCAAATGAATGCACGCCGTTATCAATTTATTGGTGAAAGATTGAGAAATCATGAAGAAAGAATATCCTCACGCCAATCACAGGCAAAGAGTACGCAAAGCGTTTATAGACGCTGACAAAGCCAAAATACCGGATATCAATTTGCTTGAATTTCTGCTGTTTTATTCAATACCGAGAAAAGATACAAAAGAAATTGCCGCACGGCTTATTGAAAAATATCAGACAATAGATAATGTATTTTCGCTTTCTTTTGAAGAATTAAAGCAGTTTGACGGCCTTGGTGAAAGCTCCGCACTGCTGATAAGTATGATAAATGAGATAAGCCGCCGTGCCTTGAAAAAAGAAAGCAGAGCCAGCGTCAAGGTTGATAAAGAAAGCATTATAAATAGATTTCAAATTGTTTTTCAAGGCAGTGAATCGGAAATTTTCTGTATCGCCTGTTTTGACGCGTTCGGACTTTTAACCGGTGTTGTTCCGGTAGCAACGGGTGATGAAAACTCGGTGGAAATAAGAAAGAGGGCTGTTCTTGAAACAGCGTTTGATTACAGCGCCGACAGTATTATTCTGGCGCACAATCACCCGCATGAAGTCAGCGCTCCGTCAAAAGCCGATATTGATTTGACAAAAGAGTTGAAATCACTTTTTGACCAAATGGATATCAGACTGATTGATCACTTGATTTTCGGCACGGACGGCATGCTCTCCCTTCGTAAAACCGAAAAATTCAGACCGGTTTTTGAAAATTATAAGTGAGCAAATACAGTGAAAAAATGAGTAAATGCGAGCTTTTTGGTATCTTTCACAGATTATATTAAAAACAAATTTAAAAAATGTTGACTTTTCATTTTTGATGTGCTAACATACACGAGCATTAAATCAATTATTTGGAGGTAGCCATATGTCTACTTATATGCCGAAGGCCGCTGACATTGAGCGCAAGTGGTATGTCATTGACGCGCAGGGCAAGCCTATGGGCAAAGTTGCTGTTGAGGCCGCTAACATTCTTCGCGGCAAAAACAAGCCCGTTTTTGTTCCCCATGCCGACTGCGGCGATTTCGTCATCATCATTAACTGTGAGAAGGCAGTTCTCACCGGCAAAAAGCTTGAACAGAAGGTTTATTATCATCACACGGGTTATATCGGCCACATGAAAGAGGTCAAATATTCAACTCTTATGAAAACCAAACCCGAATTCGCAATGCAGCATGCCGTTAAGGGCATGATTCCCGACACTACAATCGGTCGCAAGGCTCTTACAAGGCTTCACATCTACAAGGGCGCGGAACATCCTCACGCAGCTCAGAAGCCCGAAGAGTGGAACTTTTAAGGAAGGAGAGAGAAACTAATGTACGAATCAACACCTTATTTTTACGGTACTGGCCGCAGAAAGAGTTCGGTTGCCAGAGTTCGCGTTTACGCCGGCACGGGCAAAATCACCATCAATGAGAGAGATATTGATGATTATTTCGGCCTTGAAACATTGAAGCTTATCGTCCGTCAGCCTCTCGCTCTGACCGGCACTGCCGAAAAGTTTGACATCGTTTGCCGCGTTGGCGGCGGCGGCGTAACGGGTCAGGCAGGCGCAATCCGTCACGGCATTTCGCGCGCTCTTCTTCAGTATGACGAGGCTCTTCGTCCCGCTCTCAAAAAAGCTGGTCTTCTTACCAGAGACCCTCGTATGAAAGAAAGAAAGAAATACGGTCTCAAAGGCGCCCGTCGCGCACCTCAGTTCTCGAAGAGATAATTTCACCACACAAAAATCGGCTCCCGAAAGGGAGCCTGTTTTTATGCTTGGAAAAGCCTGAAAACACATTTTTTATCTTGACACACAGAATAAATCAGTTTAAAATAAAGTACACTTTAATTTGAACTGAAAAGAGGGAACTCTTTATGGCATATATCCACAGATCACTTGAAAGAAAGTTTTTGAAAATGAGTTCTGCCTTCAAGGTCGTTATGGTGACCGGCGCAAGGCAGGTCGGCAAATTCACCATGCTTAAATATCTTGCGGAGAACACCGACAGGACTGTTGTTTCTATGGATGATCCGGATATCAGGGATCTTGCGGAGAGAGACCCCAAACTGTTTTTCCGGATATATAAGCCGCCGATCCTGATTGATGAGGCGCAGAAGGCGCCTGCCCTGTTTGAACAGATAAAGATTCTTTGTGATGAGAGTGATGAACGCGGACGCTTCTGGCTGACCGGTTCTCAAAGCAAAAGGCTTATCAAGCAGGCCGGCGACTCCCTTGCCGGAAGGATTTGTATCCTGAAAATGTTCAGCCTCTCAGCAAAAGAGATAGCCGGAAGGCCTGATGATATTATTTCGGATTATTCCATCGGTGCCCTTTTTGACCGCAGCCGTGAGATCCCGTGGGCAGACATTCTTGATATCTATTCTCGTATATGGGAGGGCGGAATGCCCGATATGATCGGAATGGATGCGGAGACGCGGCGAGCATACTGGAACTCATATGTCGATTCCTATCTGATGAGAGACGCCGTGGATGATAACGGAATAGCCGACACGGAAGGGTTCAGAAAGTTTCTGAGGGCGTGCGCCGCTTTTTCTGGTCAGCTCCTCAATTACAACGATCTCGGAGTAGCTGCCGGTGTATCGGGAGTCACGGCAAAGGAATGGGTCAAAGTGCTTCAATCAATGGGCGTCATTTTTCTTCTTGAACCGTTCTACTCAAATGAACTGAAACGCATGGTAAAGAAACAAAAGCTCTACTTTTGCGATACAGGTTTCTGTGCTTTTCTGTCCTCCTGGACATCAAAGGATGTGTTGATGAACGGAGCCGCGTCGGGACATTTTCTTGAAAACTATGTTGCAAATGAGATGCTTCGCAACGCGTACTACGGAGAAGATGAAATGAATCTGAATTTCTACCGTGACACGAATCAGAAAGAAATCGACCTTGTAATCGAAGCCGGAGGAATACTGCATCCGTTTGAAATCAAAAGAGCGGCATCCCCCGACACAAAGTCAATCAAACATTTTTCTCTTCTTGAAAAGTCCGGTCGTCCTCTCGGGGCAGGAGGTATCATTTGTTTGGCGGATAAACCCTTCCCGATCGATTCTGTCAACAGCCTCATTCCCGTTAATCTTTTGTAAGAAAGAATTATTGGGCAATATACAGCACGATTTAAGGCGCGCGGCTTGCGTGAATATTATTCAGCCATTTTTCACAAAAATTTCAGGGAGTAGTGAAAATGTTTTTCAGATACGGGAAATCAAAACTTAAACAAGGCGTCACTAAGATCGGCGACGGAATAGTCAATGAGTTCCTTATCGAGGGCAGCGACAGGGCTGTTCTTTTTGACACGGGGCTTGACATTTTCGATATCAAAAAATATGTCGCGAAGCTTACAAAAAAGGAACTTGTTGTTGTCAACTCGCATTTTCATCCCGACCACGCGAACGGCAATCATCATTTCAAGAAGGTTCATATCGGCGAAAAGGATTTGCCGACCTTCACAACCGCAGACGTCTATTTTTGGCTGGTCGAAGATATAGTTAAGGCGACTCTTGAGAGATACCCCAAGGCGAAGAAGCTTATGCCGCTTGTCGATAAACTGATCATGACAAAAAAGGGCGATACCGAGTATATTCCGCTAAAAGCCGGAGACGAAATCGATCTGGGGGATTAGAAACTTATAGTTAAAGATTTTCCCGGTCATACTCCGGGCTCGATTACTCTGCTGGATCCCGCGCTTAAATTTATCTATGCGGGCGACGCCAGCGACATTGATATATGGATGTTTACCAATCCCGATTGCAGCCTTCATACTTACGCCGAAACAGGCAGACGGTATTATGAAGAAGTGAAACAACTCGGTTATACAAAATATCGCGGGTCGCATATGCCGGTCACACACAGCATATCATTTATACGGGATTACGCTGAATGGATCGACCGCCTTACGCCCGAAAAAGCGCTTATAAAATTCAACACGCCGGGAGGAAGAAGCAAACTGTGCATAGTGGTTGCCCCGAGCGCGAGGCATTTTCTTTTCACTTCCGTTTACTGGGCTTATCAGTGTGACAGATAGATCCATTCTCATTGTATAATGAAAACTATACAAATCGGGATTTGCGGAGGGAAGAACTTGAAACAAATATTTGAATCTGACAGGGGAAAGTTATGAGAATAATAATTGCGGAAGATGAAAGAGATCTTAACAGAATACTTACACGCAAGCTGACCGATGAGGGCTACAGCGTTGACAGCTGCTTTGACGGCGAGCAGGCGCTGGATTATCTTGAATCAGCCGACTATGACGGCGCGATACTCGATGTGATGATGCCGAAAATGGACGGGTTTACGGTTCTCTCGGAGATTCGTAAAAAAGGAATCTCAACGCCCGTGCTTTTTCTTACTGCACGCGATTCCGTTCGCGACAGGGTTCACGGGCTTGATTCGGGCGCAAGCGATTATCTTGTGAAGCCGTTTTCGATGGAAGAGCTTCTGGCGCGCGTGAGAGCGCTGACAAGGCGCTCATATGAAACGCAGTCAAGCATTCTGAGAGCAGGAGATCTTGAGCTTGATCTCTCGGCGCATACCGTCAGCCGCGCCGGCAGAGCAATCACCCTTTCCGCAAAGGAATTCTCCCTGCTCTCATATCTGATGCATAATAAAAACAGGGTGCTCAGCCGTGAAAAAATCGAGGACCATATCTGGAATTTTGACTATGAGGGCGGCACAAACGTGGTTGACGTATATATAAGATATCTCAGAAAAAAGATTGACGACGATTTTGATGAAAAGCTGATTCAT
>JAILFM010000026.1 GCA_024697575.1 Clostridiales bacterium
TTTGCTTTTTTTCGGCTTTCAATGCTTTTTTCTCTTCTTTATTCATTATGCCCACCTCCTTTTTTCAAGAACCTGTACGCTGAAAAAGTTAAACAGCGCTATAACGCTTAGCATATAAACAATGCCGCTAAAGTCAACGGTTCCGTAGATTACATTGTACATCTGTTCAAATAAGGCAATCTTTTCAAGCACTGCCGACGCAACGCCTTCAATCAGCGAAGATTTGACTATCAAAAGAACTATTGTCGCAATAACAAGTATAATTGCGATAAGCTGTGAAAGAAATTTGTTTTTTGTTAAAAGATTGACTGTTAAAGCAATTACTGCGATGAAAATAATGATAAGCGCAAGTGAAATCGGTATTGATGAGGAGGAAAATCTGGTGATATTGTCGGCAAAGTATGCGACAAAAACAACAAGGAATGAAAAAATTGCCGCAAGAATCTGACTTTCCACCAATGTGGAAACAAACATGCACACCGAAATCAGCGCCGCACCCAGAAGGAAGAAATAAACCATCGTTGAATAGACAATCGCAAGATTGAATGTGCCGAAGGATGAAAGAATCAGCGGATATATTCCCATAACAACTGTCGGGATTGCAAGCACGGTCAGCGCGGCAAAATATTTGCCGAAAACAATTTCACTCATTTTTATCGGCAGTGAATAGAGCAGCTGGTCTGTTTTCTGCTTCTTTTCCTCCGGAAAGGAGCGCATTGTAAGAATCGGGATAACTATAAGGTAGATGAATGTTACGCTTGCGTAAACATACTCAAAAACGGCGTATTGATACGAAAGGTTATAAATCATTGTGTATATTCCGGCGGCAATAAGCATAACGGCTATGAAAAGGTAGCCCATAATGCTGCTGAAATAGCTTTTCAGCTCTTTGCGGTAAATTGCGCTCATTCTTCCTCAGCCTCCTCTCTTTCGTCGCTGAAGTCATCGGTGTCATCTTCGCCGTCGTCCTCAGCTTCATAATCGTCATCTTCGTCTTCGATGTACTCTGTTTCGCCGTCATCGGGTTCATATTCTTCGATTTCATCACAGACATCGCCGTTTATGTAGGATAGACTTTCATAATCGGATGAATCCGGGCTGCCGCCGTTAAGCAGCATGCCGATGTTTTCGCCCGTAACCTCAAGGAAGATATCCTCAAGGCTTGCTTTGACAACATTCATTGACAGAACTATCACGCCGGCTTTCATAAGAGCTGTCGAAATTTTCTCTCTTATGTCTTCTTTTGAATCGGTGTGGATAAGTATTCTGACACAGCCGTCTTCGCCGGCTTCATCAGCGTCAATACTCTTTATCTCCGGTATTACCTTCAGCGTATTGACTGCAAAGTCTATGTCAGCTTTTATGGTGACTTCGATAACCGTCTCGGGATTAAACTTTTTAATAAGATTGTCCGCAGTGTCGCTTGCGACGATTTTACCTGCGTTAATGATTATTATCTCATCGCAAACTTCACTTACCTCCGCCAGAATGTGGCTTGAAAGAATAACGGTATGTTTTTGTGCCAGCTCTCTGATAAGTGAGCGTATTTCGACAATCTGTTTCGGGTCAAGACCGACTGTCGGTTCATCGAGTATAATAAGATCGGGGTTACCGAGAATTGCCTGGGCGATGCCGACTCTCTGCTTAAAGCCCTTTGAGAGAAATTTGATAAGTTTTCTGCTGACGCCCGTTATGTCGGTCTTTTGCATAACGAAGTCAAGTTCCTCTTTTATAGCGGCTTTTTTAATGCCCTTGGTTCTTGCGACGAAAGTAAGGTATTCAGTGACCGTCATATCGGGATAGAGCGGGGGTATTTCGGGCAGGTAGCCTATTTTTCTCTTTGCTTTGACGGGTTCTTCAAAAATATCGTATCCGCCGATTGTGACCGTGCCCGATGTTGCGGCAAGGCAACCCGTTATGATGTTCATTGTGGTTGATTTGCCTGCGCCGTTGGGACCTAAAAATCCGTAAACCTTGCCGTCTTCAACGGTGAAAGAAATGTTGTTGACCGCAGTGTTTGACGCGTATTTTTTGACTAAGTTTTTAACTTCAATCAAAACGAAACCTCCTCAATTGTTATTTGTGATACAGCCCGGCATTATATATCAAAAATATTGCCGAAGTGTTAATATACCTTTTATCAATATTAAACTTTAAATGTTGAAATTTTATGATGTTGTGATATTATATTCTCATAATTCAACGAAAGGAATTGATTTTATGCTTGACAAAATAATGGATTTTCTGCACTTTGCCTACCGCCAGAAAGCGGCTGTTTACACTGTCGGTGTGAACTTGGCGAAAATATTCAAGGATTTTTCGCTAAGGCGCGTCGGTGCGTTTTTTATGGCGCTTGCAGGTATGTTCTCATCCCTCATATTTGACGGTGCGGTCCCCCCCACCGGCGATCCGCTTAATCTTGACGGCTATACCGAGGTCTTTTGCGACGAATTCGATTCCGACAGCCTTGATCTTGATGTCTGGGCGCACCGTGGAGTAGGTGCGAGAAGGTGCGGCTATAACGCCGAAAGCCAGGCATATGTTGAAAACGGCAATCTCATCATCAAAGCCGAATATCTTGAAAACGGCGAGTTCGGTGAAGGCTGGTACACCGGTATGGTAAAACTCAGGCAACAGTATCAGGGCGGCTATTTTGAGATTAAATGCAAATGCAACGACGGCGGCGATTTCTGGTCTGCATTCTGGATTCAGGCAGCTCATCCATATGAAGCCGATATATCGAAGGGCGGCGTCGGCGGCGCGGAAATTGACATTTTTGAAGCAATGAGTGCCAATAAAAAACTGCCTTTCAACAGAAACGCCGTAACTTCAACCGTTCACTGCAACGGAGTTGATGACGACGATGACCATATAGACTCAAGAAATATCGGCACCTTTATGGGCAAAAATATCTATACGGATTATAACACCTACGGCGTTGAGTGGACCGACGAAGAGTATATCTTCTATGTCAACGGCATTGAAACAGGCAGAACCTCGTTTGGCTTGGGTACATCCAAAGTCCCTGAGGATGTTATAGTTTCGCTTGAAATCCCCGATGAGGTTAAAAAGGATAAATCATTTTCAACCGAGTTTGTTGTGGATTATGTGAAGATTTATCAAAAGTGAATTCTCTTACTCTTATTAAATCTCGGATATTTCAATTTTGGTTATAACCACCGGCAGCAAGGGCTTGTCGTTCCTGTCTTTTTCTACATTGGCGATTTTGTCGACAACATCCATTCCGCTTGTCACCTGACCGAAAACGGTGTGTTTAAAGTCAAGCCATGGTGTGCCTCCGTATGATTTATAATCTTCAATGCAGTCATGTGTAAACCCGCGGCCGATAAGCTGCTCCATCTGCGGGATGAATCCGGGGTCGATTTCACTTGCCTGAACAATAAAGAACTGACTTCCGTTTGTCCCCGGACCGGCGTTAGCCATTGAAAGAGCGCCTCTGATGTTATGGTAATCCGGGCTGAATTCGTCTTCAAAGCTTTTACCCCATATACTTTCGCCGCCCATACCGGTGCCGGTGGGGTCACCGCCCTGAATCATAAAGTCACTTATGACTCTGTGGAAGATTATACCCTCGTAATACCCGTTTCGACTGTGAGTGGTGAAGTTTTGGACTGCCTTTGGGGCGGCATCGGGGAAAAGAAGAACTTCAATTTCACCCATTGTGGTGATTATCTTTGCGACTAAATCTCCTTTTACGGCGGAGCGTGTTTGTTTGCTCATGTTGTTAACCCTTTCTTCATTTGTCCGTTTATAATATCATAACATAACGCGAATTTCCACAAATATATGAAAAAAATGAAGCCGGTTTTTTCGCTGCCGGCTTTTTTTGTGCGTTTTTGGTTTTTTATAATCTTTTTCTTGAAATAATGATTTTATGCTGTATAATGTCACTGTATTATAATTTTCGGAGGAAAAATAAATGGCAGATAAAATAAAGGTCGGCATTGTCGGCTGCGGCGGAATTGCAAACGGTAAGCATCTCGGCGCTCTTTCAAGGAATCCCAATGTTGAGGTTGTAGCTTTTTGCGATATTATTGAAGAAAGAGCCGTTGAAGCGGCTAAAAAATTCGGAACAGAAGACGCAAGGGTATATATTGACTACAAAGAG
>JAILFM010000035.1 GCA_024697575.1 Clostridiales bacterium
GGAGTTTTTGCGGGAGTACCATTTGCGCTGAAAGATTTTCTGCCGTCAAAAAAGGGTTGGAAGCGCTCATACGGCGGTGTAAAATGCCTTGTCACGACAGATGAAGAAAGCAGCCTGTTCTGCGAAGTTATGGAAAAAGCAGGGGCTATTGCCGTGGGCAAGGTCAACGCACCTTCATACGGCTTCAGAGGCGTTACGGACAATAAAATGTACGGGCCTACCTCAACGCCGTTTAACGCGGAATATAACTCCGGCGGTTCATCCGGGGGCTCCGCGGCAGCAGTTGCGGACGGGCTTGTACCGATTGCGGAGGGAGGCGATGCCGGCGGTTCAATCAGAATACCGGCAGCGTGTTGCAATTTAGTCGGATTTGCCGCGGGGACAGGCGCAATTCCAATGGTCAACAGACCGGACGCTTATTGCGCAACTGACCCTTTTTGCCTTTGCGGCGCAGTGGTGAAAACAGTGGATGACGCAATAGCTTTGTATAAACTGATGTCGGTTCATAACAGCAAAGACCCGTACTGCAATGCCGGATTAAGAAACCCGGGTGAACTTGACAGGCGGATACACGACAGTGAAAAGCTGAAGATTGCTTTCACATATGATTTCAACATATTTGAAGTCGAAGAAGAAATAAAAAAAGCGGTAAAAAATGCCGCCGGATTTTTCAAAACTGGCGGACACACTGTCAAAAATGTTAATTTTGATTTTAAGCACTCAAGTGAAGAGTTTTCCGAGCTATGGTGCAAAGGTATTACCGTTGACTGCGCCATTGAACTTAATCACAAGAAAGCAAAAGGAAATGACCTTTTAAAAGAGCACAGCGACGATTTCCCCGAAGAATTTATTTATTACAAAGAATTATGCGACAGGATGACAATTGAAGACCTGTATCAATTCAACCTTGCAAGAACAGATGTGCTTGATAATTTTGAAAAAGTATTTGAAAAATTTGATTTGATTATATCCCCTGTTATGTGCTGCCTGCCGGTCAAAAACGAGACCGGCGTCATTACAAAAGGACCGGAAGCAATAAACGGAAAGCCTGTAAACACATTAATCGGTTTTTGCGAAACGTTTATAACCAATTTTGCAGGCTACCCGGCTATATCCGTACCTGCCGGACTTGCGAAGGAAAATCTGCCGGTAGGCATGCAGATAATCGGTAAGAGGTTTGACGAAGCGACAGTTTTGAAAGCCGCAAAAATATATGAACAGTTACACCCGTGGAAGGATAATTACAAAATCGCTCTTGAAAGAATGTAAACCCCGGGTTTATCCTTCCTCAATTTCCGCCGCAACACTATCGGTTTCAAAACCTTTCTTTATAAGGAAGAACAGCGGAACAAGCGCTAAGATACATACGATTCCCGCTACAAAGAACATATCCTTTGCGGGGACTATTGTCTTGGCGCCGTATTCATTTGTATAGGTCGCCGCGGCGTTTCTGCAAGCCAAATCGCCGAGAAACGGCCCGACAACCATCGGTATCATAACCACAAATATCATTCTTATCCCCTGGAACTGACCTGCCTTGCCCACGGGAATAAAATCCTTGACGGCGGCTCCGAGAAGAATATTGGTGACTGCGATGCCGATAACAACAGGCAAAACGCAAACAAGAATAAGGTGAATATCGGTGCCCGTTGAAAGGGCAAACAAACCGACTATCATCAGGACTATGCACACCGTAAGGCACAATCCCCTTTTCTTTGCGGAATTTTTGATAACAAAAACGACACTTAGAACCAGCAGTAATAAGACAGCGGCGGCAGTTATAATCACGCTCGGCCTTAAAAAGCTTTCGGCTCCGCCGTTATCCGGAATAACAACATATTGAATATAAACAAGGAGATAGGGGTAAAACACCTGATAGGAAACCACCGAAAGCCCGAAAACAGAAAGCGCAAGATACAGTCTTGAGTTATCCCTGATAACGCAGGGTCTGAAACCGTAAACAAGGTCGGACAGATAGCTTGATTTAACAGATGGCTTCTTTTCACTTTTGGGCGGGTCTTTCATAAGAAACAGACCGGCAACACCGCAGACTGAAACGACAATACCGAGCCCCATAAAAAACACCCTGTATGTCAGCTTGCCCGCCTGAGCAAAGCTGCCTACACCCGTAACAGCGACCGAAGAGACAGTGGTTAAAACGGAAATCACCGTTTCAACAAGCGCCCTCTGCCCCGAGGAGGAAATATCGGTCAGCCACGCCTGAAACGCCGCGTCGTTACTCGTTGAACCCATAAATGTCATCAGCATATCCATAAAAATGACAACCCAGACTGTTCCGGTAAGTATAACCGCTTCATCGCTAAGATGGAAAACGCGGGCGACATTATCCTTTGTAATAAAACCGAAAAGACCTGTTACAATTCCCCACAGGATATAGCCGACGGAAATAAAATACTTCCGGTTTTTAAGCTTGTCACTCAGGGTCCCCATAACAAAGGTTGTAAGCACCGCGGCAACAGCCGAAAGAGCGACCATTGTGCTCACTGCGGTTGTAGGCGCCATAGTACCCTGGATTGCCGCCTTTGTTGCATCGGCGTAAACGGAATTGTAAAGAAAAGTATTGAAATACATATTTTCCGTACTCCACGCAATACCGCCGACAAAGCAAAAAAGAGCAATCAAAAACCAGTTTCTTTTGCTGATTTTATTGTTATTCAAAACGCATTCTCCTTATACAAAATATTACAAGGCGCGCCGAAATTCTTCACTGAAAATCGATGCGCCTGTTTTTTATCATTTTGAGGCAAGATACCTGCAAGCCGCCATTGCCGCAACAGCGCCGTCACTCGTTGCGGTTGAAATCTGCCTTATTGCTTTATTCCTGCAATCGCCGGCGACAAAAACACCCGGTGTCTTCGTTTCACAGCTTTCACCGCAGCTGAAATAGCCCGAATCCGTAAGCTCGGCAACAGAGGAAAAAATATCATTCTCCGGCTCAAGACCGATAGCGACAAACAGACCGTCAACATCAACAACGGTTGTTTCGCCCTCATTGTTACGCACTTCAACGGAAGTTAAATACTCTCTGCCGTTAAGTCCCGTCAAAACGCAATTATACAAAATCTTTACATTATCGAGGCTCAAAACCTGCTGTTTAAGCATCTCTTCGCCGGTAAGAAAAGCGAGATTCTGAATAACAGTTACGGATTCGCAAATCTGAGAAAGCAAAATAATTTCCTGTAATGCCGAATTACCGCCGCCGAGAACGGCAACATCTTTGTTTTTAAAAAACGCGCCGTCACAAACCGCGCAGTATGAAATACCGTTGCCGACAAGGCTGTCTTCGTTTAAAAGCCCTGTTTTTCTGTGTTTAACGCCGTTTGCGATGATAACCGCCCTGCACTCATAAACACCGCCGGTTGTTACGACTTTTTTGACATCGCCATCGTCAACAATACCGGTAACTTCTTCCATTTCGATATCTGCGCCGAGCGACAGAGCCTGGTCAACAAGCTTGTCTGCAAACTCATTGCCCGACATTGACGGGAAACCGGGATAATTCTCAATCAGCGGTGAAAAAGTTACCTGACCGCCGAATGTACCCCTTTCAAGAACAAGGACGGTTTTACTATTCCTTCTTGCGTATATCGCCGCAGTAAGCCCCGCAGGACCCGCGCCGATAACAATCAAATCATACATTTTTATCTGCTTTCAATCCACTTAATTATTTCGGAAACGCCGGCAAATTTTGACACTTCTCCGTTATTGACAACAACAAGAGTCGGCGCCTGTCTGATACCGAGAGCCACTGCAAGGTCTTCGTTTTCGTAAGCGAGGATTTCATTTACGGATATGCCCGCCTTATTAAGCTTTGCAAGGGCAACCTTGCAGTTGGGGCAAGTCGCGGTCTTGAACAGATATATTCCGTCACCCAGCGGCGCGTTCTTTTCTTTCTCATGCTCATGAGAGCAGTCACAGGAATGAGGATGAGCGTCAAAATGCGAAGACTCGATATTATAAACCTTACGATCTTTATACTCCTGGGTTTTGCCGTCGTTCCAGTTCTGAACAGGTCTGTAATAGCCTGTGATACGGCTGTAAACCTCTGTATCCTGACCGCAATCGGGGCATTTAAATTCTTCACCCTTGATGTAGCCGTGGTTTTTACAAACGGAATAAGTCGGCGAAAGAGTATAATAGGGCAGTTTGTAGTTTTCCGCAATTTTACGCACAAGGTCGGCAGCGCTCTTCCAGCTCGGGAGCTTTTCGCCGAGGAAAGCGTGGAAAACGGTGCCGGACGTGTAAAGAGTCTGAAGCTCATCCTGAATATCAAGCGCGGAGAACACATCCTCTGTATAGCCGACAGGAAGATGAGAGGAGTTTGTATAATACGGCGTTTCACCGGAAGCTGTGATAATATCGGGGTAACGCTTTTTATCATGCTTTGCAAGGCGGTATGAGGTTGACTCCGCAGGCGTTGCCTCAAGATTATAAAGGTCGCCGTAAAGCTCCTGATAATCCGAAAGCCTTTCGCGCATATGGTTAAGAACGTCTTTGGCAAATTCCTGAGTTTTGGGTGAAGTCATATCCGCTCTGAGCCACTTTGCGTTAAGACCGACCTCGTTCATACCGACAAGACCGATGGTTGAAAAGTGATTGTCAAAGGTGCCGAGATAACGCTTTGTATAGGGATAAAGACCCTCGTCAAGAAGCTTTGTAATAACCTTTCTCTTGACGCTGAGCGACCTTGCGGATATATCCATCATTCTGTCAAGGCGCTTATAAAAATCCTGCTCATTTTCGGCAAGGTAAGCAATACGGGGAAGATTGATGGTGACAACTCCGACAGAACCGGTGCTTTCACCTGAGCCGAAGAAACCGCCGCTCTTTTTGCGAAGCTCGCGAAGGTCAAGGCGAAGGCGGCAGCACATTGAGCGGACATCGCTGGGTTCCATATCGCTGTTGACATAGTTTGAAAAATACGGCGTTCCGTATTTTGATGTCATTTCAAACAAAAGCTTGTTATTCTCTGTTTCCGACCAGTCAAATTCGCTGGTGATTGAATAAGTGGGTATCGGATATTGGAAGCCTCTGCCGTTGGCATCGCCTTCAATCATAATCTCGATAAAGGCCTTGTTGACCATATCCATTTCTTTTTTGCAGTCCTTGTATTTAAAGGACATCTCTTTGCCGCCGACAATACAATACTGTTCCGCAAGGTCAGCGGGCACGGTCCAGTCAAGGGTTATGTTTGAAAACGGAGCTTGGGTACCCCACCTTGACGGAGTGTTGACACCGTAGATAAATGATTCTATGCACTTTTTGGTGCTGTCATAATCAAGGTTATCGGAT
>JAILFM010000040.1 GCA_024697575.1 Clostridiales bacterium
AAACCGATTCCAGATTGACGCAATCTGAAAAAGCGTTCACAGGGAGTGAAGTAATACCGTCTTCAATAATAACGCCTGTGATATCGGAACGAATCGAATCCCATCCGATATTTGTTACCTTACCGGTTCCTGACAGGGTCAAAACGCCGTTATCATCAACGCTCCATGCAGCGTTGCTTCCGGCGGAGCCGCCATCAGACGCGGACGCTGTTGGGGTGATTATTCTAAAATCAGGCAGATGGGTATCCAACTGAGACAGAGCGTCAAGGGGTGAACCACCCAGAATCATAATAAAGGTAATAATCAAAGAAATCGTCTTTTTAAAAGCTTTGTTCATTTTATATTTATCCATTTTTGATCCTCAATCAATCTATCGGCAGGGGTTTTAATCCCCTGCCGATACCGGGTCGATCAGATGGTTTCTTTACCGACAAGGTATCTTGAAACCATGGCGGCGTCTCTGTTATTAACATCGCCGTCTTTGTTGACATCACTTGCGTAAAGCTGATATTCATCTGGGCTCTCTTTGCTCACGAGATAGCGCATGATCCTTGACGCGTCTCTGTTGTTGATGTTGCCGTTACCGTCATAGTCACCGGTAACGATCACTATCACCGCGTCAATAACGATATCATCAACGATAATACGGATCTGAGTGTTGGTCGCTATGGGTTTGGAATCTTCCGGTTCACTGCCATCGGCATAAATGATTTTTACATTCGGAGTCGCGAGTTGCTCTTTGATTTCACCCACTGTCGCGGCGACCCCGCGATTACCGGTCAATACGATCGGGATCTGTGTAAGCAAGCCGTTTTCAAGAGAAAGCTTTGAATTGCTTCTCAATGTAACGGTTTCATTTGAATTCGGTAAGACGGTTATTTTACAGCTCGCTGTGTTAAACCCGGCTTTCGCGGTTATAACAGCCTCACCGGCCTGTTTTGCCGTAACAACGCCGTCCGCGCCGACTGTCGCAACCGCTTTGTCCGACGATTTCCAGGTGATGTCTCCCATATCTTCGGGAGCGTTTTCGATCGTATAATTCAGTGTGTAAGTATCGCCCGCGGTGAGTGTAACGGTATTATTGCTGAGTGCAAAAATCACATATTCATCCTCGGGAACATATTGAGCCGTCACTTCCATATCTTCGGTCACATGGTCAAATCTGTTATCCCAACCGGTGAATATATATCCTTCTCTCTCTTCCACCTCGGGAGCGACCGCGCTTTCAAAATAGTTGACCGTCTGCTCATCAAACACAAAGCCGTCATAGTCAAAGAATGTTACATTGTAAGTTTCGTCTGTGTGATCCTCATAGGGGTCCATAACGGGTTGGTACTCATAGTTGAGAGTCACGATCTCACTGTCATTCATATCATCAGCGGTCGCATAAAAATAAACAGTTTCATTTGAATTTAAGATAAGACTATCTTCATATTTGTTCCAATTGAAAACATCATATCCTTTTTCATTGCTCTCGTCGCTATAAAAGCTTTCATTATTTGCAAAGGCTCTTGAAGTGAACAGGTTTATAAGGGACATGCTGAGCGGATCGTGCTCGTTGTTGTTTTCTTCAGGCTCGTCGGTTTCGTCGGCGATGTAGCCCTCTTCAAGCTCACGCTGCGCGATCGTCATCGGCGGTTCGCCACTGCCGTCATCGATCGCGTAATACAGCGTCGAGCCTTCAGTGGCGGTTTCGGCTGAGATTTCACCGCCTATATAAAGATCTTCGACATTGATATCAGGGGAAGCAACGGTGTTTTCATAAACCCAGACGGGGGTCACGATCATATCCTCTTTGACATTCCACCACTGAACGCTCTGCGACCAACCCATGAACACAAGGCCTTCTTTTTCGGGCGCTTCAGGTAAATCTGCAGCTTCACCGTATTCAACGGACTGTGTTGAAATAACATTGTTATAGCCGTCCTCAAATTTGACGGTGAATGTGCCGGTTTCATATTTGGCGATATAGATCGCATGTTCTTTTGCGATCGGATCATCCTCATCAAGACCTTCCCAACCGAGGAATGTTTTACCCTCAACTCTACCCGGTTCAGGAACAGCAATGACTTCGCCGTAATTGTACTGTTTCATTGATACAAATTCGGTTTCAAAATCAACAAACACAACAGAGTACGACTCATCAACATAGTAAGCTTCAATCTTTCTTGAAGCAATTACATTGGTGGTGTCGTTGTTCCAGCCGACAAATACTTTGCCCGGTATTTCCGGCGGCTCCGGAACTATTGCGTCGCTGCCCTCTGAGACCATCTGGGTGTTGATCAGCTCACCGTCGGCAAAGAAATCCACCTGATACTGCTCTTTTATTGTCTTCTCTATTACATCAATGTTAAACAGTGAAGTCTGACCCTCGATGGCAAGCGCGACAATAAAGTTGCTCTCTGCCTCGTCGGGCGTTTCAGCAGGTACAAACGAGAAGTTGTAGGTGTTTTCGGCACCGATCGTCGTCTGACCCATATATTCAATATAGTTGGCTGTCGGGTCATTCAGCTGAGCTTTATAAACAAATATCGTCGCCTTTCTGCCGGCAAGGTCAAGCGCGGTTTTGTCAACCAGGCTCCCGCTCATTGTTATCCGTGTGCCGGTGTTGTCTTCACCCTCGGTTGTACTCTGTGGAGTTATTTTGTATCTGTAATATGTTGTTGTCTGTACTTCTCTGTTACCGTTGCTACTTACGGGAGTTTCACTCCAGTTGCTCCAGTTGCCCCACTTCCAGAAATAGTAGGTCGTGGTTTTGCTACGGGTCTGGTAGGTGTAGGTTGTAACGGTGCTGTCAATCCACCATACATAGAAGTTATATGAGCAGGGATGCTGGTTTGTGCAGCCTTTATAACCATAACACTGAGTTCTCTTACCGCCCTTATCGGCGTTTATAGTATAACTCGGTAATTTGTTCGTAGTACTGTAGGTGTGTCTCTTGGATGTGCTGTTAACCCAACAAGAGTCAACATTCCATTTGCCGTCATACTTACTGCAATAATGATAGTAATTATATGTAGTGGACGAACTGATTATCTGCAAAGTATCGCTTGCAGTGGGTTTGCTGGTTGTTGTTTTATTTGAGCTCCAGGCACCATATGAGGTTGTGGAGTCGTATTGAGTCCATCCACTGAGATCGGGAGATGTTGAGGTTGTGAACATCTTGTCGCGATAGCGATACATGGTTTTTGTTTCTTCAACATTGCTTGCGTGGGAACGGGTTTCACTCCAGTCGGTATAATACGCTTTTGCCTGGTCATCTATTGAATTTATCAGATAGCTGTTGGAATATGCACCGCCGGTTCTGTTTCCGTTTTCATCGAGACCGACGATGTTGATTTCAGCTTTTGTCGCCGACTTGTCGCAGATGATTTCTCCGGAACTGAAAGCAACATTTGTCGCTTTCGCTGAAATAGTGAAATCCCTTATTGCGGTCTGAACGGCTTTCCCCATTGATGTTTTCAGTGTAATGATAATCCTGCAATAAGTTGTCTCCGACGCGCCGTTATTAAGTTTTGCGGAAACAGTATAAACCATGTGCTTGTTCCCGGTTGATTTTGTAGCCGAAGCGTTCTGAACAGCCACTGGCAAATCCTTGTTGCCCCAGTCAAATACCGCTTGAAGAGTCAGATCAGCATCTACATTGGTATAATCAAGCAAGCTTGAGTTATCGGCGCTGATTGTTCTCCAGCCCATGAAGCTGTAACCTTCCAGACCGTTTGACGGAGCAGGAGGAAGGGTTACAGAACCCTCAAATTCAACTTCCTGCTGAGGAGCAAGGGTAATGCCGTTCTCATCCACGAAACGAACTATATATTTTTCGCGCTCGTAAAGTGCCTTGACTGTGACATCCCTTGTCACACGAATATAATCTCCGCTGTTCCAGCCGCTGAACACATATCCTTTCCTCTTTGGATTCGGAGGAACTGTTGCAGTTCTGCCGTAATCGACTTTTTGTGTTTTGATCACTGTATTGTCATAATCGACAAATGTTACTGTAACGGGATCGTGCGCGGTGACCGATTGCGTGGAATATGTGCCGGACTTGCCGACAAAGTTGACCGCGTCAACTCCGAATGTATATTCACCGGACTCTTTGGGAACATATACATATTCTGTGCCGGTGACCGACGCGGTGCTAATCCGTTTTCTGTTTTTGTAAACTTCAACTTCATATGAGGTCGCGTTGTCGATTTTCTTCCAACTGACTTCAATGGGGTCGCCCACAGCGATATCAGAGCCGGTTTTAATGCTCATATCCGGTGCCGACGGAACAGAAACTTGAATCGTAACGGGCTCCGCCTCTTTGCTGTCAGTCATACCGTCTTTAATGGCGTAAGCTCTGATTTTGGCGCTGTTAGTCAGAGGAAAAGGCTTGCTGTAATAGTTTTTATAAGGTGACGGAGTTGCGCCGTCCAGTGTATAGTAAATCTTTGCTCCCGATGTGTCGCAGCTGATCTCTACGGTATAATTCTTGGCAGTTAATTTGCTCTTTATTTTCGGCTGCGCAACCTTATTGACGGTAACCGTTTTTGAAGCCGCCCCGCTCGCAACGCCGTCTTTTATAGCAATCGCCTTAACTGTGCAGGTGGATTTGACAGCAAACCCTCCGTTATATTTTGTGCTTGACTTTGTCGGATCGGAGCCGTTTGTCGTATAACGGATCTCAGCGTCGGAATCGGCTTTGATGGACACGGAATATCCGCCGGGAATAGCCTTTACATCATATGTGGGAGGTTTGGGCTGAGGTTTGGAATTTGACCCGGGGTTGCCGATTGTAAAATTAGATGTAAATTTTTTTGGCGTGTCTTTATAATCTTTTTCGTCCCATACTTCCACAATAAATGTATAATGATCTTCTTTAAATACATTTGTATCTTTGAAAACAAGTTCATTGTTTACTCTTCCACGAAAACTGTAGAAACCACCATTAAGATTTTCAACAATAGGATCGATAACATCTTGATTTTTGCTGTTCTTAATACTGGTTTTAACCTTTTTTATATTGTAATATTCTGACTGTACACCGCCGTAGATACCAAATGACCTACCATAAGGCAAGTTACCTGAAGGTATTCTTTTGTCTGTAAGCCAAAGCTTAGAATGGGGAGGCGGATCAATCTTTCCGCCAACATTGACTTCGTTTTTATCAAAAACATAGGTTACTGAACCTGCATGTTTAAGTACATTTGCTTTTGCATCAGTGTTTGAAGGTTCTTTTTTTGTGTTAACGCTTGGATTCACTACTATAGGACCTGGGGTAATTCCAGATTCAATAAGCCAAGGCTTTTGTTCAATAGCAGCTAATTGATCCCATGTAATTCCACCTTTAGGACCAATTACTAAGCCGAAATGGAGGTGACGACCCCAAGAGTTTTCTTTCCAACCACTTCCTCCTGAAATGCCAATAAGATCACCTGGGTTAACATCGCCTTTACTCTTTTCTATGCTTTTTAAGTGCTGATAGTATGAATAATATGAGTACTTAGAATTCAATTTATGCTCGATTAAAATAGTTCGACCTCTTGCATCGCCTAAACCTTTTGTTCTTACTATTGTTCCTTTTGCGGCGGCATAAACATTAACAGTATTAATATCAACGCCATTGTGCCCATGATCTACTCCACCATAAACTCTATAATGATCAGCACCGCATGTTGTTTTCTCGTACGTATGGTGAAATGGACACGGCTTATTGGTGCTTTTTTTGTCATTGCACCCACACCAATCATTAAAAGAATATCCATCAGCAGGAAATAACCACTTTCCGTCATCTCTATTAACAACAGAAGAACCGTAAGCATTCGCTTTAATTCCAAATTCTTGAATCGGAACTATCCCCACCATAATAACAGCGCAAAGCATTGCCGCTATAATTCTTAAAACTATTTTTTTCAATTCTACTTCCTCCTATTTCTTCCTGTTTGAATGATTTTTATTTTTACGCCTTGATTTACCGTGAATGATCAAGAATATCAATACCAAAATGATTATCACGCCCGCGACGCAGATGATCCAAAACACACGGTACCGCGAGAAGGAGCCGGAAATCTTCGCAAGGGGTGAATTGCTTTTCGCGATCTCTTCATTCGCTTCTTCAAGCAGCCCGGATAAAACGATCACCTCATCATCCCGCGAAATATAGTCGGAAAGCTCTTTGACATCAGGCAATTCTTCTTTAAGCCCCGATTCCACATTATTGACAAAGTCGACTTTCCGGTCTTCGGGGATCGATCCCACTGAATCCGCGCCGGTCAGTTCCAAGGCGTTCTGAATTATTTCAGCCACTCTTTCAGGCTCGACTTTGTTGACAGTGTCTTTGATAAAAGACTCTTTGGTTGATTCAATATAAGCCGGCGTGATCTCATCGGGCGAGCTGAAATAGGACTCCGGGTCGCCTGTGATCTGAGATAAAAGAGAATTCACCGAATCCATAACCGCTTTTGTAGGAGTTATTTGAGGGTCGCCCTGAACGGCCTCAACGGCAAGAACGATATCTTCAGAAGTTACTTCTCTCTTGTCTGTCCGTTCATTTGTTACCGCTTCGCCTGAAAAGTCGATCATTCCGCCTTTGCAGTCAAAAACCACATCTTCATATTTCTCATTGAACGTATCTTTTTGAGTGTAACTCAATTCAATGTTTATTTTGTCTTTTGCCTTGCTTAAGCAGGTAAAACCGACTACCGCGAGCGTTCCGTCTTTTTTGACCTCCTCAGTGTTGTTCCAGACGATATCAATACTCGTGTCTTCACTTGAACCGACACTGTTTTCAAACGATCCGATTTCTGTAACCGAGCCTCTTGTGACCGCGCGGGGGATCAAAGACTTGGCGTCATAGCCGACTGTAACGCGAAAGCCCATGATACCGGGATTGTTCTTGATCTGGATCGGGATAAAAATCGCCCCTCCCGGATCCGCGTTAACATCTGAAATATAAACTGTCGCTTCTTTCGCGGCAAAGGTCGTGATCGAAACACCCCAGACAAGAACAAGCGAGATGATCAGCGCAAAAATCTTTTTATATTTCAATCAGTCTTCACCTCCCGAAAAGCGACAGTACAAGTACAATCGGTTTAACAAGAAAAGACATGACTTTATTGAAGGGATAACGCAGCCCCGCAGCCCATTTTTGGATCACGGCAGAGGGTCTGATCACGGACGGTTCCTCCGCAGGGAACAACACTGTGATCGGTTCACAGTCAAACAGCATGTCATGAAATTCCTCATTGAACGTGTCATCCTGATCGTATGAAAGGCGCACAAAGGTCTGCCCGACCGCGTCATCCGCCGCGTTAAAAACCAATGTGAATAATTCGCCGTCTGATGTGAAATTTTCTGTTGAAGTGAAGATAACTTTGAATGAGCCGGCATCGGCAGTTTCGATACTGTCGTTAAAAATGCCCGGTAACGTTTTTGCCGGCGCAACAGAGACCGGAGTTAAAACACTCCCGTCATAGCTGACAGTCAAACCGAACCCCATAAAACCTTTGTTCCCGGAAATTTTGACGGGGACGCTGATCTCGTCACCCGCGACACCGCTTATCTGCTCAGCGTAAACACGGTTATTGACGGCCCCGTCGGCAAAGCCTGTTAAGGTGATCGCCATGATCATCATAACGCAACAGACAATTGATATAAGCTTTTTCATTAATAGCCTCCTCCCGATCACAGAAAGATAAAAAAGCAGAAATGTAACATAATCGGTATTATGTTACATTGTGATAATGCACCTCCTGTGTAAAGATACAATACAACAAATTATAGTATATAGTAACACGAAATCATTTTCAATGTTTTTAAGCAATTCTTTAAAAATTGAACAAATCAACTAACCATTTTCTTCAAACTGTTAAAAAAAGGCTGTTTTGCATACACGAATAGCTATCAAATCAGCTGATCGGACTAAATTTGTGTTTGTATAGCGACATAATACCGATTATGTCATCATCGCTGTCAAAGGCGGTTATTTTCACTAAAGCTAAATCGTCATTCAGCGATGCTATATCACTAATCTCATGTTTTCGAGCCTTTGTCGATGCTCAGCGCCGGTTGAAACGATATAGATACGAGTGGTATCGATACTGCTGTGACCGAGAATATCGGCAAGCTTGGCTATATCCTTTTCAATGCCGTAAAATGTGCGGGCAAAAAGGTGTCTTAGATTATGAGGAAAGACTTTGCCGGGGTTTACATTTGCGTTCCGACAAAGCTTTTTCATTTCACGCCAGATGTTGGTTCTGCTGATGGGTTTACCTGTTTTGGTAATGAAGATAGAGCCACTGTAGATATGGTGACACTGTGCGTACTTCAGGAGTTTCTTTTGTAGTTTGCTGACAATAATGACCGTACGTGATTTGCCTTTGCAGTTGACTTTTGCATAGCCGCGCTTTGCCGCTTCAACAGTGATAAACTGTAACTCACTTACACGAATTCCTGTGCCGCATATCGTTTGAAGAATGAGTGAAAGCCGCCCGTTCTTCTTTTCTTTTGCCGTGTTGACAAGGCGCAGATATTCCGCTTTAGTCAGCTCCTTTTCTTCGGAGCAATAGATTTCACGCTGCAGTTTAAGAGCATTCACTCTGCAGTCAAATCTGCCGATGAAAGAAAGAAAACTGTTGACAGCCGCAAGCATTGAATTGATACTCCGAATAGCATACCCGTCGTCAATCAGCTTATGTTTGAATTTTATTACCGTCTCTTTTGTTATCTCCGCTCCATCCGCAAACTTCATAAAGGCCTTGATATCACGCATATACTTTTCAACTGTGTTTTTGCTTCTCTCCTCGTTCAGCAAATGCTGATAGAATTTCTCAAATGTCTCCTTTGTTAGCACTCTGGTTTCCATAATAAATACCTCCCGGTCTTTTTCTGACATTTTAACCGAAAGGTATGTTTTTGAAATATAATCTCTTTTAACATTAAACCCATCTACCATAAGTAATCCATAATACGAACCGACAAAAGCGCCCTCTGATTCAGCCAAAGCCGGCAAAACCAGAGGGCGTTTAGTTTTTGATTTTCTAATATCAAAAACTCTTTAATAAAAACGAACTGTCGTTTGATTAACCTTTCTTTTACTTAAATAGACATTATAAACAACACATCTCCCTCAATACCTTTCATTTTTCTCCCAAATGGCAATCTTGGCTGATCACGAAAAATTAATTTCTTGCATAGTAATGCGCCAAGAAATCTTCACGGCAGAAATTCTAAGAAAGGTTAGGGCTTTTCCGTGAGCAACACAGAAGTTAACGCAAACTTAAACGCAATAGCCTCTTTTTTAGCGGAGATGATAGCTAAATACGGAGACGCGGTTTTAGCATCCATAGAAAACTCAGAGCGAAATGAGACGAATGACAATGTACAGGAATAGCAGAAATTCAGAAGAAAACGGAAATTTCATTTTCGCATACTATTACCGAGGGGGTGTTTTTCTAAAGTCAACAGACGACCACCCCCATAGATGTATTGAAGATTTAAAATCAGAACTTAAATCGGCTATAAATAAAGTTAATTTACCATGTTGAAAAGAAAAAAGCCGGAAGACCAAGAAAGAAATCAAATTGAACCCCATAACAATATCGGCAAAAGAAAACATATGCCGGCTGTTTTATGGTGTTAAAAAAATAAACCGATCTTTCCAAAAGGCGCAGCGTCGAAAGGCGTTGCGTCTTTTTTTCGTTCAGAAAAACAGACGACTAAACGAGACTCGATGGCGTCTTGTCGAGTAACTCGATGAATTGTTTTTGTCTATTTTGTTCGTTCCGACAAAATCACCAATAAAAACCTCGTTACAGAAAATTTCTGCTTTATTTTTCGTTATACAGAAAAATCAGAAGGCGAATTTATCAGAACAAAAAAACAGCACATAAATTGTTGCTTCAACAAAAAAATCAATAAAACAGTTATCGGGTTGTTACTTGTTCCTGTAAAAAAACAAAAAAACTTAAAAGAGATTTAACGGGTGAACGAAAAATCTTCCGGAAAATCAACGGAATACCACACCCAAATAAATCCCAAATCAGATTCGGAAAACCACGGTTTAATTCTCCGGTTGTTTATTTGACGGTTATTTGAATGAAACACAAAGATATTAAAACACCCAAAAAGTAATTTGCTTTCAGGATATTTTACAGGAAAAACACATTAATGGGTTTTTGATTGGAATGGAGATTACAAGAGCTTAACGGTAATTTAAAAGGAGTTTAAAACTCTGAAAATCTCTTTCAGTCAATCGTTTCTTTTCACCCAAATAAACATCTTAAGACGAACTTTTAAAACTCTTTTAGGAGTGGTTAAACTGTACCCATGAAAATGGACACATCAAAATTAGGGTGTCCCTAGGTTACGTACAGGGGAATTAGGGATATGCCCTTAAGTGTGGACATTGAAATGGGTAAAATTTGATGTTAAGATGTACCTGAGTTCTTGGATAAAGAAGGGAACAGGTACATTATGAAAAAGACGCACATCAATCACTTCACCGTGAAAGAAATCAATCTTCTGGCTTCGAATCCATATGTGCTCAAAGTGACTGATTCCACTGTAAAGTTTACTGAGAGTTTCAAGGTGATGTTCTACAGAAGGTACAAGTCCGGTGAAAGCGCCGATGATATATTTGAAAGCTGTGGTATACCTCCCATCATCCTTGGGAAAAGCAGGATTGAAGGCTTTTGTTACGTTCTCAATAAAAAGGCAAGGCAAAACCTGGATTTTTCGGATGGATGTAAGAACAATTATCGTCATAGTACTTCAGATTCAAAACAAACTCTTGAGGCACAGGTTAAAGAATTGCAGCACCAGTTGGCATATACTCAGCAGGAAGTTGAATTTTTAAAAAAACTGCAAATGGCAAATATGGAGGCTCAGAAAGAATGGGAATCGAAGCACCAGCCAAAGTAAAGTATGCCATCATTTATGCAGCAACAAGAAACGATAACAATATGCTGAGCATATCACATATGTGTATGATTGCCGGGGTTTCTCGTTCAGGGTATTATGCTTGGCTGGAAGCAGCTCCTTTTCGCGAAAGGCAGGAAGAGAACGATCTTGCTGATTTTGAATTGATACTTGAAGCATACAAATACCGTGGGTATCCAAAAGGTGCCAGATCAATATATATGAGGTTGTTGCACTTGTCACCGCCGGTGATAATGAACTTAAAGAAAATCAGACGACTGATGAAAAAGTTCAATCTTGTTTGCCCAATCAGAGGAGCAAATCCTTACAGGCAAATGGCAAGAGCAATCAAGACAAATCATGTAGCGCCAAACATCGTTAACAGGGATTTCAAATCAAGAGGAGCGCGAAAGATACTGCTCACCGATATTACTTATCTGTTTTTCGAGAACGGCAGATGCTATCTCTCAACTGTTATTGATGCCGTGACACATGAGGTTCTTGCATATCAGCTAAGCACCAGTTTGCAGGTGGATTTCGTAATAGATACAATTACAGAACTCAAGCAGAAATACGGTTGTGAACTTGATAACAATGTATTAGTTCATTCCGACCAAGGCTGTCATTACACCAGCAAAGCTTTCATTCAGAAACTTCATGATGAGAATTTCGTTCAGTCCATGTCAAGAAAAGGCAATTGTTGGGATAACGCTCCGCAGGAAAGTTTTTTCGGACACATGAAAGATGAAATATCCGCTTTTATCGCTGAGTGTGAAACTTTTAAAGAAGTTAAGAGAATTGTTGACGATTGGATGGATTATTACAACAACGATCGTTATCAATGGGATTTATTGAAGCTTTCTCCGGCGGAATACAGCACATATCTGAAAACAAAAGTTTATCCACTCAAAGTAGGTCAAAGCAAAAATTCGGGAAGCACCGGGGCTCTGCCCCGGACCCCGGGATTTAACGCATAAATTTCCGGAAGGCAGTAAAAAAGACAGTACACACGTCATGTACTGCCTCCCGCAAACCCAGCACAGCGCTCAGGTCGCTTCCCAGCGTTGCCCTATCCTCTGTGTTGGTAAAGCAAGTACATGATATCATGAACAGGGTGAGTCGTCACCCCTAAAAGTCAAAATTGTCCTTGACAAAGGGTACACTACAGGTTAAAAGATGTTTTTAAGGATGGGAATTTTCAAATGGGTTGCTTTGGGGTCGTCAAATAAAGAGCCTTTAACAAAACAATAAAAGGGTTATATGAGATTTTATTGGGAGAGATACTTTAAGGATAGTTTTACAGGGAGCTTAAAAGAAAGCTTTTATTGGAGCAATAAGGTTTATTGGGGTTGTAAAGGGGTGATTTGAGGTTCAAAGGGGTTATTTTGGAGTTTTTGTTATTTGCCCAAAAAAGAATCCTTTAAAGGGTTTTAAAAGGGTTGGTACTTAGTTGGATAAATGAAAATGGTGCGGATCTGTCGTAATACGGTAAGTACATTAGCCGTACAAGTTACGGTAAGCGTTTTATTTCTGAGATTTTTCGTGGCTATCGTAATACGATACAGGCTTTAATCGTACAAGCTACGATACGCTGTTTTTTTGTTTTTCTTCTATTTAAATCATTCCGAAGTGTATTAAAGCGTTTTTTATCGCTTTCTCTTTTTCAGGTGGACACTGCGGAACCCGGCTGTCCGGGTTTTTAGGCTTCATATAAGCCTGACCGACATCAAGCCCGCACTTCTTTTTAACCTGGGCTATGTACAGTGTTGAGACCTTAAGCCCGTATTTATCAAAGACATACGATTTGATTTGCTCATAAGTTCCGCTGACATTCAGATTCCCAAGATCAAGTTCATCGGGCTTGACCTCAAAGGTTACATGATTATCGGTCGACATATACCTAACCAATAAAACTACTGTCTCTACATGGTTAGTGTGCGGGAACATATCAACGGGGCATATTGCCTTGACCGAATAGCATTTTGTGAGAATATTGAGATCCCTTGCGAGAGTTTCGGGATTGCAGGATATGTATATAACCCTTTCGGGTTTAAGCTTTATCAAAGATGAAAGGAATTTCCGGCTTGATCCGCTGCGGGGCGGGTCCATAAAAACAACATCGACTTTTTCACCTTCATCGGCAATTTCACTCATAAAATCACCGGCATCGTCGCAGTAAAACCGGGCTGATGTGATTGCGTTTATTTTTGCATTTACACGGGCGTCTCTGACAGCGGCGGGGTTCAGCTCAACGCCGATTACTTTTTCGGCGGTTTTTGCTGCCACAAGGGCTATTGTACCTGTGCCGCAGTAAGCGTCGATAACCGTTGAATTTTTGTGAAGGTCAGCAAGCTCCATGGCTTTGTTATACAGCTTTTCGGTCTGAACAGGGTTAATCTGATAAAATGATTTCGGCGAAATTCTGAATGAAAGGCCGCACAAAACATCCGTAATGTATCCGTTACCGAAAAGGATTTCTTCTCTGTCGCCCAGAACAAGGCTGGTATCGTCGGCGTTGATACTCAAAACAATTGTTTCAATCTCCGGGTGCAAAGAGGTGATTTCTTTAACAAAATACTTTTTTGCTGGGAAAACCGGACTTGCCGCGACAAGCACCACCATCACTTCATCCGTTGCAAAAGCCCTTTTAACAAGCACATGGCGCAGAAATCCCGTATGACGGTCTTCGTTATAAACCGGAATTTTCATTTTCGGAAGAAGATTTCTTATATCAACAATGATTTTGTCGGCGGTTTCATCCTCGGTCATACAAGAGTCAACATTGACAATTCTGTGAGTGCCGGACTGATAAACGCCGGATATTACTTTGCCGCCTTTGGTTGTGCCGAAAGCCGCCTGCACCTTGTTTCTGTAGTGAACAGGATTTTCCATGCCTGTTATTTTGTCGACTCTGCCGAATTTTTTAAGCAATATTTCAGCCCGCGCCTGCTTCCATTTAAGCTGGCGGGGGTATGTCATATTCTGCAGCTGGCAGCCGCCGCATTTTTTTGCAAGCGGACATGCGTCGGGGTTTGATTTAAGAATAGAAGTTGATGACATATCGTTCCTTTTACCCATTATTGTTCAAGGCGGCGCCGGATATTAACAGCGCACGCCTTGTTTTTATTATTACTGTTTTGACACGGAAAAAAGATTTTTTATCAGATAAAACGGCATCTGAACAAAGCCTTTTGTTCCGAAATGGTCAAAAAGCCACAGGCTTATATCCCTGAACTTTGACGCTTCGTTTTCTTCATTTCCGCCTTCGCCTTCACTCAGACCTATATCTGCGCAATCCGTAAACTGGGGGAAAAGTTCGGATGAATGAACGTTCTTTACGCTGTCGCCTTTTATCAGCTCAATTGCAAGCCTCATCAATTTATCGTTATATGACGTATCTTCATGGCTGATATTGCTGAAATAAAATGTGGTTTCCGGCAAAAGAGCGGCGGAGGCATCGACCTTTCTGTCCGGTGAAATGTGACAGTGTACACCTTTTTCAGAGCAGTTGGCGTCATTTTGAACATAGTCATCCGGCAGAGTTTCGCCGACTCTTGCGCTCACTGCGCCCATTGATGTTGAATCAAGGTCGATAATTCCGTCACCGTTTTCACTGTTCCAATGAACGCCGATATTGTACATTGGGTATTCGTATTCAACAAGGTCAAAAACCTGAACACCCGTTTCATTAATTTTCTGGATATTGTCACGCGAGTTGAGCCGTGCCGATTGGTATAAATCCGTCTGTTCCCTGATTTTCTTCATTGATGTGTCGCTTAGCCACATCCCGGCCGCCTTTTCATAGTCCTCGGCAGGGCAGAGCGCCCACATATTTGTTGAGCGCGAAAAAACCTTTTTGTCAAGGGCTGTTGCAAGATGGTCGAGAATGCTCATGACCGTTTTATCCGGCAGAATACGAAGAGCGATTTCAACAAGCCTTGCGCTTTTTTCGTCCATCAGTCCTTCGAGAAAGCCGTTATAAAGATAATCCGGGTCAAGAAATGAAAGGCTTTTTGTCATTATATCGCCTATAATCGACGAGCCGTCAAGCGCCGGGACAACATAAATGATTTTGTTAATGCTGTTATATACGCTTTCTTTGCCTTCATATCGGCCGCTGTAGTATTCAAGAAGCCCGTTGGCAACGGTTCCGCCGAGTGAAATCGGAACAAGATTTACCTTACTGTGGCCTGTTTCTGCTTTGACAGTCTGAATAAAGCGGTAAAGCCTGTCAACAATCTGAATGTTATTCCCAAATGAATTATAGGCAAAGAAATACAGATGGTCCTCATATTCACGCCCGAGCGATTGAATGGGAACGGCGTCATAAATCTCGCTTTTTTCATATTCGGAACATTCTGCGAGCGAATACGGATACTCTTCAAGACGCCCGTATTTGCTCTCATTGCCTTCATCGTCCGCTTCGTTCATATAGAAAATCATATCAACAACGTCATCGAGAGCTTTGTTCATAAAATTATGCCCGGTAAAAAGCGTTGCCAACAGAGGAAAAATCACCCTTTTCACAATGGGCTTTGTTTTAGCGTAACAGGGGAAACAGTCTATCTTGTTCCCGTTTTCATCAAGAACAAAATCTCCGTTATCGTCAACAAGCCATACATTTGACTGGCTCAGCCCCGGGATTATTATTGTGGGCACTTTGTTGCACTGTCCGCCGCAATCCGTCCTTAAAGCCGGTAAAAGCGGTTTATCGGATATTTTTTCGCCGGTGAATTCTGATGCGTGCCCGCTGAGACAAAGTGAAAAAAGCATCGCAAAACACAGCGCAGCCGAAATAATTCTTTTCATATTTCAATCTTTCCGCATAACGATTTATACAGCCGGTTTTTCATTTTCCTGAGCGGATACCTGTTTTTTCGCTTGCGGATTTTAATATTTCCTTGATTTTTTCTTTTTTTGCCGTCGGCTGCTCCGGCTTTTTAAACATTCCGTAACGGGCAAGAATTTCTTCAATCTCATTTTTCAGATTATCCGCTCTTTCTCCGTCGGCAATTGTTTCGTCAAGAAGCGCTTTAGCCTTGTCAACAAGTTCCTTCAGTTTATTTCTGTCTTCCGTTTCAAGAGCGCTCTCGTCCGATTCAATCAGTCTGACGGAATCCGGCAGACGCCAGCGGCTCAGATGCTTTGTATGGCAGTTGCCGTTAAACTGCGGATGGTTTTCAGGGTCCGAATGAACGTTTGAAACCTTGCCCAGAACAATATCTTTGACAAGATTGATAACGGCGTGATTGTTGCCGACTTCGTGGTGCTGATTGAGGAAAATCCATGTATTATCCGGAAACGCAGCAGTTGAAACGTCGATTTTATTATCCGGGGAAATATATCCTTTTTCAAATACTCCGGACTGTTTTGCATTATTGAGATATTCATCCGGAAGGGTTTCACCGGGCTTTGCGCCGGTTGCGCCTAAAGTAGTTGAATTCAGCGAAAGGATACCGTCGCCGTTAATAAGCCGGGCGGAGCCTATCGCGCCGAAAAATGAATATTCCTTCTCACCGAACGCAAGGTTTGAGCCGGAAATAACATCAATTTTAACTCCGTCGTCATGCGCTTTTAAAAGGTTACGGCGAAGGGCAAGCCTCGCTTTTTGAAAATAATCGGTTTTTTCTTTAAGAACGGCGCTTCCCGGTCCGCTTAAATATCTTGCGCTCAACGCCTCGTAACGCGTTGAAGGTATCATTGCCCATATCTGGGGGCAGTTTTTCATAACAGTGTCGATAATTCCGCTCATAATCCCCGTGTAAAGGGAGTTAAACGCCTTGCGCGGCAGGGTGTTGAGGTAAAGGTTCGCAGCATACCCGCCGGTTTCATCGCCTTTGATTTCTTTAAACGCTTCGGCAAGGAATCTGTGCCTTAAAAATTCGTCGGATGTGTCAAAATTTCTTTCCAGCATATCCGCGGCAATATCGCTGCCGTCAAGGCAACCGACAACGGAAACAATTCTGCCGATTTTTTTGTGCCCGAACATTTCAAGGTAAGATGTGAGGATTGTACCGCCAAGTGAAACCGGCATAAGCGTCACCTTGCCGGCACCGGTTTTTTCCATGACCATGTCGATATATTTGTCAAGCTCTTTTGTGCTTTCAATCGGATCGCCAACGAGGTTGAATGTATAAAACCAAATGCTGTCAAGACCCGTTTCTTTAACCAGCCCTTGCATAGGCACCATACAGTAAGCCCACTGAAGACGGCTTTTGTCCATAGACGCAAGAGAGCCGAACCTCATTGTTTTGAGATTGTATTTCATTGTGCCGTCGTTCTCACACCTTTGATACTCAAACGCTTCGCTCGCAAGGGCGTATGCCGCATTTTCAACACCCATGTCCCTTCTTGTAATCCGTGACATTTCAAGTTTTGAAAGAAGGGCAGGCAGTTCTTTTTTTAACAGTCTGTCGTTTTTCGTGAAAAAGAGGGTGCCGCCTATCTGGCGACCTTTTCCGTTAAAAACCGCTCTTCCGTTTTCATCATAAAGAAGAGTCGGTGAATGATTAATACCCGGTAAAATAATAACAGGATCAATTTTGGTCATTTCAACATCCCCTCATTTATAGTAATATCGGCATAATCTTTTTTGCCCGCCGGCTGAATTGATGAAACATATCTCTTCCCGTTTCTTTCGCGAAGGGTAATGG
Organism: Clostridiales bacterium; assembly: GCA_024697575.1. Classification (GTDB taxonomy): domain Bacteria; phylum Bacillota; class Clostridia; order Oscillospirales; family Acutalibacteraceae; genus CAG-177. The sequence continues at coordinate 17,553 of JAILFM010000040.1, forward strand.
CCATCATCTTATCGGGCGAAGGTGCCGTGTATTCCCCTTGGCTGATGTCGGCGAAAGTTTTGTTGCCGATGTAACCGACGCTGAGAACGACGCTGTCGCCGATTTTTTCAATCTCATAAACCTTGGGAGTATAAGCACTCTCAATTCCCGTAATGGGAAGAATGTAGCTCTTAGTGGCAGAGTTGTATGATATACCGTAACCGCTCATATCAATCGACGTACGGAAAGCATTCAGGTCAATTTCATTGCCGAAAAGCGAAACAAAATAATTATCTATATCCCCCTGAGGGACAACGATACCGATATTTTCGCCCTCGGAGTAAGAATAGCCGTCAATACCCTTGTCACTCATTAACAGTGCCCATACAGCGGCATAAAGTAACTGGGATTTGTCCGCTCTGGCAAGGTCGTCAAACGGATCGGGGTCAAACATAACGACGGGCTTTAAAAACTGTTCGTACTGCGCCTTTTCCGCCGGCTTATCGATAATGGTTTTTACTTTGTCAATACAAAACATTATCCCGGCAACAAGCCCGCCTATCGCAAAAAGGACGGTTATTATCCCCGCAGGAACAGCCAACTTGTTTTTCTTTTTCTTTCTGTTTTTTGCCATAAAAATAAACCTACCTGTTTTCAAAAATCAAAACAATCGGTCCTATCCCGATTTTGTCACCGGTTTTGAGCATTTCGGATTTGTTGACCCTTCTGCCGTTAACAGTAACCGCTATATCAGGTCTTAAAGTGCGGATATACCACCCGTCCTTTTCACATTTAATAACGGCGTGATTTCGTGAAACTCCCTGATAGCACAACGCGACATCGCTCTTTTTGTTGCTGCCGACAGAGACCTCTCTGGTTGTCAGTTTATAGCTGTCACCGTTTGCGCTGTTAATCAGCCTGACCATACCAAGAGACAAAGGCCGCCTTTTCATCAGCGGCCAAAGGCAAAGGCCGAGTATCAGCACCGCCAGAACGGGCAGCAAAATGCGGGATATATCAGTTAAAAAATCCATATGGTATTTATTCCTTAAAAGCCGGTTTTTGCCTTTTTATGATAATATCTTTCAAAAAAAATGTCAATAAAGGCTCTTTTCTTTTTTTCGTGAAGAAGGGTAGAAAGAGGACAAAAAAAGTGATAAAGTAAATCCCGGGTGATAGAAATGACAGGATTTACAAATTATGCAGAAATGTTTGCACAGTCCATAGGACTGGAAGAGCCGTG
>JAILFM010000114.1 GCA_024697575.1 Clostridiales bacterium
TCGGGAATTGTTATTTCGCTCATTGTTGACATATAAAATGCATTGGGGCATATTGTTTCAACTCCCGGCAGCATTGTAATCCGACCGGTTATAACCGCGCCGCAAAACACCTGTTCGGGAATGTGCTTTGCCGTCTGAGATATAATCAGGTTTTGTATTTCCGATTTTTCAAACGCGCCTGCGGCAGGGTAATAATTGTAATCATCAAAATCTTTGCCGTTTACACCGTAAAACAGTGTGCCGATTTTTGCACTGTCAAAAGCGGTATGCCTTAAATACTTAAGACCTTCGGGCAAAGTTATTTCTCCGATTGTTGCCTGCCTGAACGCATAATCTTCAATCAGTTTTATGTTTTGACCTCCCGATATTTTCTCAATATTGCTTTTATTGAAACATCCGTTGGGAATAACGGTGATGCTGTCAGGCAGAACAATTTCCGGAACAGTTAAAGCGTCAAACGCGTTGTCTTCCAACTTACAAACCGAATCCGGAAGAACAAGTGCGTTTTGTATAACACAGCCGTAAAACGACTTTTCGCCTATATATTCAAGTCTCTGTGGTAATGTCACGGATGTCAGTTTTGTGTTTGAGCAAAACGCAAAGTCGTCTATTTTTTTCACTCCGCCGGGAATTTTCAGTTCTCCTTTGATATTTGTTCCGTGAAATGCCGCATAGTCGATAAATTTAAGTGTTGACGGCAAGTTCAGCTCAACAAACGGATCATCGGTGATGTCTTCATCCGGCGAATACTCGAATGCACCTGTCCCGATTATCTCAACACCGTCACTTAATTCTATTGTTTCGAGAATACGGGACGGACTCAGGAACGAGCTTCTGTCGATTTCACTGAAAGACATTGCAGACACTTCTTTTAATGTCGAAGGAACAGCCACTTTTTTTATTCCGCAGTCTGCAAAGGCGTATGTTCCAAGATAAGCTATATCCGGAAGGACTATTTCGGTCAGACTTCTGCAATAGCGGAACGCCTGCGATTCAATAACTTTTAAATTCCGTGAAAACTCAATATTTTCAAGCGCATACCAATTATAAAACGCCTTTTTGTTTATAAATTCAACAGAGTCGGGTATTGTTACCGTAACAGCGGAATCGTTAGAGGTATTGCCACACAGAGCATTCTGACCGTCGCCTATTGCCGTAACAGGATACCCGTCAATTTCAGACGGAAAAACAACTTCTTCACCGTTACCGTGATAACCGATAATAACAGCGTTATCCAGATAAGTGAGCGCATACTCATAATCACTGGATATGATGCCCGAACCGTAACTTACTCTATTAAAAGGGTAATACCTGACATCAAGCGGAAATCTGTTAACCGAAAATTCGGTATATCCGGTTTCGTAATCTATCCTTTTTTTGTATCCGGAGTTTTCAAGAAGCTTCTCGAGTTTATAATCAGGAACCCGATGAAAAATAAAATCGGGGTAATTTGTTATTTGGCCGTCAGCGCCCTGGAGCTCCGATAAAACGGTTTTGACTTTATAATCAGCTTTTGCATATCCTTCAATTTCAACTGTTTTAACAAAAGATGAAAACGCTCCGTGGTTATATGAAGGGTGGATTTCCTGTGAAGTGAAGTTCCCGGTTATAAGAATATATTCAACTGTTTCAGGCAATGCCTTTATATCATAACTTTTTATACTTGGAACTGTCAGTGCTTTGATATATGAATCAGTCAAAGCTTTGTTTAAGACCCTGTCAAATCTTGTTTCGGGCAATTCGAGGCCTTTAAGTTGCGGTGAACCGGCAAAAACACCGTTTCCGATAGTTATAAACTCTGCGTATGGTGAAGGCATGTTTTGAAAAACAATTTCTTCAAGGCTGTCCATAAAAGCAAATGCATAATCTCCAATAGAAATAACGGGGGACGGAATGGTTATACTTTTAATCCTGTCATTTTTTGCTTGGTTTTCTGAATCGGGCAGAGGCGAAGAACTGTTATAAAAATGTGTATCACCGTAAAAACAGTATTCACCTATTACCTGAACATAGTAACCATCTATTTCTTCAGGAACAATAACATCTGTTTCGTTGCCGATATATCTGTGCAGATAAACAAAGTCATCATATCTGCCGTCATTTATAGAAAAAGTTTTGGAAGCAACAGCATATTTCCACTTTCCATCCGAGCTTATTAGATATTCATCTTCATCATTGGCAAAAACGTCGACAGGTGTGAGTGGCAGTATTGATACTGCCATAATTAGACAAAGAAAAATCGTGAATAATCTTTTGACTGTTTTCATTTTCATCCCTCCTGTAACTCAAATGAGCAGGTGCAGCCGCCGTATTCAATGGTAAAAGTGGTTTTTTCTTTGAACAGTGCACGGATTGTTTCGGATTTGAGTGTGTATTCACCTGGGCTTAATTCTTTTTCGTCGCCGTTGCTGTAAACCGCGAACACCCGCATTCCGCTCAAATCAGGATCTTCATGGTATGTGAAATCAAATCCATCGGGGAATGTTGCGTAAACGGAATTCAGCAGCGGTGTTTTCTCGTTGTTTATAATTCTGACCGTAAAACTTTTACTGAATCCTTTTGCGAAAACGGTAACCGTCTGTTCGCCTGATTTTTCGGCGAACGGTGAATCTGTTGTGATTTCATATTTATCTGTTTTTGTTTTACCGTTTTGCGAAACAAGATAAATGTAAAGCCCTTTTCGGTCAAAACTTTCACCGACATTGTATTCCGTTCGGAAATTATCTTCAAAAACCAGTTCAATGCCTGTTATTCCGTCCTGCCCGGTTGTTTTTGGTTCGCTGTTCGCAAAGACTGTTTCCGCTGTCTGTTCTTCTGTATATGTCTGTTGTGTAAATAAATCTTTTAAATATTCGGCACCTTTTGCAATTATATTTATCTGAGTTTCTTTTGCTACGGCGGAGTTTATGCCGAGCAGTGCAATAATTACGGCGGCGGCAACCGCAACTTTCGGCAGAATTGTTTTTCTTTCAATACAGAGTTTTTTCAAAAATGCTTTATCGGAAACAACCGGAAGTGTTTCTGTTCCGTTTTCACGGATATAGTTAATCGCTTCGGCGTATTCGTCAACCAAATCAAAATCGGTCTCGTTGCCTTTTTCAAGTTCAGTGTCAATAAGACTGTTAAGAAGAGCGCAGAGTTTTTCTGCAAAATCTTCCGTGAAATCTTCACAAAGTAAAATCTCACGATTAACGGTTATTGCATTCACGGTTTCAGCCTCCTTTCTCATAAACTATCTGTTTGACCTTATCCCTCAGCCGCATAAGCCGCATTGAAGCCGCCGCGGGAGATATTCCGAGAGACTCGGCAATCTGATTAACCTCATTTTTCTGACGGTATCTGAGGTCATAAAGTTGTTTTTCGTTCGGCGTGAGTGTGTTTATCAGTTTTTCCGCAAGCAAATCATAATCCGTTTCATCAACCGCCTGCAGATAATCAAATTCAACCGTTACGGTGTTTTCGGCAAATTCAAGAGGAACATTTCGTTTTGCTGCTTTTGCGTTCTCTTCTTTCCGGCGTTTCACAAAGTTTTCTGCCGTGCGGTAAAGAAACGCCCGTGGGTTTTCAACTGTTTTGCCTTCGGTAAGTGTCTTCTGAAAAACAAGAAAAGCATCCTGCACACAGTCATCGGCATCCTCACGCGAACCATCAAGTCTGGCAAGGCAGTATCTGAACAGCTTGAGCCGATATTCTTTAAAGCATTCGCTTACAAGTTTATCTGCCGGTTTCCGTATTCTGTTTTTATCATTCAATCCGCCTTGCCTCCTTTCAGAATTTTTGCTCTCATTAAGTAGTCAGTTCAAATCGCAAATCTAACGAAAAAAATTTTTCCTTTTATAGTCTTCTTGCAATAAGTTTACCATATATTTTTATAAAGAAAATGATGCCTGCCAGAAGACGGAGAATAAGCAAAACCGGAATTAGCAAGCAAGTCAGACGGATATCGGTTTTAAAAATAATAATACTTTTTGTCACTTTTCGTGTATTATTTGTTTCTTCACTTGTAGAATGAGTATAGTCAGCTTTCAGCTTTTTTAATAACAATTTCATAAGCGTTCAGGTTCATATTGCCGTGAATAATATGGTCATTTTCAAGAGGCAGGTCAATAATAATCGCTTTATCTGTTCTGAAACGTTTATCTGCAAATGGTATTGCCACCAGATAACCTTCTTTCTTTTCGGGTCTTATTTCAACTCTGCTTGCCCATACTGTATAGAATGCATCTCGTTTTGTTTTTTCAGCACTTTCTATTTTAGTCAGAGTCTTGTCACCATAAACTTCAGGTGTATCTTCGTATGTTAAGTCATAAATAGGAGTAAAATCAGGATCTTCAGGATAGTAACCATTTTTATGCATCCAATCCCAATCCGTCCACTTGGGTATCTTTTCTACGCCTTTTTCATATACTTCTGCATCAATAACTGCCGAATTCAAATCATGATAATAATAGATTTTATATACCAATCCGTCTGTTTGATATATGTCGTTTGTACCCGGCTTGATTCCTTCTCCGTCGTTTTCAGCTTCCTTATCATAGAAACTTAATATATCATCAATTTCATCTTTGCTGTCAGCAGGGACAATATAGTATTCTTGGACATAATTAAACGCCGATTGTCCATCGAAAACAAACATACAACCGAAACACAAGGCTGAAGATATTACAACAAATCCCATAACAGCAGCGGAGAGCTTTCTTAATATATTGTTTGTATTAGTTTTTCGAATTCTTTTTGACTTAAGCTTAAATGAATTCAGTGATATTAAAGCATTAATTAATACAAACATCAGAATAAAAACCGCCATCAACAACTGTGATAGTTTTGTTGACACTAACTCGTAGTAGCGTATATCTTTCAGAAAACCAACATAATCTCCCTTTATCAGCTCTGGAACAGCTAGAATAAATGTCGGTACTCCGGAAAAAACATTTATTAATTGTAATAAAGCATTGGGAATAATAAACAGCGGAAGTTTTGTGTTTTTCGTGCGCACAGAAACATAAGACAGTATTGTAAGAATTATAAACAGCAAACAGCAATGGCAAATATACATGTCAGTATCAAAGCCCAAAAACGCAAAAAACATTTGAAAAAAGAACAAAACTCCGGCTATTGCCGTATAACCAACAAAACCGAGCGCGCCATTGATTATTGAGGCAATATTATCATTGCGGTATGATTTTGTTGTTCTCTCTTTAACATCTTCTTCTTCGCCGAAATTCTCTAAAACAATATGCAAAGCCTCTTCTTCAGAAGCACCATGCGAAATCACATCATCCATTTCACAGATCAAATGATCGATTAATTCATTGCGTGCAATTTTTCTCTTTCTGTCAGAAATAATTACTGAGCATATATTGTCTGCAATATCCTCAAATTCACGATTTGACAAGTTCAGCACCTCCGAAACCGAGAACCTTAGAAACGGACTTTGTGAAAAGGCTCCACTCCTCTTTTTCTTCCTCAAACTGTTTTAATCCTTTATCAGTGATTTTATAGTATTTACGGCTGCGACCGCTGACATCAACCAGATAAGAGGATAAATAACCTTCTGTTTCAAGATTGTGAAGAATAGGATAAAGAGTGCCTTCCTTCATTTTGAATACTTCTTCACTTTTAATCTCAATTGTTTTTATTATTTGATATCCGTACATATCTTCCTTTGCTATTATGCTGAGCACAAGCAACTCAGTGCTTCCTTTTGCCAGTTCCTTACCTATTTTCATTACAATTCCTCCATACATA
>JAILFM010000121.1 GCA_024697575.1 Clostridiales bacterium
TTTAGAACGGCGAGCAGGTTTTTCGACTGATGAAGTCGAAAAATTGCAGAAATAATTTGTTTATTTCAAGATTTGAGACAAAATCAGGCGGAAAAGATGCCGCCGTTATGAGTGCGGCGATTTAATCAGCGTTTCCCTAAATCCGAGAAAAAATTTACGAAGTTTTTACGAAGTTTTTTTGCAGAAATTGGTGTTTTTTGGCTTATTTTGGCGCACTTTTTGCTGTTTCGGAAATAAAAAAACGCCAAAAAAGGACCCTCAAAGCCTTGAAATACAAGGGATTGAGGGTTCTCCGAAGTGGTGGTCGTTACAGGACTCGAACCTGTGACCACTCGCACGTCAAGCGAGTGCGCTACCAGCTGCGCTAAACGACCGATTTCGCGGATAATTATAACCCGTTTGGCGGCAAAAGTCAACCGGAAAATACAAATTATCCGTTTTTTCGACAAAAAGTTAATTCAGTTAATTCCCGAAGTAAATTCCACCGGTTAATATCGGTCAGAGAAGGCAAAACCGGCTCAATCAAGCCCGGAAAAGAAGATCACCGATTACCGCCTTGCTCCTTCGTATAGTTCAGCAAACCGCCGGCAAGAATCATCGCCTTTTGTCTGTCGGAATAATCGTAATCGAGAGGGTATTCTTCGCTCTTGGTGATGTTTTTAAGAACCGCGGTCTTTCCTTCGCTTATGCAACTGCGTATATCCGCAAGTTCAAGAACATCATCGGTATTGATTCTGTCGTAATCATCCGCGTTTTTAAAGGTGAAGGGCATAATGCCGGCGTTGATAAGGTTGGCGCAGTGAATCCTCGCAAAGGATTTGGCGATAACAGCCTTGATGCCGAGGTAAAGAGGCACCAGCGCCGCGTGCTCCCGGCTGGAGCCCTGACCGTAGTTGGCACCGCCGATGATGAAGCCTTTGCCCGCGGCCTTACACCTTTGGCTGAAATGTTCGTCGCACTGTCTGAAGCAGAAATTTGAAAGATAGGGGATATTTGAACGGTAGGGAAGAATTTTAGCCCCTGCCGGCATAATGTGGTCTGTTGTGATATTGTCGCCGACCTTGAGTATCGCGGGCGCCTGAATGCTTTCGGGCAGTTTTTCGCTTGTGGGGAATGGTTTTATGTTCGGACCGTAAAGCACTTCGACACTATCGGCTTCTTCGGGCGAAACCGGCTTTTCAATCATATTGTCGTTGATAATGAATGAAGAGGGCATATGTATCCGGGGCATTGTGCCGAGCTCTCTCGGGTCTGTGAGGTAGCCGGTGATTGCCGACGCCGCCGCGGTTTCGGGGCTGACAAGGTAGATGCCCGCGTCCGCAGTGCCGCTCCTGCCCTCAAAGTTACGGTTAAATGTGCGCAGTGAAATGCCGGCGGAATTCGGGGACTGACCCATACCTATGCACGGGCCGCAGGCGCATTCCAGAAGCCTTGCGCCGGAAGACAGAATGTCCGAGAGAGCGCCGTTTAAGGACAGCATGTTGAGAACCTGCATTGAGCCGGGCGAAATGGTGAGCGAAACGTCCGCCGCAACTTTTTTGCCCTTTAAAATATCCGCAACCTTCAGCATATCCATTAGTGAAGAGTTGGTGCACGAACCTATGCAGACCTGATTGACCCTGATTTTACCGATGTCGGCAACAGAACGAACCCTGTCCGGCATATGGGGCATTGCCGCAAGGGGGGTAAGAGAAGTAAGGTCTATGTCAATAATCTCGTCATAGACGGCATCCGGGTCGCTTTCAAGCGGCGACCAGTCGGCTTCTCTGCCCTGGGCAGCAAGAAACTGCTTTGTTATTTCATCACTGGGGAACACGGAAGTGGTTGCGCCGAGCTCCGCGCCCATGTTGGTTATTGTCGCCCTTTCGGGAACGGAAAGAGTCTTAACGCCCTCGCCGCCGTATTCAATGATTTTGCCTACGCCGCCCTTGACGCTCATAATGCGAAGAACCTCAAGGATAATGTCCTTTGCGCTGACAAACGACTGCAGTGCGCCGGAAAGGCGCACGAGGGTCATCTTGGGCATAACGGTGTAATATGTGCCGCCGCCCATCGCTACGGCAACATCCATGCCGCCTGCGCCGATAGCAAGCATACCGATACCGCCGCCCGTTGGGGTATGGCTGTCGGAGCCTATGAGAGTTTTACCGGGCTTGCCGAAGCGTTCAAGGTGAACCTGGTGGCATATGCCGTTGCCGGGCTTTGAATAAAGCAGGCCTCTTTTTTTCGCAACGGACTGAATGAACCTGTGATCGTCCGCATTTTCAAAGCCGGTCTGCAGAGTGTTGTGGTCAATGTATGCTACCGAGAGCTCGGTTTTTACTCTCTCAACGCCCATTGCCTCAAACTCAAGGTACGCCATAGTGCCGGTCGCATCCTGAGTCAGGGTCTGGTCGATTTTTATCCCGATTTCTTTGCCGGGTATCATCTCACCTTCAAGAAGGTGGCTTTTAATCAGCTTTTGTCCTATTGTCAGTCCCATTCGTATTCTCCTTCAGCCGTATTAAAGATTGCGCCTTTTAACGCAGTTGTCAAGATTAATGGCTTCATATACGCCTTTGTCAAATTTGTCACAAACCGAGATATAGTCTTCAATCGGCAGGTTTTCAAGAGTCAGCCCTTTTTTTATGCACATGGCGACAATTTCGCCCGTCGCTTTGTAAGCGTCGCGAAACGCCATTCCCTTTGACACGAGGTAATCCGCGCAGTCAGTGGCGTTTATAAAGCCTTTGCCCGCGGCAAGACGCATATTCTCCTTAATGACTGTCATGGTGTCTATCATCGGAACAAGGGTTTTAAGGCAGATTTTAACGGTGTCAAAGGCATCGAAAATCGCATCCTTATCCTCCTGCATATCCTTGTTATACGCCAGCGGGATACCCTTGAGAACGGTCAAAAGGGTCATAAGGTCGCCGAATACTCTGCCGCTCTTGCCTCTGACAAGCTCGGCTATGTCGGGATTTTTCTTTTGCGGCATTATGCTCGAGCCGGTTGAAAAAGCGTCGTCAAGTTCAACAAACTTGAATTCCCAGCTGCACCACATAATTATTTCTTCGCAAAGACGCGACAGGTGAACCATAATCAGGGAGAGCGCCGAGGCGAGCTCAACGCAAAAATCCCTGTCGCTCACGCCGTCCAGAGTAGAAGATGTGTAGCCGTCAAAGCCTAAAAGAGAGGCGGTCATAGCCCTGTCAATGGGGTATGTTGTGCCCGCAAGTGCGCCGGAGCCGAGAGGCGACACGTTCATTCTTTTTTTTGCGTCATTTATTCTGCCTATGTCCCTTGAAAGCATCTGGGAATAAGCCGCAAGATGAGCTTTGAAGGTAATCGGCTGCGCCCTTTGCAGGTGAGTGTAGCCTGGCATAACGGCGTCTTTATTCTCTTCGCCCTTGCTGTCAAGTGAAGAAACAAGGTCATTAATAAGACCGGCTGTTTCGTCGCACTCATCGCGCAGATAAAGCCTTATGTCGAGGGCAACCTGGTCGTTGCGGCTGCGCCCGGTGTGAAGGCGTTTGCCCGCCTCGCCCAGTCTTTTGGTCAGTTCACCTTCAATAAAGGTGTGTATATCCTCAACTCCCGGATCAATCACCAGGGAGCCGCTTGTTATATCATTTTCAATTTCGGCAAGGGATGCAGCTATGGCGGCGGAATCCTCTTGTGAGATAATCCCCTGCGCGCCGAGCATGGTTGCGTGCGCTATACTGCCGCGAATATCCTGGCGGTACATCCTCGAGTCCGTGCGGATTGAGGAGTTGAAATCATTTGTCCTTTTGTCTATATCCTTGGAAAATCTTCCTGCCCAAAGCTTCATAATTATGCCCTTTTTCGTTTATTTAACCGGTATCAGCTTTTCTTTGCCGCCCATATAAGGTCTGAGAGAGGCGGGTATGTTGACGCTGCCATCGGCGTTGAGGTTGTTTTCGAGAAGAGCTATCAGCATACGGGGCGGAGCGACAACGGTGTTGTTGAGCGTATGGGCAAAATATTTGCCGTCTTTGCCGTTAACCCTGATTTTAAGCCGCCTTGCCTGAGCGTCGCCGAGATTTGAGCAGGAGCCGACCTCAAAATATTTCTTCTGTCTGGGTGACCACGCCTCAACGTCAAAGGATTTGACTTTAAGGTCTGCAAGGTCGCCGCTGCAGCATTCGAGAGTTCTGACGGGAACGTCCATCGAACGGAAAAGGTCAACCGTATTCTGCCAGAGTTTATCAAACCACATCTTGCTTTCTTCGGGCTTGCAAACAACAATCATTTCCTGCTTTTCAAACTGATGTATGCGGTAAACGCCGCGCTCCTCAATACCGTGGGCGCCCTTTTCCTTGCGGAAACACGGCGAATAGCTTGTCAGCGTATGGGGAAGAGTGCTCTCGTCAACAATTGTGTCGATATATTTGCCTATCATAGAGTGTTCGCTCGTGCCGATAAGATAAAGGTCTTCGCCCTCGATTTTGTACATCATAGCGTCCATTTCCGCAAAGGACATAACGCCCGTAACAACATTTGACCTTATCATAAACGGCGGCACGCAATATGTGAAACCGCGGTCAATCATAAAGTCGCGCGCGTACGCAATGCACGCGGAATGAAGCCTGGCTATATCGCCGGTCAGGTAATAAAAACCGTTCCCCGCGACCTTTCTGGCGGAGTCAAGGTCAATGCCGTTAAAACGCTCCATTATTTCGGTGTGGTAGGGGATTTCAAAATCCGGCACAACCGGCTCGCCGTATTTTGTCACCTCAACATTTTCGCTGTCGTCCTTGCCGATGGGGACAGACGGGTCGATGATGTTGGGTATGACCATCATGATTTTTGTGACCTGCTCGGCGTATTCGCTTTCAAGCTTTTCACACTCGGCCTGGCGGGTTGCGAAGGAGGCAACCTGTTCCTTTATTTCATTCGCTTCGTCCTTTTTGCCCTGAGCCATGAGCGCGCCTATCTGCTTTGAAAGCTTATTTCTCTGCGCTCTGAGGTTATCCGCCTCGGTTTTTGCGGCTCTTGATTTTTTGTCAAGCTCGATAACCTCGTCAACAAGGTGAAGCTTGGAATGCTGAAATTTGTTTTCTATATTCTTTTTGACAATATCGGGATTTTCTCTTAAAAATTTAATATCAATCATTTGCTTTCCCTCATATTTTTTCAATTGTTTCAGCCGCTGTTTTTACATAATCGTCGCCGACCAGCTCAACGCAGCCCTTATCGACAAGCTCGGCTGTTTTGGGATTAACGGGTATTTTAGCAAGCACGGGAATTTCTAAATCCTCGGCAACCTGTTCGATTTTACTTTCGCCGAAGATATTGATTTCTTTACCGCAGTCGGGGCATACGGCGTAGCTCATGTTTTCCACAAGTCCTATGACGGGCACATTCATAAGCTTTGCCATATTAAAGGCTTTTTTGACAATCATCGTCACAAGATCCTGCGGGGTTGTGACAATGACAATGCCGTCAACGGGCAGGGACTGGAACACCGTCAGCGCAACGTCGCCCGTTCCCGGCGGCATATCCACAAACATATAGTCGATTTCATCCCACGCGACATCCTTCCAGAACTGCTGAATAACGCCCGAGATAACGGGGCCGCGCCATACGACGGGGCTGTCCTCCGTTTCAAGAAGGAGATTGACGGACATTATCTTCACGCCTGTTTTTGAGATTTCGGGCAAAAGACCGGTTTCGTCCGCTTTTGCTCTTTCTCTTATGCCGAAGGCTTTGGGTATTGACGGACCGGTTATATCCGCGTCAAGGACCGCCGTGCGGTAGCCCTTTGCCTGCATGGCGCACGCCAGAAGAGAAGTCACAAGGGATTTGCCTACGCCGCCTTTTCCGCTGACAACGCCGATAACCTTTTTGATGTTAGAGAACGGACCGCAGGGTATACGCATATCCTGCGCTTCGCCTGCACCGCAGTTTTGTGAGCAACTTTCGCAGTTGCCGCTGCATTCACTCATAGTTTATTCCTCCTGTGTTGACACGGCGCGGATTTGAAACAAGGCAATCACCGCGCGTCTTTTTATCTTTTTATATTTTTGGATTATAATACATTCCATCGCTTAAATCAATCCGTTTTCCCTTTCGAGTTGATTTTTTCGGCTTATTTTGTTATATTTAGAGAAATGCATCACCGATGATCCTAACGGAAAGGATAAATAATGAAGGATAAAACAAAAATCAAAGAGCTTACAGACGGTTATTTCCTTGACCACGGGGGAATAATCTATCCCTATATAGCAAAGCCGGACTGGAATCAGGTTTTCAGGCTTGAGGCGGAGCTGGATGAAAAAATCGACGTTCAGAACATTGTTTCTTCACTCACTCAGCTCAGAAGAAAGTTTCCCTCTTTTTTTGTGACCATAGAAAAGAGAAAATATTTCGTTGTCTTAAAAAAGACTGTTTCCCTGCCGGATATTGTCCCCGAGGGCGGGCTGTGTCTCCCCTTTGATCTGGCTGAAAAGAGCAAACCTTTGTTCAGGATCACTTACAGCCAGAACCGTCTGGGAATGGAGCTGTTCCATTCGGTCGCCGACGGCACGGGAGCAATGATTTTTTTCGCGAACCTTATCGCTCAGTACTATATCAACGAGGGTCGCAAAATCGATACTTCAAGCGACATTTTCAATCACGGCTTCAAATTTGAAAAATCTGATACCGAAAACAGCTTTCTTAAAGCTTTCGACCCGAAGGCGAAAAACTCGTCAAGGAGCGAAAAACCCGCTTATCAGTACGGCAGCGGCAAGCCCGAAGGCGAGCTGAGCCTTACCACCTTCAAAACAGACGTCAATGTTTTAAAAGATTATGCCAAGGGCATAAACGCCACGGTCACCGAGCTGCTTGTCGCCGTTTACACAAAGGCGCTTTGTATGTGCGCGATAAATGAGGATAAAACCGACAAAAACATAAAAATCGAAGTGCCGATGAATCTTCGAAAAAGATATGATTCAACCACACTCCGAAATTTTTCGCTGTATTTCATAACGAGCGCTCCGCCGGACTGCGCCGACGCTTCGCTTGAGGATATAGTCGAAATCCTCAAGCCGCAGTTTGTCCTCGGGTCAAACACCAAAAAGCTCACGCAGGATATCCACACGAACGTCAGTCAGTCTGAAATGCCGGTCTTTAAAGCGTTGCCGAATTTTGTGAAAAAAGGGCTTTTGAAGGTCGGCTCCGCTATGTACGGAGAGAGGCTTTTTACCTCGCCTTTATCGAACATCGGCGTTATCACATTGCCGGAGGATATCAAAAAGCATATTTTAAGCTTTGGCTTCGTTATCGGCAGAACTCTCAAAAACACGGTTTATTCCGGCGTCCTCACTTATGAGAATGAGCTTTACTGGTGCCTGAGCAGCGCGACAAAAAGCGACAGCCTTGAAAAGAATATTCAAAAAATTCTCGGCGAAACAGGGGCGCAGGTGCAGATAACAAAAAGATAAGATCGTTAAAAAAGAAATATTTATCCGTTCTTTACCGAAAATCTGTAAACCGTCGTGCTTTCAAACGCTTTGCCGGCGGCAAAGGTGCATTGAGGGAACGAAGGATTGTTGGGCGTGTCGGGGTAAAACTGCGTTTCAAGGCAGAATCCGGCATGCTTTTGCATTTTTACGCCCCCTTTGCCGGGAGCGGTGCCGTCAAGAAAGTTGCCGGTATAAAGCTGACAGCCCGGCATATCCGTGAACACCTCAAGAACTCTGCCGCTCTTTTCGTCAAAAGCGGTGATTACTGCGCCGTCGCCCTCATTCAGGCAAAAGTTGTGATCATAGCCGCCGCACATTACCAGCTGAGGGTCGTTTTCGCTAATGTCTCTGCCGATTTTTTTCGGCTTTCTGAAATCGAAGGCGGTGCCTTCAACGCTCCTTATTTCACCGGTGGGTATGCTGTTTTCATCCGTAGGGGTGAAGCTGTCCGCGTTTATCGTAAGAACTGTGTCTAAAATATCTTCACTGCCGCCGAGATTAAAATAAGCGTGATTTGTCATATTTATGGGAGTCGCCTTGTCGGCTTTGGCATAATAATCAATCCTCAGGGAATTGTCCTCAAAAAGGGTAAAAGTGACAGTCATATCGATATTGCCGGGGAAACCGCTTGTCATATCAGGGCTTTTAAGGCTCATTTCAAGGCGGTTATCGTCGGCTATAATCGCGCTCCAGACCCTTTGCGAAGCTTCGCCGTCGCTGTGAAGATTTGTTATGCCTTTTTCATTCTTTGACAGCTCATACTTAACGCCGTCAAGGGTGAAGCTGCCGCTGATGCGGTTGGCATATCTGCCGATTGTCATACCCTGATTCGCCGAATAATTCTCATGCCCTTCCATTGTGTCAAATCCTATCAGAATATCGCCGGAAACTCCGTTTTTATCCTTTGTTCTGATTGACTGCACCGTTGCGCCGAAGGTAATTATATCCACCTCGGTGCCCTGCGTATTTGACATGGTGAAAAGGTCAACCTTTTCGCCGTTCTTTGTCTGACCGAAAATTCTTTTAGTTATCATTGCTTTCCCTCGGTTCGTTTTTATTCTTATTCAAATTTAAAATGTAATACCTGCCGCGTTTTTTTGTCAGAGCGGTGAACTGAATCGCTTTTTGCGGGCAGGCGTTTATGCACGCGGTGCAGTGCTGGCATTTATATTTCATCCAGTCGGGTTTGCCGCCCTTTATTTCAATCGCCTTATCGGGGCACAGCCTTTCACAAAGGCCGCAGCCGACGCAGTTGTCATCCGCATAATAAAAAAGAGTTGTTCTGAAAAGATTGTAGAACGGATAAAGCGCCTTTGAGGCGAGTGTTTTTGAAATTTTTTTTGTAAAAGACTGTTTTCTGCGGTTAATATCGCGGGAGATAATTTCGAGTTTGCTGTCTGCTTCTTTCAGCGCAGCTTTCGCCTTTTCGGGGCCGGACGGATTGTAGGCGATAACATAGTTGTCCGGCATAACAAGCGAAGCCGAGTAGTTTATTTCACGCCCCAAAGCCTTTGCCAGCGCGGCGTCCGCCGCAGCGGGGTTCGCTCCGCAGGTTATTACGCAATAGACATATGAGCCTAAAAGGTCCCGAAGACCGGGCAGAACGGCAAATCTTTTTACCATCTCCGGCAGGCCGAAATAATACACGGGGAAGACAAAGCCCGTAACATTCGGAAGGCCCTCTTTTTTGAAGCTGTCGCCGCCGAAAATATCGGCAATGCTATACGCTTTGTCACCGGTGAGCGAAGCGAGCTTCATCGCGGCAAAGCGCGAATTACCCGTACCGGAAAAATAAAAAATCATCTTAAAATCCTTTCCCGAGAAACTTTACATTACACAGCCGTCTTTAAGGCAATACCGCACAATTCAGGTATGCGGATTGCGATGTAAGATTTTTCGTCAGATGATACAAAAATCGAAGTTGATACTTTGTGTATTGACTGAGATTTTTGTGAAATATGACGGAATAATATTCGCGCAAGACGCGTGCCGTGTATTGTGCGGTATTGCCCAAGATTTGAGACAAAATCAGGCGGAAAAGATGCCGCCGTTATGAGTGCGGCGATTTAATCAGCGTTTCCTTAAGGTATAAAATCAGCAAAAAAGGAATATTTTTAAACCTGCTTCTTTGCAAACAAGCTGAAAATTCCCGCATGATAATACGCGTCATAAATCCAGGTAAAGAGCGGCATAATGAGATTAAAGGCGCGAATGAACGGGAAGCACAGAGCGTTAAGAATCTTTTCAGACACCGGCGCGGGATTCTTTGCGACTGCCTTTTCGCGCGCCTGACCGAACAGCCCTTCGGGAACGCTTGAAATGAACGCTTCCGGCTGCTCAATGCCGAGCGCATACAGCGCAATGGCGGAAACATCGCGGTTATGCGCGTTTTCGTCAATCAAGCCCTTGTTGACGGTTTTGCCTGCAACGGCAAGAATCGCGCTGCTTTCTTCAACTGTCTGCCCGCCGTGCCCGCCGGCAGTCTCGCCGTGGTCGGCAACAACAATGAACAGGCTGTTTTTCATAAGTCCTTTTGACTCAATCGTGTCGTAAATACGCCCGAGATAACCGTCCGCGGTTCTGACCGCTTCATAATATTCGTCACTGAAGCCGCCGTGGGAATGGGCGGCGTGGTCCACGCTGTCAAGCTGAACGAACATTAGCTCGGGCGCGTTGCCGAAGCTGATATTGTTGATAATTTCATCTACAACCAGGGTATCTGTGAAGCGGTTGACCTTTTTGACATTTATGTCGTTTTCGATAATGCCGTAATTGATGTTGGGCCAGTGGCAAATTGAAACAAGCTTTGCCTTCGGCATCGCCTGACGGGCATAATAGAAGATGCTGTGATATTCATCCGCCGAAGTATGAGGGCTTTCTTTTGTTGAGTCGTTTGTCATGCCGTGCGTTTCGTAATCCACGCCGAGCAGGATTGAACCCCAATTTTGAGCGCTGGTCGTGATATATTCGGTGTGCGCGTTG
Source organism: Clostridiales bacterium (assembly GCA_024697575.1). Lineage (GTDB taxonomy): Bacteria > Bacillota > Clostridia > Oscillospirales > Acutalibacteraceae > CAG-177. The sequence continues at coordinate 10,431 of JAILFM010000121.1, forward strand.
TGCCGATAGGCGTTGTCGGCAAAAATGCGGTCAAAATTTGGCGAGTCAACCTTATCAAACGCCGCGCCCGCGCCGTCAATACCGATGATAAAAACGTGTTCATAGGCGCCGAAGCTGTCATCGGTTTTTGCCGCAAACGCGGGAAGCGCCGCTGAAATAATCAGCATTGCGGCGGTGATACAGGCCATAAATCTTTTAATCATAAAAAATCCTCCGTAAATCCCGTTTTGCCGGGACAATTACCGTACTTATTTATTAAGTCCGATATGATGCCGCGGTTTGCGCAGGGCAGGCGCCCCGCGGCTGCTGACAAAAACTGCATACAGCGGAAAAAGAAAAGCCCGAAACATCAGAATTCTCTCTTCGATGCGCCGGGAATCCTCTGTCAATATTTTTCCATTGAGTCAACGGAAAGAACAAAAACCATTGCTCCGCCGACAGAAATTTCGCTTGCGAGAGCGCCCTCTGAAAATCCTCTCCCGAAGGATTCGGTTGTTACGGTTTCATGAGTTCTTGTCCTCGAATACTTTGCCACTATTCGTTTTGCGGTATCAACCCGTTCATCCTCGGTGCCTATCAGAAGAGTGGTGTTGCCCACCATAAGAAAACCGCCCGTAGTCGAAAGCTTTGTTATGGTGAAGTTCTCTTTTGTAAGAGCAGATGCCACCACGGCGCTGTCATCGTTATTTACAATCGCAATAATCAGTTTCATTTATCCGGTCCCCTTCTTAAAGTTTCGGCATCAGCATTGCTCTGCTTTTTTTGTCAAGCTTTCTGTAATCCGGAATTTCATATCTGTTATCGTTTGCGTCTTTGATAAGTACCCTTCCGTCATACAGAGGCTTTATTGACGCTATGTGGTTCCTTATTTCAAAGGTTATTATACCTCTGTCCGTTTCGGCTGTCCACATCCAGATTTTAAATTTTTCCGTCATCCTGACAAACCTGAGAATTTTCGGAATCATATAATATTCATCAAGGGCTTTGGTGAGCGCATTACGGGATTCTTCCAAAAGATTTTCCGTATTTCTTATAACCGCCACCTGATTGCCTTCTTCATCCAGAAGCGCTATATATTTGTTCATTCCCGACCTCGGGAAAAGCCTTCTCGGCTCAAGGCCCTTGAATTTTTCTTTTGAATGAAAGAATTCAATGTCCACAAAAATACCGTCGTTTTCGGTTATTCTTACTTCCTGACCGTCAATATATGTTATCATTCAGGCTCACTCCCTATTCAAAATTCTCTTCTTCCTTTTCCCTGCGAAGCCGCTCTCCCATGGACTGAATCTGAATAAGCTTGTAGTATTTGCCTTTCTTTTCCATAAGCTCCTCCGGGGTTCCGCATTCTATGATTTCGCCTTTATCCACAACAACTATTTTATTGGCGTTGCGCAGGGTGGAAAGCCTGTGGGCTATCATAAGCGTAGTTCTTCCGCGGATGAGCCGTTCAATAGCCTCCTGGATAAGGTGTTCCGTTTCAGAGTCGACGGCCGCGGTCGCTTCATCGAATATGAGAATCGAGGGGTTTTTCATAACGGCCCTCGCGATGGAGAGTCTCTGCTTTTCTCCGCCCGAAAGACCGATTCCGCGCTCGCCCACAAGAGTATCGTATCCGTCGGGGAGCCTGGATATAAAGCCGTGCGCATTGGCTATATCGGCGGCGGCAAGTATCTGCTCAACGTGCGGATTGCTGCTGCCGTAAGCGATGTTGTTAAAAACGGTGTCTCTGAACATCAGCGGCTCCTGCTGAACGAAACCTATCTGATCCCTGTAATAGCCGATATCGATATCCTTTATGTTCTTACCGTCAATAAAAATATCGCCCTCATATTCGTCATAATATCTCATAAGCAGGTTGATGAGAGTCGATTTTCCGGATCCTGTTGTTCCGACGATTCCCACAATGTCTCCCTGCTCTATCGTAAGGTTTATGTTGCTCAGGGCCTTTTTTGAGCGGTCAAACGAGAAGTTGACATTTTTGAACTCGATTTTTCCCTTGATTCTGTCGGGTATTTTACCCTTGCCGAAGTCATGCTCGGGCTCTGCGTCGAGTATATCGAGAATCTTTTCGGCAGAAGCGAGAGTGTTCTGATATGTATCGGAAAAGTTTGCGAAAAAATTAACGGGGTTGTAAAACATGCTCGCATATGAAACGAAGCTTACGAGCAGACCTGTCGAGAAGCCCTCCGCTCCGGAAATTACATAAGACCCTCCGGAAAACCAGATAATGAGAGAACCGCAAGTGACAAGGAAGGTCATAAACGCCGGGAATATGCCGGATATTTTTGCAACGCGCTCATCCTCCCTGAGCCACTCGTCATTATACGCGTCGTATTTGTCAACGGCTGATTTCTCGTTCGTAAAAGCTTTGATAACTCTTATTCCGGGTATCGTGTCCGTAAGCAGAGTGTTTATTGCCGAGCCTCTCCTCCACAGGCGCATATACCTCGGGCCTATCTTCTTGCCGAACCGTCTTCCGATGATAACGACAAAAGGAATCGGAACGAGAGAAAACAAGGTCAGCTTCCAGTTGAGGCATATCATAATCACAAGTATTCCCACAAGGGTAAAAAACTGCACTACGGCGTCCTGCGTGATTCTGAGAACAAAATTCTGTATTACGGATGTATCGGAATTCACCCTGCTGATAACAGAGCCGGTTGAGGTCTTATCATAAAAGCTCATCGGCAAATACTGAGCTTTTGCGTAAATATCCTTTTTCATTCCGATAATTATCCGGTCGCCGGTAATTCTCAGAATATAGGATCTGAACGCCGATACAGTGTATTGAAGAATATAAACGCCGAGCAGAATGAGAATCATTTTTATCAGCGTTTGCATTTCGCGCGACGGCAGCACCTTATCCACCATATACCCCGTGATATAAGGCGGCACAAGCGTCATGCCGGTGGTAAAAACCGAAAGCAGCATACTGATTATAAGCCCTTTTTTGAACGGGGCGGCGTATGCCGCGAATTTGGTTATCATCCTTCCCTTGCCCTTGCAGTTTATGCATTCCGAGTCGGGGGAGGGGAGCTTCCTGCCGCATTTGGGGCAGAAGGAACGCTGCTTCAAAAACGTGCCTTCAACAGCGTCAAGCAGCTCGGCGGAGTCATCGCCGGCGAGAATGCCGTTAATGAAATCGGCGCCCGCGTCCGCAACATTGGCGGCTGCAAAGGTGAAGCGAATCAGCTTTTTTCTTGAGCCGTCGTTCATATACGCGTCAAAGGTCGCATTGCCGTACATTCTTTTGACTTTCGCCTCTTTAATGTCTTTATAAAAGACTCTCTCATATTCTTCGGGATAACTGTCATCAAAGGCATAAACGCTCTCCGCGGTGAAGCAAAGCGCGCTTTCGCCGTAGGTACCCTTGAGAGTCAGATCGCCCGTAACAATAAACAGAGGCTGTTCGTTTTTAAACAATTCGGCATACCTTTCGGCGTATTTTTCCGGAAGCGGTTTGTTGGAGGAAATTTTCATTAATGTCACCCCGTTCCTTTGGGCCTTAAACATTATTTCGCGGCTTTTTTTCGCATTATAATACGCAAACGGATGCCTGTTGTCAATATAAAATTCAAGATTATGCTTTGCTCAGCCACTCGTGCTCTTTTTCATATATCCTGGTTTTATCCCACGGGTCACCGGGGATATGGCGTATCATCCACACATAATACATAGTGTAGCCCGGCGCGCATACCTGCTGGTGTGAATGCCCCGGCTGAATGCATTCAAACGAGCCGTCCGTGCTCTTTTCAACTTTGTCGCCCATGAACGCCGCGCCGAAGCCCTGCGGCTTGTCAAAGCGGTAATAATAGACCTCCGGCTGAGGGTGGTGGTGCGGCGGATAGCTGCTCCAGCGCCCGGTATGGTGAAACACTTCGCCCAGAACCATGTTTGAATACGGCGCGTTTGACAGGTCAAAAACCGTCAGGCATGTTCTTTTGCCGGTGCCCTCCCACTGTTCGCCGCCGAAAAGCTGATAAAGGCAGTTTTCGGGCGTATAATAGACAGTATCGAATGTTTTTTCGTTATCCGTCTGCTGAATTATCACTTCGCTGTCACGGACTGCGGTAACGCTTACTTTGCTCTGCCTGCAAAAATGCAGGGCGTAGGGTGTTTTTTCAAACGGGGATGAACGGTACGCGGTTGTTTCCTCTCTGCCGTCAAAGGCAAAAACAACCTGCCCTTCAAGCAAAAGCACGGCGGTCTCGTTATCTTTGTCAAAAATATCGATTTTGTCGCCGGCACCCAGTTTTTTAACAGTTATGTTCATGAGCATGTCGCTGTTTTTGCCGTCCATACGGCAAAGGATTTTTTCGCTGTTTTCATTGTAATCCGGTCGTTCCAACATTGTAAATATACCCTTTCTCTATTTCTATGTGTTGTTTGCGCCGTCGGCGCAAGTGATGTTGTGCTTTTGAGCACAGTGATGTTGCTCCCTTCAGTCGCAGTGATGTGATGTGTTCCTTTTCACTTGCCGAAGGCAAACATCACGCACGAAGTGTGCATCACTTTCAAAGAATACATCTCGTTCCGCAAGGCGGAACACATCGTTGAAAAAAGCACGCTTCCGCGTGCTTTTTTCTGGAGCAGGGTACGGGAGTCGAACCCGCCTTAAAGCCTTGGGAAGGCCTTGTAATACCGATATACCAACCCTGCGGAATATCACTGCCGCTGATGGTAACACAAACCGGCGAAAAAATCAAGAAAAATTTGTGGCAATACCGCACAATTCAGGTATGCGGATTGCGATGTAAGATTTTTCGTCAGATGATACAAAAATCGAAGTTGATACTTTGTGTATTGACTGAGATTTTTGTGAAATATGACGGAATAATATTCGCGCAAGGCGCGTGCCGCGAATTGTGCGGTGTTGCCTTGTGTCTATATACCGGCATTTGCCTGAAATATCCGTGGAAACGCTGTACTTTAATCGGTATTTCACTTTGCTTATTTCATTTTGTGTTGACTTTTTGAAATAACGAGCATATTCCTACCGTTTTATACATCTTTCACATATTACATTTATAATGTCAATTATTTTTATATAATTCGTTGACACAAAGCAGAAAAAATGATAAGTTAATGGAGTGCAACGGTTTTTTGCGGATAAAACTCCCTAAGCGGAGCAGTGCCGCAAAGGCGGTGCAGACAAAATGTCATCATTTTAATGAAGAAAGGTATCAGACATGAAAAAAAGAGCAATCGCATTGTTCCTCACCCTCGCCATGGTGCTTGCCCTGGCGGCCTGCGGCGCTTCCGGTGAATCCGGTGCCGGCGACGGCGCAACTTTGACCATCTTCAACTCCAAAATGGAAATTCAAAGCCAGATGGAAGAGATGGCGCAAAAATACAGCAGTGAGAAGGGCGTAAATGTTGAGGTTTACTACTCCTCAGACACAGTCGCCGCTCACATGTCCACCAAGTATGCATCGAAGGACCCCTATGTTCTTTCCATGGTCGACGCCAAGGATATCTACTCCCTGGGTGCAGAGCACGCTATCGACCTGAGCGCTGAAAAATGGGTAGGCGACACCACCCAGGCTATCAGCGTTGACAGCAAGGTCCTCGGTTTCCCCGTATGCGTTGAAGCGCGCGGCATTCTCTATAACGGCGATGCCATCAAAAAGGCAACCGGTAAGGACTTTGACCCCGCCGCCATCAAAACCACAGCAGATTTAAAGGCTCTTATTGACGAAATCGTTGCGGGAGGCGCAGAGCTTCCGGTAGGTCTTCAGAAAGAAGACTGGTCACTTGGCGCTCACTATTTTGCCGAGGTTTATGAAATGCATGAAGACCCCGACGCTTTCATCGCCGGCATTAAAGACGGCTCCGTCAGCCTTAAAGACGATTCGGTTTTCAACGCTCTTATGGACACCTTCGATGTTCTTAAAGAATACAACTATGCCAAAGACGCTCCCATCTCCGCTGAGCGTGAAGTTACCGAGATGATGCTCGCCGAAGGCGACCTTTGCTTCAAATTCGGCGGCAACTGGGACTGGTCCAACATGTCCGGCACCGATTACACCGAAAACATCGGCATGATGCCTGTTCCCTCGTCTCTTGACGGCTACAACACCACTCTTGTAGGCGGCGGTTCAAAATATTTCTTCATAGACAACAGTGTCTCCGAAGAACTTCAGCAGGCGGCAAAAGACTTCCTTAACTGGCTTGTCTATGACGAAGAGGGGCAGGATTTCCTTGTTAATACCTGCGCTCTGGTTCCCGCTTTTTCCAACATCACCCTTCCCGTTTCCGATCCTCTGGGCGCTTCCGTTAAGGCATATGCCGACAACGGCGCTTTAACACCCAACTACAACTACCTTCCCGATGACCATTATGCAAAAATCGGCGCTTCCTTCCAGAAGTACCTTGCCGGTCAGATTGACCGCGCGGGCTTTGCCGATGAAATCACCGCTTACTGGGCAACCGCCGAAGTAGGCGCTCATTAACAGCTGTTTACCCGGCTGTCCGGCATATGCCGGGCGGTCGGGTTTTCACGCCGGGGCGGCACAGGCCGCTTGGAGCTTCTCCGGTGAAAAAAACAGCAAAGCGGCAGAATTGGACTGATTTATTTTTGAAAACCAATACGCTTTCTTATAAAATCAAGCAGTATCTTATGTTTGCGGGTCCCGGCACGGCGCTGTTTTTGTGCGTGGTAATCGTCCCGTTCATTTACGGACTTTATCTCACCTTCACAAGCTGGGACGGTGTGAGCAAAACAAAGCCCTTCGTGGGGTTTGAAAACTTCTCCGCAGCTTTTTCGGACTCTGCTTACTGGTCGGCAATGTTACGCACGGTGATTTACTCCGTGTTCGCCGTTGTGCTGATAAACGTTGTCGCTTTTGCCCTTGCATATCTTGTTACCCTCGGTATTAAGGGTCAGAACTTCTTCCGCTCCGGATTTTTCGTGCCGAACCTTATAGGCGGCATCGTCCTTGGCTATGTGTGGAAGTTCGTTTTTAACAGAGCGTTCGTTGCAATTTTTAACAGCACCAGCCTGCTGAGCACGCCGAAGGGGGCAATGTTCTGCCTTATCTTGGCTTCGGTCTGGCAATACGCCGGATATATGATGCTCATATATGTCGCCGGCTTTATGAGCGTATCAAAGGATGTTAAAGAAGCCGCCTTTATCGACGGATGCACCTCCGGTCAGGCGATGATGCACGTTACAATTCCGCTCATGCGTTCAAGCTTTGTTCAGTGCATCTTTCTTAGTATCACCCGCTGCTTCGTTGTGTACGATGTGAACCTGTCCCTTACAAAGGGCGAGCCCTTCGGTTCTTCGGTGCTGGCAGCCATGCATGTTTACAACCAGGCGTTCACTTACAAAAACTACGGCCTCGGTCAGGCGGAGGCGCTGATTCTCTTCATCGTTTGCGCCGTGGTCGGCGTCACTCAGGTTATGATCGGTAAGAAAGGGGAGGTTGAGGCATAATGACTGATAACGCAAAAGCCGCGCGCAAAAAGAAGATTGCGCACGCTGTTATGTGGATAGTGCTGCTTGCGCTTTTTCTCTGTTTTATATTTCCCTTCCTGATGGTCATAATCAATGTGTTTAAGGATAAAGTCGATATTATTCGCGACCCGCTGAGCGTCATCGGCGCAACCAAAGGCTTTATACTGACAAACTTCCCCAAAGCAATGCAAAAGATGAACTTCTGGACCGCGTTCACCAACTCCCTGATTATCACCGTTTGCTCCACCATTCTGACAATCGTCGTTTCATCTATGGCGGCGTTCGTCATTGTGCGCAACGGCAACTGGAAGTTCTGCACAATTATCTTTTCGCTGATGATCGCCTCCATGGTTATTCCGTTTCAGGTTCTTATGGTTCCGCTTGTGTCCGTATACGGCGGCACGCTCGGCGTTTTGAACCACAGGCTCACGCTTATACTCATGCACACCGGATTTTCCGTGTCCATGGCGATGTTTATGTTCCACGGCGCGATAAAAACCAACATCCCTCTGGAGCTTGAAGAAGCCGCCACCATCGACGGCTGTAACCGCTGGCAGACGTACTGGAAAATCGTCTTCCCCCTTCTTAAGCCCACCGTTGCCACGGTTGCCATAATCAACGCCATGGCATATTGGAACGACTATCTGCTGCCGAGCCTCGTGCTGACAAAAAAGGAACTGTACACAATCCCCATCGCGACACAGGCGTTCTACGGCACTTATTCCACCGACATCGGTCTTGTAATGGCGGCTTTGCTTTTGGCAATGCTACCGATTCTGATTCTCTATGTATTCCTGCAGCGCTACATAGTTGAGGGCGTTACCTCCGGCGCTGTCAAGGGATAAACCCGAATTTTAAATGAAGGCAGGCGGCGCGGAAATGAAAAAGCTTTTCGATATGGATAACCCCGTTATGAAAGCCCTGTCCGTTGCCGCCGACCTTATCGTTTTGAATCTTATGACGCTGCTGTGCAGCATACCCGTTGTGACAGCGGGTGCGGCAATAACCGCAATGAACGATATTGTCATTCGCATTGTACGCGAAGAGGAAAGCTATATTCTCAAACCGTTTTTCAGGTCATTCGCGTCAAACCTGAAAAAGGGCGCTCTTATGAGCCTGATTATACTGTCAGCCGCCGCTGTTTTCGGCGTTGACTATTACGCGGCGAAGACCTATATGCCGCTTATGCGGGCGGCGGTGGTTGCCGGCGTTATTCTGTTTCTCGCAATTGCGCTTTATGCATTCGCTCTGCTTGCCCGGTATGAAAACACACTCGGCAAAACGCTGAAAAATGCGGTTCTTTTATCAATTACGCACTTTCCGCGCACGCTTGTTATGGTTCTGTTTACGGTCGGAATGTGGTTTGTCTGCATTCGTTATTACAGCTTCGGCGCGGCATTTTTGTTTTTGTTCGGGCTTTCACTGCCCTGTTATATAAGCATTCTTATGATAAACAAAGTGTTTAATAAACTTGACGATGATGACCGCATTGAATAAGCGGTCTTGCGATATAAATGAGGAAAACAGTATGAATGATACATTGGAGCAGCGGCTTCGTGAAAGCTTTGACGAACTGAAATGGCTCTATTGCGAACTTTACAACAACGATATGGGCGCCTTCGAATACTTCGTCGGTATGCTTCGCCGCTGCGCCGGGCAGCGAAAGCAGGCCCTTCGCGACCTTGACAGGGCGCGGCTTGAAAACCCCGCCTGGTACCGCTCAAATAAACTGATGGGCATGATGATGTACACAAACGCTTTCGCGGGAACTCTGAACGGCGTAAGGGAAAACCTGCCGTACATTGAAGAATGCGGTGTGAATTATCTTCACCTTATGCCTCTTTTAAAAACCGTCAGGGGGCGCAGTGACGGCGGCTATGCCGTGGCAGATTTTCGCGCCGTACAGCCGGAACTCGGCACCATGGAAGAGCTGGAGGCTCTGACTGACGAATGCCATGAAAGAGGCATCTGCCTGTGCCTTGATTTTGTAATGAACCACACGAGCGAGGATCACCCCTGGGCAAAGGCAGCCCGCGCCGGCGATCCGGTCGCCCGCAGCCGTTATTTCTTTTTTGACAACCGGGAGATACCGGACGCGTATGACAGCACGGTTCCTCAGGTCTTCCCCACAACCGCTCCGGGCAACTTCACGTTTCTGCCCGATTGCGGAAAACATGTTATGACCTGCTTTTACCCCTATCAGTGGGACCTGAACTACGCAAACCCCATGGTGTTCAACGACATGACCGAAAACCTTCTTTTCCTTGCCAACCGCGGCATAGATGTCGTTCGCCTTGACGCCATTCCGTATATATGGAAGCAGCTCGGAACGGACTGCCGCAACCTGCCTCAGGTTCACACTCTTGCGCGTATGCTTCACCTTGCGTGCTACATAGTCTGCCCCGGCGTTCTTCTTCTGGGCGAAGTTGTGATGGAGCCGCAAAAGCTTGCGCCCTATTTCGGAACACCGGAAAAACCGGAGTGCGACATTCTTTATAACGCCACAACAATGTGCACCACCTGGCACACGCTTGCCACCCGTGACGTGCGCCTGCTCCGCTACCAGACGGAAAAAGTCTGCGCCCTTCCGAAAACATATCTGTTCCAGAACTACCTTCGCTGCCATGACGACATCGGCTGGGGTCTGGATTTTTCGTGGCTCGGTCAGATGGGCTTTGGCGAAGTGCCTCACAAAAAATATCTCAACGACTGGTTCACGGGGCGTTTCCCCTCAAGCCCGTCAAGGGGTGAATTATATAACGATGACCCCCGTTTGGGAGACGCGCGTATGTGCGGCACCACTGCCTCTCTTTGCGGTCTTGAAACTGCGAAAACGCCTCAAGAGGAAACCCTTGCCGTTCAATGCGATGTTATGCTCCATGCGTGGATATTTGCGCAAAGCGGCATACCCGTCATATACAGCGGCGACGAGATAGGTCAGCTTAACGACTACACATATCACGATGACCCCGAGCGCAGGGATGACAGCCGCTACCTTCACCGCGGACAGTTTGATTGGGCTTTAGCTCAGACGCGTAATGACCCGGATACCCCGGCGGGGAAGATTTTTTCTTCGCTCAGGCGCCTTGAAACGCTCCGTTCGAAGCATGACGTTTTCAGTGCGGCGGCAGATGTTACAGTCCTTGACACCGGCTCGGATAATGTTATCGGCATAAGGCGTGTTCTGGAAGACGAAGCCCTTACCGCGGTTTTCAATTTTTCCGAAAATCCGCGTGAAATCATAAACCCCGCTCCGGGCGCTGCGGACCTTTACACCGGCGTAAAACAAAACGGCGAAACGCTGAAACTGCCGGGTTACGGGTTCGTTTGGCTGTGCGAAAGCAGCGGTGACGGAATATGACAAGTGAAAGACTCCGCGCGGCGCGAAAATATGAAAGCGAAAAACTGCCGCAGGTTCCTTCCGGCATTTTGCCGGCGTATCATTTAACCGGCGGCATCGGCTGGATTAACGACCCGAACGGGTTTTCCCGGTATAAAAACGAATATCATCTTTTTTTTCAATACAACCCTTACGATGTGCACTGGGACGCAATGCACTGGGGTCATGTAAAAACCACGGACTTTCTCCACTGGGAGCGTCTGCCCTGCGCCCTGGCGCCGGACAGGGAATTTGACAAAGACGGCTGTTTTTCAGGCAGCGCCATAGAGCTTCCGGACGGAAAGCATCTGATTATGTATACGGGCGTCCGTAAAGAAACACTGCCGGATGGAACGCAGGCGGAATACCAGGCGCAGTGCATTGCCGTCGGTGACGGAACAGAATATGAAAAGTTTTCTCAAAACCCCGTAATTGACGCCGGTATGCTCCCTCCGGGCGGCAGTGCTCATGATTTCAGAGACCCGAAGATTTTTGAAAAAGGCGAAAAGTATTACGCCGTAGCAGGCAACCGCTGTCCGGACGGCAGCGGCGCGGTATTGCTGTTTGAAAGCGATGACGCGCTTTCCTGGAAATTTCGCAGCGTTCTCGCTTCTTCGGGCAACCGGCACGGGCGTATGTGGGAATGCCCGGACTTTTTCACTCTTGACGGCAAGGATGTATTGCTTGTAAGCCCGCAGGAGATGAATGCAAAGGGCCTTGAGTTTATTGACGGCAACACAACGCTGTGCCTGGCGGGCTCCTTTAACCCGGTAACGGGAAGCCTTGAAAGGGAACATGAGCAGGCAATTGACTACGGGCTCGACTTTTACGCTCCGCAGACAGTTCTGACCGCCGACGGACGGCGCGTTATGATAGCCTGGATGCAGTATTGGGACAGTGTCGGCTATACGCCGGAGGGTCTGCCGTTTTTCGGGCAGATGACCTTCCCGCGTGAGCTGAAAATACATAACGGGCGGCTTTATCAAATGCCGGTGAGCGAACTTGAAAGCGCGAGGAGAGAAAAAACCGAGCACCGTAATGTGACCGTTTCATCAGAAATATCTCTGCCCGGCATAAGCGGGCGCATAATAGATCTTACGGTTAATGTTCTGCCCGGAAATTACGAGTATTTCCGTATAACCGTCGCTGCGGACAATACCCACGGCACCGTGATAACATATAACCCCGGAAAGGGAACGGTCCTTGTGGACAGAACCTTAAGCGGCAGTCCAAAGGATATACTTAACACACGCGAGTTTTGTGTCAGCAAAAAAGAAGGAAAAATCGAAATGCGTATCCTTCTTGACCGCTACAGCCTTGAACTGTTCGTCAACGCAGGCAGTCAGGCGGCGTCCTTCACAATCTACACCCCGCTGTCTGCCGACGGCATAAGCTTTTCGGCAGGGGGAACAGCCGTAATCAACGCAGTAAAATATAATCTGGAGTTTTAACAACATGAAAACAGATGTGACGGCTCTGGGCGAGCTTCTCATAGATTTCACAAAAAACGGAATGAGCGAACAGGGGAACCCGGTGTTTGAGGCTAACCCCGGCGGCGCTCCCTGCAATGTACTCGCCATGCTGCGAAAGCTCGGTAAAAGCTGCGCTTTTATCGGCAAAGTCGGTGACGATATGTTCGGGCGCAGTCTATGCCGGGAGATAGATGACGCAGGGATTGACACATCATCGCTGATTCTTGATAAAGAAGCTCACACCACTTTGGCATTTGTTCAGACCTTTCCGAACGGGGACCGTGATTTTTCGTTTTACCGTGACCCCGGCGCAGATATGCTCCTGAGAGAGGACGAATTGCCGGCGGAAAAACTGCAAAACACCCGGATTTTCCATTTCGGAACGCTCTCTATGACCCACGAAGGCGTACGCGCGGCAACAAAAAAAGCCGTGGCCATGGCAAAGACCGCCGGCGCGCTCATTTCTTTCGACCCGAATTTAAGACCCCCGCTGTGGAAAAGCCTTGACGAAGCGAAAGCGCAGATTGAATGGGGTCTTTCGCAATGCGATATACTGAAAATCGCCGACAATGAAGTCGAATTTCTGACCGGTGAAAAAGATTTTCGCCGCGGAACCGAGATTTTGCAAAAAAGATACCCCGGTATACGCGTTTTCAACGCCACCGCGGGCGCTGAGGGCAGCGCATCCTGCTTTGACGGGGGCTTTGTCTTTGTGCCGGCGTTCCGTTTGGGCGGCACAATTGAAACCACCGGCGCCGGCGACACATTCTGCGCCTGCGTGCTGAATTTTATATTGGAAAACGGAATTGATAATCTAAGCGAAAAGAAGCGCGCCGAAATGCTCCGCTTTGCCAACGCGTCAGCATACCTTGTAACAACAAAAAAAGGCGCACTGCGCTCCATGCCGGAGCCATGGCAGATTGCTCAAATCTGCAGATAATCTGTATTCCCATGGCGGTATGCCACTCCACTTCATGGCTTGCCGTACATAAAAGATAAGGAGGAATAATCCGTGCGCTCACGGTGCGGCAGTGTGGAGACCTGCCGTAATGCGGTGCATCTTTCGTGGATGCCGCGAGGCGGTTCGGGCGGGTGCCCCGCCGTCAGAGCAAAAGAAATATGTCAGAAGTTATCATGAAGGGACTCAAAAAGGTCTATGACGGAGGCGTCACAGCCGTTCACGATGTGAATCTTCACATACGCGACAAAGAGTTCATCGTCCTGGTCGGTCCGTCCGGCTGCGGAAAATCGACAACCCTGCGTATGGTCGCGGGTCTTGAAGATATTTCCGGGGGTGAGCTGTACATCGACGGCAAGCTTGTGAACGACGTTGAGCCAAAGGACCGCGACATCGCCATGGTCTTTCAGTCGTACGCGCTGTATCCTCATATGACGGTGCGTGACAACCTCGGCTTTGCGCTCAAGCTCAAGAAAGTCCCGAAAGAAGAAATTGAGAAAAAGGTTGAGGACGTTGCGGAAATACTCGCCATTACGCAGTATCTTGACCGCAAGCCCAAAGCCCTGTCCGGCGGTCAGCGCCAGCGCGTCGCCATCGGCAGAGCAATGGTTCGCGACCCCAAGGTGTTCCTTATGGACGAACCTCTGTCAAACCTTGACGCCAAGCTTCGTAACCAGATGCGCGCAGAGATTATTAAACTGCGCCAGAGAATAAACACCACTTTTATGTACGTTACGCACGACCAGACCGAGGCTATGACCCTTGGCGACCGCATTGTCATAATGAAGGACGGCTATGTCAACCAGATAGGCACCCCGCAGGAGGTGTTCGGCAAGCCCGTAAACCTGTTTGTGGCAGGCTTTATCGGAATGCCCGTTATGAACTTCTTTGACGGGTGCAAGCTTTTGCTTGAAGGCGGCAAATATTACGCTCAAATCCGCGGCGTGAAGTTTGAACTGTCCGATTTTCAGCAGAAGGCATTAAAGCAGAACGGTCAGCAGCCTTGTGACATCGTTGCCGGTATACGCCCGCAGCACATCAATGTGGGCGAGGGCGAGCTGACAGCGACCATCGAAGTTTCCGAAATGCTCGGCAGCGAATATAATCTCCACGCGCGCAGCGGCGACGACGAGGTTGTTATGGTTATACCGACCGTTGGGCTCTCCGAAGACGTTTCCATGGGCAGCAAGGTTCATTTCTCCACTCAGCCCGAGCTTATTCAGCTGTTTGACAAGGCAAGCGGCAACAATCTTATATGGTATGATAAGGAATCTGCCGAAGCCGACGCCCCCGTATGCAGGAATTACGATTTCTGAATAATAATCGAATAATTATCGGCCCTATCCGTATTTTCCGTACGGACAGGGTCGGTTTTTTTATTTATTCACTTTTATCGGTGAATTTCACACTGAATAAGTGAATATTCGGTGAAAATTCACTTTGTTCAGTTGACAAAGTGAATTTTGAGAGGGAAAAGACATGGGGACGGTTCTCTGTCTTGCTTATTCTGCCGGGAAGACAGAGAATCGTCCCCATGTCCTTCATATCATTTCTTCCTTATTCAATTGCCTTATTAACTCGGGTATTTCAATAAAAACTATGTCACTTATCATTTGCCAATTCGTACTGTCATAGTCGTGAACAAGTCTGTGTCTAAGACCCGATATCATACTCCACTGTATATACGGTGTTTTCTCTTTGAATTCTTTTGTCAGATTATAAGCGTGTTCACCGATATTGTACAACGGTGTCGTTATTGCCCATTGTATGCTGTAATCTTCCTCCAGCATTTGTTTGTCTATATGATGACCGTTCACATACTGCATTAGGGAAACGCTGATTAAATCGGGGTGTTTAGAACGGCGAGCAGGTTTTTCGACTGATGAAGTCGAAAAATTGCAGAAATAATTTGTTTATTTCAAGATTTGAGACAAAATCAGGCGGAAAAGATGCCGCCGTTATGAGTGCGG
>JAILFM010000104.1 GCA_024697575.1 Clostridiales bacterium
TTTAATAAAGCCCTCACCCATCTCAACAAACTCACTTGAAAAATATGCGGCGTCACCGGGAACGGCAATTTTTCAAGTGAGTTTGTTGAGATGGGTGAGGGCTTTATTAAAAGCAAAGCTCTCGACGACAGAGTCGGATGCGCTATATTAATTGAAATGATTAACAGTGATACGGAGTATGACCTGTATTTTTCTTTTTCAACACGTGAGGAGGTCGGCAGCGGAGCAAGTGCTGCGGCATTCAATATTAAACCTGATTACGCTCTTGTTTTGGAGACAACTACCGCAGCGGATATTTATCCGGCAAAAGGGGATGAAAGAGTTTGTGTTTGCGGTAAAGGCCCGGTTATATCTTTTATGGACAGAGGCACCGTTTATGACCGCGATATGTATAAAATGATATTTGATATTGCCAAAACAAATAATATTCCCTGTCAGCCAAAGACAAGAGTCGCCGGCGGAAATAATGCAAGGCAAATTCATGTAAGTGCCGGCGGCGTTCGTACAGCCGCCATATCCGTTCCTTGCAGATATATTCATTCTGCATCTGATATGCTGAAATTCAGTGATGTAATTGAAACATCAAAGCTTGTTAAAGCTGTTGTTAATAAATTGGCAAATGATTGAAAGATGTACCGGTATATCGCGGCTTTATGATTTGCCTTGCGATCCTTTTTGTTCAAAAATCACAGCCCTTGCTTTAACCTATGGATTTGATGTCGGTTTTGCCTCTTTTTATATCATAAAAAACAAAAGCATTACCGGTGCGTTAAGTTTACTTGACGGGCATGTCAATATTTTTTTCCCTGAAAAAGCCGATGATGAAATAACGGATGAACTGAAAAGTTTTCTTTCTTTTATTTCACCGTCTTCAATTTCAACGGATAAGCTTACGGCTAAGCGCCTGAATTTAAAAATATCAGATGAATCTTACATTGTTAAATATGAGAATCCGGTATTTGAAGAAAACAATGAATATAGCATAGATGTCAACTACAAAGATGTTTATACGTTACTTGTCAACAGTGGATTTGAACTTGGCGGTTATAATGATTTTCTCTCTGATTTTGCTTTGAGAATAAACAAGAGAACAGCAAATATTTCTCTTTTATTCAATGAAAAAAATGAATTGATTTCAACTGCTTCGCAAACGTTTATCGGTTTAAAAAGCGCTGTAATCGGATGTGTTGCAACCGATTACAGGTACAGAGGCAAGGGGTTGGCTTCAAAGCTTGTTGAATCGTTGGCACAAAACTCGGAGAAACCTGTCTATATTTTTTGCAGAGAAGATTCTCTTGCGGCATTTTATGGAAAAATCGGCTTTAAGATTACCGGAAGGTGGTGTACACAGATATGATATTTAGTTTGGCTTTATCAACGGTGACAATTATTCTTGCATTCGGATGTGTTTATTTCAGGCGAAAAGGTATGTCGTTTGAAGGAATGCTTTTTAAATTTATGTCGTCAATCAGTTTTATTTCGGTGGCGTTTTCCGGTTATTATTTTAACCCTGTTAATCCCGCTTATTTTGTTTTAGTCAGCTTTGGTTTAATATTCGGGTTAATGGGTGACGTACTGTTGGGAATAAAAGAAATTGCCCCGACCTTTAGAAGCAAGCTGATTATTTTCGGCACTTCTTCATTTTTAGTGGGGCATATTTTCTATTTGGTTTCTTTTGTTTCAATAGGCGGATTCGGGCTGATTCCGGTGGTTGTCGGTGTTCTCGGTTCTGTTCTGGGAATTGCAATTATAAAAACAACCCACGCAAGGGTAGATAAAAAGATGGCTGCTGTCCTTGCTTTTTATTACGGAATTCTCTTTATTAAACTGGCTGTAACAGTTATGAACTATATAAAAATGCGTGATTTTTCGTCAGTGTTTACAGTTGCGGGTTGTCTGTTGTTCATTATCAGTGACACATGTCTGTCTTTTGTCTACTTTACTCCGGTGAAAAAGAAAAACACTTTTGTGACAGCAGAGCTTGCAACATATTATGTTGCGCAGATTGCCATTTCGCTGAGCGTTGCATTTATGCGTTAACATTTTAAGCTTTGTTCATGGCATAATTTATCATTTTTGTATATTCACCGCCTGAAGCATACAGCTCATTGTGTTTGCCTTGTTCAATAATCTGACCGTTTTTCATTACAACAATTTTGTCACAATTAACAATTGTTGACAATCTGTGAGCAACAATAAAGCTGGTTTTCCCCTCCATCAAAGAGGAAAACGCATCCTGAATCTTTGCTTCTGTTCTTGTGTCAACAGAAGATGTTGCTTCATCGAGAATCAGAATCTTTGGGTCTGAAATCATAACTCTGGTTATGTTAATCAATTGCTTTTGACCTTGAGAAAGCCCGTAATCGTCACTGATAACTGTATCGTATCCATTTGGAAGCTTTGAAATAAATGAATGAGCATGGCAGGTTTTTGCTTTCTCAATCATTTCTTCAAAGCTTATTTTATTATTATAAAGGCAAAGGTTTTCTCTGACTGAAGCTGTTTTTACCCATGTATCCTGAAGAACCATGCCGAAGCTGTGTCTTAAAGATGAAAGTGAGAAATCCTGAATATTATCACCGTCTATTAGGATTTCGCCTGTATCAGGTTTATAAAACCTCATCAGAAGGTTAACAAGCGTTGTTTTTCCGCATCCTGTTGAACCGACAATAGCAATATTTTCTCCGGCTTTTGCCGACAGATTAATATCGGTTAATATCTTTTTGTCTTTACTGTACGAAAAATCTACACTATTGACCTGAACATTTCCGCTAACGGAAGAATTCATCTCTTTTCCGTAGTATATTTCTTCTTTTTCATCAATAATTTCAAATATTCTTTCAGCGCCGGCAAATGAACTTTGCAGTTCTGCGATTACACCGGATATTTCGTTGAAAGGTTTTGCATATTGACCGGCGTAACTTAAGAAAACGGTCAGCAAACCTACACTCAATTGACCTGAAATTGCCGAAAAGGCTCCGATAATACCTACAACTGCATAAATCATTGAATTGACAAATCGTGTTGAAGGGTTGGTTAAAGATGAAACAAACAGCGCTTTTAATGAGTTGTCGGCATATTCTGAATTAAGAAGAGAGAATTTTTTATTGAAACTATCTTCGCCTGAATTGCTTTTTATAATATCAAATCCATTAACGCTTTCGTCAGTTAAAGATGTCAGCTTTCCTTCAGCTTCGCTTCTTTTTTTGAATAATACGAAACTTTTTTTTGATATAAAACCGGAGATAACCATTGACATCGGTGTTAAAACAATAACAACCGCCGCCGCTTTGGGATTGATTAAAAGCATATAAATCAAAGTTCCGATTATCGTAACTATTCCCGTAAAAAGTTGAGCTAATCCGAGTATAAGTCCGTCTGCAAGTATATCACCGTCGTTGATTATCCTGCTTACAATGTCTCCCCCTGATATTCTGTCAATAAAAAAAAGCGGTAAACGAAGTGATTTTGACAAAGCCGAATTTCTGATTTCACCGACCGTTTCATATGAAAGGTTGTTATTAATACAGTTCATTGTAAGCTGACTTAAGACAGAAAGCAGTGTAAAAATGAGTATTTTTATCAGAATTGATTTAAGCGTTAACCAATCAACAGATGAAAAAGCAACGCAGTCAATGCCTTTGCCTGCAAGAACCGGTATATAAAGAGAGAAGACGCTTGTAATAACGGCGCAAAAAAGCGAAAAAATCAGTTGGAATTTACGCTTACCGATATATTTGAATAATCTGCCGATCATAAGCTTATTATTCATTTTTATTCTCCTCTCCGAACTGTGATTTATACATCTCACAGTAAGCAACGCTTTCTTTAAGAAGAGATGAATGTGTTCCGGTTTGAACAGTTCCTTCGTCAAAAATTAAAATTTTATCGCATTGCATGATTGACGGTATTCTTTGGGATACTATGATTATTAATTTGTCTTTATACTTTGTTTTAATTACATTTCTGATATTCGATTCAGTGACTGAATCAAGCGCAGAAAAAGAATCGTCAAATAAAAAAACATTGCTTTTTTTCAAAAGGACCCGGGCTATGCACAGCCGTTGCCTTTGACCGCCTGAAAAATTCTGCCCTCCGTTTAAAACCGGTGTTTCGAGACCTTTTGCGTTATTAAGAATAAAATCCGAGCATCCGGAGTCCTTTAATGCCTGAACCATCATATTGTCATCTGCATCGGGGTTTGAAACAACAAGATTTGATCTTACTGTTCCGCTGAAAAGTCGACTTTTTTGTGGGACAGATGAAATAATACTGTTAAGATATTCACGGTTAATTTCATTAATGTTTTTCCCATTTAATTCAATTGTACCGTCGCTTACAGGATATAAGCCGCAAATTAGGTTAACAAAAGTGGTTTTGCCCGACCCCGTTGAGCCTGTTACGCCGATAATCTCATTCGAAGAAAGTGAAAGACTAATGTTTTTTAATGATGCTTCGCAGGCTTCGGGATATTTGAAATAAACATCTCTGAATTCAATTTTAACATCATCCGATGCAGCCGGTAATTCTTTTGCATATTCCGGTTCGGATAAATTAAGTATAAAGTCAACTCTTTTAACGCATGCCAGAGATTTTGACACCGTAATAATGAGATTTGCAAGCTTTACAAGTTCAACAAGAATCTGATTCAGGTAATTATAAAGAGCAACAAGAACACCTATAGTTATAACTCCGGTTTCGACCCTGAGGGCTCCCGTGTAAATCAGAGCTGTTATTCCCGAATTCACAGCCAAAGAAGTTAAGGGATTCGTCAAAGCGGAGATTTTCCCGACAACTTTCTGCTTTTTGACAAGAGCTGCGTTTTTTACCTTGAATTCATCGGCAAATTTCATTTCAAGGCAAAATGCTTTGATTACTTTAATCCCCGTTAGTGCGTCTTTCGATGATTTTAAAACATTATCAAGAGCAATCCTGACTTTTTCGTTAAGCGGAACGCAAAAGAACATTATCAGAAAAACAATTACACAAAGACTGACTAAAACACCGAAAAAAACCGGTGAAGCGTTTTTGTCAATTCTGACAGCCATAAAACATGCGCCGAAAACAACAAACGGTGAGCGTAATATAAGCCTTAGTGTCAGATTTATACCAGTCTGTATCCCGTTCATATCACCCGTAAGTCTGGTGATTAATGATGATGCGCCGACTTTATCAATCTGTGAATGCGATAAATTCAAGATATGCGAATAAGCTTTTTGCCTCAGATTTTTTACTGTATTTGCTGAAGCTTTAGCGCTGAAGTATTGAGATATGACAGAGATTACAAAGCAGGATACGCTCAGAACTATCAGTATTAAACCGTTTTTAAAAACATAATTCTTATTTTGAATGATAATGCCCTTATCAATAATTTCAGCCATTATTACAGGCACTAAAAGCTCAAGGGCGGCCTCGCAGAGTTTCAGCAAAGGTGCGGCTATAATGTAAAGTATGTTGCCTTTACAACATTTAATAATGTTTTTCATTTATTGTTATACAGTCTTATATTTCTTATTCCGATATTTCTCAGGTTATAATCATATGTCCATTGCTCTCCTGAGGTTCGCCACGAATGCGGTCCCTGCTCTCTGTTTTCACCCGGTCTGTGTACAGTACCAAATGAATTAACGCGATTACCGTACAATGTTAATGATATTATTCTTGATTGCGGTACAGACAGTTCAAACGGGGGATATATAATATCTCCTGCATAACTGTCATCTGTGAAGCAACTTACTAATGTTCCGTCATAACCGTCAATTTTAATTCTATTTATTTCCCTGTTTAAGGACAGTTTATATGTAATATTTCCTGAATAAAACGGGAAACCCTGTTGCGTTACAGTGCCGAGCGAAAGTTTTTCGGGCAGTGAGCAGAGAATTTTTTTAACCATTCTGTCATCAAAAGGAATGCTTTGCAAATCCTCCGGGATTTCAGGGTTCATCGGAGTGCCCGGTTTAAGTCTTACTGCAAAATCACCGAGAATATAAAACCACTCACTCGAGACACTTTCACAAAGCGGAACGGTTATTTCAAGCGTGTTTAATCCTTTTATCAGCGTAGGCAGTTTAATTGTTTTTATTGATTTATCGGTAAAGAAACCGGTTACTGTTGTATCAACTGTTTTGCCGTTTAACAGTACCGACGAACTGTCAGGTCTTTCAATAGCCAGCAGACAGTTTTCAAATTCTTTTTCACACTCAAAATCAAATTTAAATGTGATACTGTGCTTTGCTGTTTCAGGTGAGCCTGTCCATGGTTGAGCAATATTACCGCCGGCTCTTTTCATACCGATTTTTTCACGGCATATGGAGTCTATTCTCAGTATTTCATCCTTATCATGATATTGCTCTTCATAATCAAGTTTGTAGTTTGCAATATCCAAAAGAAGAACATTTTTCTCCGATAAAGAGTATTCAAATTCGTACGGAGTATCAATTTCTTCATATGACTCTTCATATTCTTTATAATCACATTTTCCTTCGCCGTTTTGAAGATATACAAGAAGGCTGTCATATGAAAACAGCTTTGCTTTTATTATTGTATAATCGCCGTCATAATAAAAATCAGATTTTTCAATTTCACCTGTTATGGTATTGCATATTGAAGGCGTAAAAATCCCCTTTACGCTTATTTTCAGGTTATCAAAGCATTCGGAGTTTTTATCATCAGGTTCTGAGCAATGGCTGACAAATAATATTTTGCCATTGTCAAGCTTACGAAGCTGATAAATATATTTTTCTAAGGGTTTATTATCAATATCTGTAATTTTTACAGTTCTTTCATTTTCAAGAGCAACGCTGGTATTATCTTTATCAAATTGAAAAACTTCACTTTTAATGTAAAGGCTTTTTACTTCACTTGAAAATTCGCCGTCAACGAGCGCAGGAGCGCGGCCGAAGAAAATAAGGCGTCCGCCGCTGTTTTTGAATTGCCTAAGTATATCGAGCGTTGTTCTTCTTAAAGTATCACATTCGGCAACAATTACAACATCATATTTCATTTTGCCTACAGTCAGAGGTTTTGAACCGTCTTTGCACTGTGAAGGAAGAAGGCTTTCACTGATATAGTCAAAATCGAAATTTGATTTGAGCATCCACTCGTTAAACAACAAAAATCTTTTGTCGGCGTTGTCTCTGGCTTTTTTTGTTTTGTCATCGGGACCGCAGTGCAGTCGATAGCTTTCTATCGGGTGTACGACAGCTATTTTAACATCGGGTTCGCCTTTTGTTAAAAGAGTATTGATTCTTGCAAAGTGATTTTCAATCAGTGGATATTTCTCGTACCATGGCGATTGATAACCGATAGAAGCCGGGTAATCTCTCTTGGCTTCACCTTCCATAGAAACCCATGCAAGGTGCGGTACTCTCAATGTAACACCCAGCGCTGCCTGCCAGTCGCCGAATAATTTATAATCTCTGAAATCCGTGTCCCACCCTGTAACGCCGTAAAGCTCGCTCATCATACCTGTTTTTCCGTATTGATGAACGATTGACTGGCATTGTTTTGCGGTCGTGAATTCAAAATTTCTGCAAAGCATATCTATGCCTGGTATATCAAAATAAGGGTATGAACGCATGCATTCGCCGACTTTATTGTTTTGGCTGCTTAAAGTCGGTTCGCTGTCCATGTGTCCGGTGAACATTATGCCGTTTTCATTGCACCAATCGCCTATGGTTTTGCTGAAGCTGTCTGCGAAAAGCTCAGTTATAAGGTCAAGGTATCTCAGCCTTGACGCAGGTAGGTATTCTTCCTGTTTATCCCATATCAGTTCCGGCAGTATTTCAAAAAAGTTTTCACCGAATCTTTTCTGATAAATATTCTCAAATCCATCGGTCCAGGGAAGAAAGACATCCTCCTGACCGTCGGATTTTTTGAGGTTTGTTTTTTTTGTAAACTGCGGTTCATCGGTAAAGATTGACGGAACTGTTTTTCCGAACTCGCTTCCGACAGCTTTTTTATATTTGCAATGTGTTTCTTCAATAAATCTTTTAACGGGCTCTTTTGACAAAGGGTCAATATATGCATTGTTGTTGAACCAGGAGGATGAAGGGTGGGTTTTGTAATAAACAAACCATTTGCTTCCCGTTGGTTCATCTTTTTCCGTTATTTTTTTAAATCCCTTGAGGAATCCGTTTTCATCGAGGTTTATGTCGTAACATAAAAGAAGATGACCTTCACCTTTTCTTCCGCCCTGCATTCTGTCAAAAATTTCATTGTCTTTGTTTTCGTCCTCATTTAACATTAACGGTGTTATCAGTAAATATTTTGCCCTGTATTTATTATCTTTCGTAACAATTCCGCCTGCGGAGCCGGAAGGCCATCTGTCTTCGTCATAAAGATAGGCGAACATGTTTTCTTCTTTTGCTTTTTCAGTGCAGGCTTTTATCATTTCAAGATAAGTTTCTGACATGTATTCTGTTGCAAGACCGGTTCTGACATGCATGTGAAAACCGCCGAAACCCATTGATTTGAAAATATCTATTTGTCTGAGCAGTTCTTCTTTGTCAAGCTTACAGTTCCATGCCCAGAACGGTGCGCCTCTGAATTCACTTGAAGGATTTTTAAATTGTTCTCTATCTATGCCGGTTGTTTCGTTTTTATATTTGTTATTCATAAATTTCCTTCCATTATATGAAGCTGTCTTATTTTTGTGTTTTTTATTTTATCGCGGATTTCATATGCGTGCTTTTCGAGATAGTTATCTTTGCTTTCGCTTATATTCATTGTTCGGAATATATCCGCAATATGCCTGCAAAGTGTTTCTATAATTTCAAATTTGTATTCTGCCGTTGTTTTGTCGTTAGGCAGTGTTAAAAGCTGTGTAAGAGAAGTATAAATATCTGAATATCCCGGCAGATTATTAAGCGCTTTGAACATCCATTTCTGATACGGCGCATAGCCGTTATTCAGAATGAAGGCAAGTGAAATGTAGCTTTTTGCAAAATCAGAAATATATATTCCGGCTGCGGCGTATTCACCGTGTTTGACACACCTTAAAAAATTATACTGTCCGCTTTGAGCGCACTCAACGGCGCGAAGGGACATTTTTTTCAGTCTGACATCCTGCGGCATTCCTTCGATTATTTCTTTTCTTATGGATGAAAAATAACCGCTTGGGTCATAAAAAACCTTTCCGTTTACAGCCTGCGCAAAGGCGTAATCGGGGATATTAAGCCATTGAGCATAAGTTATCGGAGCGCCGGGCAAACCTATGCAGGATTGGAAAAAGCCTTCGACTGTTTTTACTCCGAAATGGTTTTCGCCGTAGGGAAGAACTTTGCCCTTTGTCTTACCTTCAAATTCACCCGGAAGACGGGCGTAGGCTCTTGCAAGATCAAATCCGATTTTTTCATAAACTTCTTTATCGACCCAGATTGAAAAACCTATTCCGCTGTCATGATCTTCTGACACTGAGTCGTCAAAGCCGAAGCAATCCGAACCTGCTCCCGCAACGCCGGCGGCAATAGAGTCAAGATAGTCCGCAAATTGATCTTTCAACATTATAAGCCCGTATTGCTCAAAATATTTCTCACAATAATCGATTGTTTTCATAATACCTGTCAGCTTGTCTGTTTAAAAATAATTCGTCAAGGAAAAAGCCGAAGTGCCCGTACGCCGGTGCGCATTTTCTGCATGTGAATGCATATTTTGCCAATGAAAAATTTCTTTTGTTTTTTAATACTGACATTGCGGCATCAAGCATTTTTTCAATTTCCGTGAAATCATATTCCATTTCTTCATAAAGGCAGGCGATATTAACGCATGTTACCGCATATTCAAGTATGAGGCCGTCATTATCCCTGTCAATACTTAGCGCTTTTTCAAAAAGCTTTTTTGCTTCATCATATTTTTTCAGCTTTTGAAGGCAAAGCGCTTTGTTGTTACAGAATGAAGCGATTACCTGAAAATCAGAATCTTTACTGTTATTTAATATCTTTTCCGCTTTGTTATAGTATAATAACGCCTTTTCGTTTTCTCCGAATGATGAAAGCGTTGTGGCGCAGTTGATGAGTATAACAGCGTATTTTCTCTCGTTTAAACCTTTGTATATCCGGATATATTCATTAATTTCATTTACAGCGGAAAGAGCTTTTTCTTTATCTCCTGTATTCCTGTAAAATCCGACAGATTCATTCAGAACGGTTATTACAGCGCCTGTATTTCCGCCTCTTTCAGCAATACCTTTCCACCTTAACAAGCACTTTTCAGCGCCCGGCATATCTTCCTTCGCAAAGAAAGAGTCAAGCTCATTTATGAAATCTTCGTTTGAAAAATACATATCTTTATCCCAATTCATCAAGTGAGAGCAGGTATGACGGCAAAAACTCGTCAATGAATATTTCCGCTTCGGGCATATTCATGTTTCTTATGGTTTTTTCTGTTTCGGTCGCGGCGAAATTGAATTCACTGTTGCCTGCTTTCTGTTCTTCAAAACACTTTATCAGTGCGCTTATTTTGTCAGCCGCTTTAACATACTTTTTAATTTCCGCGTTTTCTTCATTGATTTCAAACGCAAATTCGTATTCTTTTCTTAAATCTTCGGGAAGCATTGAAATTATTTTCTTGCAGGCGTTTTCTTCAACCGTTTGGTATGCGCTGCGGACATCCGGAGAATAGTATTTTACAGGTGTCGGTAAATCGCCGGTTAAAGTTTCGGGCATATCGTGAAACAGTCCGAGCAGAGCGGCTTTTTCACTGTTTAAGTTTTTTTTGAATCTTACATTGGCAATAGTAACCAGGGCGTGTGAAATAACGGCTACGTCAAAGCTGTGTTCGGCAAGATTTTCAGCGTGAACGTTTCTCATAAGCGCCCACCGGTTAATATATTTCATTCTGGCAGCAAGGGCAAAAAAACCGTTATTCATTTTGTTACCGTCCGATAGATATATTTTTCCGGTATTTCCCGGATTTAAACTGAAGTTAATGATACAAATTTTGGGAATAAATGTCAATATATGTTCAAATATTAAAAAATATTGAATTTAATGTTTATTTTTACAATATTTTGTGTTAGTATCTATCCATAAATCAGCACATTATGTGTGTTTTTGGAGGAATTTTATGGATACTAAGCTGCAGCCTTTGTTTACTCCCTGGAAAATCGGCAACTGTGAAATCAAGAATCGCTTTGTTCTTACAAGTATGGGCGGTACCGACCTTTTCGGCTGGATGGAGATTAATCATTTTGATAAAGCCGGCGCAAGGTTTATTATGGAAGTTGCAAAAAACAACTGCGGTCTTGTTTTACCGGGTTGTCAACCGGTCTATAATCCTATTCTCGGTCAGTGGATTGACAAAAACAACAAAATGTATAAAGACCTTGCAAAATGGATGCCTGAGTTCCATAAGACAGGCGCAAAGCTTTTTGTTCAGCTTACCGCGGGTTTCGGGCGCTCCTTTACCGTCAGCTCCATGATGGAAAAGCTTTATAATAACCCTGTTCTTAATGTTCTGAGTAAGCCCGTTATGAACCTTGATAAAATTACTGCGTCCGCTTCTCCCTCCGAAAACAGATGGTCCGATAAACTGCCGTCAAGAGAGATAACCAAAGCTGAAATTAACAGATTTGTTGAGGCGTTCGCCGTTTCTTCGCGTAAGCTTAAGGAAGCCGGTGTTGACGGCGTTGAAATTCATGCTGTTCATGAGGGTTATCTTCTTGATCAGTTTGCTCTTAAATATGTTAACAAGAGAACCGACGAATACGGCGGATCATTTGAGAACCGTTATCGTTTTGCCGTTGATATTGTCAAGGCTATCAAAAAAGAGTGCGGCGATGATTTTCCCGTTTCTCTTCGCTACAGCGTTGTTTCAAAAACCAAGGGTATGCGTCAGGGCGCGCTCCCCGGTGAAGAATATACCGAAGTCGGACGCGATATGGAAGAGAGCGAAAAAGCCATCAAATATCTTTCCGATGCCGGTTATGATATGTTTAACTGTGATAACGGAACTTATGACGCATGGTATTGGGCTCATCCTCCGGTATATATGCCTGAAAACTGTAACCTTGA
Source organism: Clostridiales bacterium (assembly GCA_024697575.1). Classification (GTDB taxonomy): domain Bacteria; phylum Bacillota; class Clostridia; order Oscillospirales; family Acutalibacteraceae; genus CAG-177. The sequence goes on from JAILFM010000104.1 coordinate 12,012, forward strand.
AGATGTTGAACATATCAGGCAGTTTACCGATAAACCTGTTGTTTGCGCCGGCCGCCTTGATCCTGTTGTTGCGGCTCAGTCAATCGCCGAAGGAAAGATTGACGGCGCCGGTTTTGCCCGTCCTTTCCTTGCCGACCAGGAATGGATAACAAAGCTTATGAACGGCAAAGAAAAAGAAATAAGACCCTGTATTCTTTGCCACAACGGTTGCTTCAATATGTGCCACTATAAAGGTGTTCCCAACGATCAGGATTTGTCTGACAGCACGCATCTTGCCCGCTGCGCTGTTAATGCCGAGGTTATGCAGTGGAATAAGCATAAAATCGTAAAGACAAACAATCCGAAAACCGTACATATCGTCGGCGGCGGTATCGGCGGTATGGAATCTGCGAGAGTCCTTAAACTTCGCGGCCACAATCCCGTTATACATGAAAAGAGTGATATTCTCGGCGGAACTTTTATTCCCGCAAGCGCAGAAAGCTACAAAGGCAAGCTTCGCGACCTTCTTGAATGGTATAGACTTCAGATTAGAGAGCTTGAAATTGAAGTTAAGTTCAATGACGAGGTCAAAGATATTTCCTCTTTCGGTAATGAGCCTGTTATCATTGCAACCGGTTCAACTCCGGTTCTTCTCAGAAAAACTCCCGGATATGAGAAAATGGTTGAGGGTTGCGAATTCCTCAACGGCGAAAAAGAAGTCGGCGAAACTGTCGCGGTTGTCGGCGGCGGCTTAACCGGTTGTGAAATTGCCTATGAACTCGCTCTTCAGGGCAAAAAGCCGCTGATTGTCGAAATGAAGGACGATATCGTCAGTCAAAAGGGTGTATGTCTTGCCAATTCATCTTATCTCAGAGAATGGTTCGCCCTTAACAATGTTCCCGTGTATCTTGAAACTTCGTTGACTTCTGTTAATGACGGCTCGATTACATGTAAAGGCAAAGACGGCAAAGAATTAAATGTTCCTTGTGACAGTGTAATCAGCTGTGTCGGTTACAGACCGGCTCCGCTTGCAAAGGGCGGCAAAAATGTTTACCTTGTCGGTGATTGTCTTGCAATAGGAAATCTTCGCTCTGTTATCTGGCGTGCTTATGAAGTTGCAATGAAGATTTAAGGTTTGCTTTTATGATTGACTTTGAGTTAAAAAGCTGTTATAATTTCGGGGATTTAGTAAGAATTATTTCTTTGCTCAGGCAACCGGGCGGCTGTCCGTGGGATGCGGAGCAGACTCATGAATCCATTAAAAAAAATTTGATTGAAGAAACCTACGAAGTTATTGAAGCCATCAATAAAAAGGATACCGGTCTTCTTCTTGAAGAGCTTGGCGATTTACTTATGCAGGTTGTTATGCACGCTCAGTTTGAAGCTGAAAAATCTTCGTTCAGTATTGAAGATGTGTGTGACGGAATATGCAAAAAGCTTATAATCAGGCATCCTCATGTTTTCGGCGAGCTTAAGGCTGATAATACTGCTCAGGCTCTCGGTAACTGGGAAAAGATAAAAATGCAGACCAAGGGCTATAAGACCGTTTCCGAATCGATAAACAGTGTACCTAAAGAACTGCCGGCTTTGATGCGAGCGACTAAAATACAGAAAAAAGCGGCTGATATCGGTTTTGATTGGGACAGTGTTGAAGGCGCTTATTCAAAAATAAGTGAAGAAGTCGAAGAACTTAAAGAAGCTGCGCTCACAGGTGATAAACAAAGAACAGCCGATGAGCTTGGTGATGTTCTGTTCTCGGTTGTG